>JARYMK010000083.1 GCA_029907165.1 Anaerolineae bacterium
GGCGCGCCGAGTTCGCCACGGTCTCCGGCATCCCCGTGGACCGGCTGTACACGCCCGACGACGTGCCGGTGGACTACGAGCGCGACCTGGGGTTCCCTGGCGAGTTCCCGTTCACCCGCGGCGTCCAGCCGACTATGTACCGCGGGCGGCTTTGGACCATGCGCCAGTACGCGGGCTTTGCCACCGCCGAAGAGTCCAACCGCCGCTATCGCTACCTGCTGGAGCAGGGGCAGACGGGCCTGTCGGTGGCATTTGACCTGCCCACGCAAATCGGCTACGACTCGGACCATCCCATGGCCGAGGGCGAGGTGGGGCGCGTGGGCGTCGCCATCAGTTCGCTGCGGGACATGGAAATCCTGTTTGAGGGCATCCCGCTGGACAAGGTGAGCACGTCCATGACCATCAACGCGCCGGCGACAGTCCTGCTGGCGATGTACGTGGCGGTGGCCGAGAAGCAGGGTGTGCCTTCGGAGAAACTGCGCGGCACGGTGCAGAACGACATCCTCAAGGAGTACGTGGCGCGGGGGACGTACATCTTCCCGCCCCAGCCGTCCATGCGCCTGGTAACCGACCTGTTCCGCTTCTGCAAGGAGCGCGTGCCGCAATGGAACACCATTTCCGTGAGCGGTTACCACATGCGCGAGGCGGGCGCAACGGCCGTGCAGGAGGTGGCCTTTACCCTTTGCGACGCGATGGCCTACGTGCGGGCGGCGCTGGACGCGGGCATGGACGTGGACGAATTCGCCGGACAGATGGCGTTCTTCTTCGCCTGCCACAACAACCTGCTGGAGGAGGTGGCCAAGTTCCGCGCGGCGCGACGCATGTGGGCCAAGATCATGCGCGAGCGGTTCGGCGCGAAAGATCCGCGCTCGTGCATGTTGCGCTTCCACACGCAGACGTCGGGCGTAACGCTCACTGCCCAGCAGCCCAACAACAACATCATCCGCGTGGCGTTGCAGGCGCTGGCGGCCGTGCTGGGCGGCACGCAATCGCTGCACACCAACTCGCGAGATGAGGCGCTGGCCCTGCCCACCGAGGAATCGGTAACCATCGCGCTGCGCACCCAGCAGATCATCGCCTACGAGAGCGGCGTCGCCGACACGATAGACCCGCTGGCGGGCAGTTACTACGTGGAACACCTGACCAACGAGGTGGAGCGGCGGGCGTGGGAACTGATAGACCGCGTGGAGAAGATGGGCGGCGTCCTGAAGGCGATTGAGAGCGGCTACATCCAGCGGGAACTGCACGAGAGCGCCTACCGCTACCAGAAGGCAGTGGACTCCCGCGAGCAGATCGTGGTAGGGGTGAACGAATTCGTAACCGATACGCCGGTAACGTTTGAGACGCTGAAGATGGATCCGCAGGTGCGCGACCGGCAAGTGGCGCGGCTGCGGCAAGTGCGGGCCGAGCGCGACAACGAGCGGGTGCAGGCGCTGCTGGCCCAACTGCGGCGCGAGGCTGAGGGCGACACACCGCTCATGCCGACGATTCTGGAGTGCGTCCGCGCCTACGCCACGTTGGGCGAAATCTGCGGCGTGCTGCGAGAGGTGTTCGGCGAGTACCAGCTGGCGACGATGTGGTGAACAAGCGGTCAGCCATCAGCATTCAACTTTCAGCCCGATGGCTTTAGACTCGGGCAAAAGACTGACTGCTGATGGCTGAGCGCTGAATGCTAGAAACGGAGACAACCATGAACAAAATCGCACATGTGGGAATCGCAGTGAAAGACCTGGATGCGGCGCTGGCACTGTTCCGCGACGCGCTGGGGCTGCACGTGGAGTATCGCCGCGTCGTGCCCGACCAGGGGGTGGAGATCGTCGGCCTGCCTGTGGGCGAAAGCGAGATTGAACTGCTGCGGCCCCTGTCCGAGACCAGCGGCGTCGCCAAGTTCCTGGAGAAGCGGGGCGAGGGCATTCACCACATTTGCTTTGAGGTAGATGACGTGGAGGCGGCGCTGCGGAACCTGGAGTCGCGCGGGTACGAGTTGATTGACAAGACGCCGCGCATCGGCTCCGACGGGCGACGACTGGCCTTCGTCCACCCCAAGGGCACGCACGGGGTGCTGATTGAGTTCTACGAGAAAAAGCCATTAGCCGATAGCCATTAGCCGTTGGCGAGCAGACACGCGGGTCTGCCCATACGGAGCCGAAGGCTGGAGGCTAACGGCCAAAGGCCAACGGCTCCCAAAGGGAGGTCGCCATGCCATTGCAGCGAGGGCTGGTGCAGGTCTATACGGGCAACGGGAAGGGGAAGACGACAGCGGCGCTCGGGCTGGCCCTGCGGGCGTCGGGGCACGGCCTGCGGGTGCTCATCATCCAGTTCATGAAGGGCTGGCCCAACTATGGGGAACTCCGAGCCGTGAAGCACCTGCCCGGCGTGGAACTGCGCCAGTTCGGGCGGGCCGAGTTCGTGGACAGGAACAACCCAGACCCCGCCGACATCCGCATGGCCCACGACGCCTTACAGACCGCAGCCGATGCGATGGCACGCGGCGAGTGCGACATCTTGATTCTGGACGAGGTCAACGTGGCCCTGGACTTCGGGCTCATCACGCTGGACGAAATCCTGCGCCTGTTGGACGCGAAGCCGCCGACGATAGAGTTGGTGCTCACGGGCCGCAACGCGCACCCCGAAATCGTCCGCCGCGCCGACCTGGTAACCGAGATGCTGGACATCAAGCACCCGTATGCCGAGGGGGTGCAAGCGCGGAGGGGGATAGAGTACTGATGGCCATTGGCCCTTAGCCTTTAGCCATTGGCCCTTGGCCGCTGGGCGGCGAGATGTAGAGGTGGCGCGTGAGAGACTTCAGGAAACTTGAGGTTTGGCGGCGAGCACACGAACTTAACTTGGATGTGTACAGGGTTACTGCGCACTTTCCAAAAGCCGAGATGTATGGCCTCACAAGCCAACTGCGACGGGCCTGCGCGTCCATTCCTGCCAACATCGCAGAAGGTTGCGGTAGGGGCGGTGATACCGAGAAAGCGCGGTTCGTCCGAATCGCGATGGGATCGGCCAGTGAAGCAGAGTATCACTTGCTGCTCGCCCACGACCTTGGTTTTGTGGATGCAGCAACATACCAAAACCTTGTAAACCAGTTGTACGATGTGAAGAAGATGCTCGTGTCGTTCCATCAGACATTGCTTGAAGACAAGGGCTAAAGGCCAACGGCGAAAGGCTAAAGGCCCGTGCCGGGAGGTAGCGCATGTTTGACAGGAAAGAACTTGAGCGAATAGAAGCAGATCGGCGACGGTGGGAAGATACCACTCTCAAGGAGTCGCTGAAGCGCCTGCCCGAATGCCGCGAGAAGTTCATCACGGTCTCGGGCGAGCCGGTGCAGCGCCTGTACACGCCCGCCGACATTGCCGGCGTGGACTTCAACCGCGACATCGGGTGGCCGGGCGAGTTCCCATTTACCCGCGGCGTCCACCCCACCATGTACCGCAGCCGCCCGTGGACCATGCGCATGTTCGCGGGGTTCGGCACGGCCGAGGAAACCAACGCGCGGTTCAAGTACCTGCTGAAGCACGGCGAGACGGGGCTGTCCGTCGCCTTTGACATGCCCACGCTGTACGGGTACGACACCGACGCGCCTGAAGCCGCCGGCGAGTTCGGCAAGTGCGGCGTGGCTGTGTCGTCCCTTGCCGACATGGAAATCCTGTTTGACGGCATCCCCATGGGCGAGATCACCACGTCCATGACCATCAACGCGCCCGCCGCCGTCATCTGGGCCATGTACCTGGTGGCCGCCGAGAAGCAGGGTTGGAAGATGGAGCAATTGGGTGGCACCATCCAGAACGACATCCTGAAGGAGTACATCGCCCAGAAGGAGTTCCTGTTCCCGCCGAAGCCGTCCATGCGCCTCATCGTGGACACCATAGAGTTCGGCAGCAAGCACGTGCCGAAGTGGAACACCATCTCCATCAGCGGCTACCACATCCGCGAGGCGGGGGCTACCGCGGCGCAGGAGTTGGCCTTCACCCTGGCCGACGGGATGACCTACGTGGAGTGGGCGATGCAGCGCGGGCTGGACGTGGATGAGTTTGCGCCGCGCCTGTCTTTCTTCTTCAATGCGCACATGGACTTCTTTGAAGAGATCGCCAAGTACCGCGCGGCGCGGCGCATCTGGGCCAAGGTCATGCGCGACAAGTTCGGGGCCAAGAACCCGCGCTCCTGGTGGCTGCGATTCCACACCCAGACGGCGGGGTGCAGCCTCACAGCCCAGCAGCCCGAGAACAACATCGTCCGCACGGCGCTGGAGGCGCTGTCGGCGGTGCTGGGCGGGACGCAGTCGCTCCACACGAACAGCATGGACGAAGCGCTGGCCCTGCCTTCCGAGAAAGCCGTTACCATCGCCCTGCGCACCCAGCAGATCATCGCCCACGAATCGGGCGTGGTCAACACAGTGGACCCGCTGGCGGGCAGTTTCTTCGTGGAGGCGCTGACCAACCGCATGGAGGAAGAGGCAAACCGCTACTTCCGCGAGATTGAGGCGCTGGGCGGCGTCCTGCCTGCTATTGAGAAGGGCTACTTCCAGCGTCAGATCGCGGAGTCGGCCTACCGCTATCAACGCGAGATTGACACCAAGTCGCGGGTTGTAGTAGGCGTAAACGAGTACGTGGCCGAGGAGCCGCTGGAGATTCCGCTGCTGGAGATGGACAGGGAGGGCGAGCGGCGGCAGATCGCTCGGCTCCAGCGGGTGCGGGCCGAGCGCAACAACGAGGCCGTGAGCCAGAAACTGGCCGCATTGGAGGAAGCGGCACGTGGCACGCAGAACCTGATGCCGTTCATCATAGAGGCGGTGCGCGAGTACGCCACGCTGGGCGAAATCTGCGACGTGTTCCGCAAGGTCTTCGGGGAGTATCGGGAGCCGGTGTATTTCTAGAAGGTTGCGCCGCAGGGACCGCGGAGAACGCAGAGGATTCCGAGTTTTCTTTCCTCCTCAGCGTTCTCTGCCTACTCTGCGGTGAATCCGCTGAACGCTACTACGGAGGGCACAATGCCAGAAGAGAAGATTCGTATCCTGATCGCCAAGCCCGGCCTGGACGGGCACGACCGTGGGGCGAAGGTCATCGCACGCGCCCTGCGCGACGCCGGCATGGAGGTTATCTACACCGGCTTGCGCCAGACGCCGGAGATGATCGTGGAGGCGGCGCTGCAAGAGGACGTGGACGCCATCGGCCTGTCCATCCTGTCGGGTGCGCACATGACGCTGTTCCCCCGCGTCATCCAGTTGCTCAAGGAGAAGGGCCTGGACGACGTCTTAGTGTTCGGGGGCGGCATCATCCCGGACCAGGACGTGCCAGAACTGAAGCGACTGGGCGTGCGGGGCATCTTCGGGCCGGGCACGTCCACCGACACGATTGTGGAGTTCGTCCGCGAGGAGATTCGGCGGCATCGGGCCGGGGAGCCGCGCCAGTGAGCCGAGTTCCCCCTGAGCAACTGGCCGAGGGGGTGATGGCGGGGGATGCGCGCGCACTGGCCCGCCTCATCTCCCTCGTGGAGGACGAAGACCCGTCGGCACGCGCGGCGCTGGCCATCCTATACCCTCGTACGGGCCGCGCCCACCTGGTGGGCATTACCGGCGCGCCCGGGACGGGCAAGAGCACCCTGGTCAACGAGATGGCCAAGGTGTACCGCCGCCGCGAGCTGACCGTGGGCATCGTGGCCGTGGACCCCACCAGCCCGTTCTCCGGCGGCGCGATCCTGGGCGACCGCGTGCGCATGCGTGAACTGGCGGGCGACCCGGGCATCTTCATCCGCAGCATGGCGACGCGGGGGAGCCTGGGCGGGCTGGCGCGTGCCACGTCGGACGCGGTGAAGGTGCTGGACGCGGCGGGATACGACCGCGTGCTCATTGAGACCGTCGGCGCGGGCCAGGCCGAGGTGGACATCGCCAAGACCGCCCACACGACCATCGTCGTGGAGGCTCCGGGCTTCGGCGACGACATCCAGGCCATCAAGGCCGGCATCCTGGAGATCGCCGACGTATTCGCCGTGAACAAGGCCGACCGCGAAGGAGCCGATTCCACCGTAACGGCGCTGGAGATGATGCTGGACCTCAATGGCACGCAGGTAGGACGGTGGCGGCCGCCCATCATCAAGACGGTAGCCATCCGCGGCGACGGCGTGCCCGACCTGGTGGATCGGGTGGAGGCCCACTACGACCACTTGCGCGACAGCGGTCTCCTCGCCCGCAAGGAGGAGGAGCGGGTGCGGGATGAACTGGTGGCGCTGCTCCAGCACGAACTGACCCAGGCGCTGCTGGCGTCCTTGCGGCCGGGCGAACTGGACGAATGGGTGCGTCGCGTGGCCCGGCGCGAGGCCGACCCCTACGCCGCCGCGCAGAGTCTCGTTCACCGCAGAAGTCGTTGAGATCGCAGAGGTAGGGAGGGAAACGATTTTCGGCGGTCTCTCTTGATTCCTCTGCGCTCTCTGCGTTCTCTGCGGTGAACCTTAGTCCTTCCGGAAAGGCTATTGTCAATGAGGCTAATCTTCGTAAGGCATGGCGAATCGGTGTGGAACCACGAGGGGCAGGTGCAGGGCATCGCCGACCCGCCGATGAGCGAGCGGGGGCGCGCGCAGGCGGCTCTTGTCGCCGAGCGGCTGGCGCGGGAGTTCAAGCCTGCGGCGGTGTATGCCAGCGCGCTCCAGCGGGCCACGGAGACGGGGCGCATCATCGCTGCACGGCTGGGCCGGCCGCTGCACGTGGACGCCCGCCTGAACGAGTACGACATCGGCGCGCTGACCGGCCTTACCGATGCCGATATCGCCGAGCAGTATCCGGAAATCCGCGCCAAGTGGGAGATGGCCGTGCAGTGGGTTCCAATCCCGGGCGAGGAGGGGCTGTATCGGTTCCTGGACCGAATCATGCGGGCCATTGAGGACATCATCGCGGCGCACCCGGGCGATGCGGAGGCGGTCGTGGTAACGCACGGGGGCGTCATGGCGTTGTACCTGGGCGACCTCATCGGGTTGAACCCGCGCCAGCGCATGCCGTGGCGGTTTGACAATGCGTCCATCTCCATCGTGGAGCCGGAAGGTGCAAGGCCGCGCATCGTGCGGCTGAATGACACGGCGCACCTGCGCCACGAATGAGCCCCGAATGCGATCGGTGGGCGGCGTCTCGCGCCTTTCGCGGCCCTTCGCGGGTTCCGTGTTCCAGACCACCTTCCCACCCCGCCCCTCACAGCGACGGTTATCATCCGCCGTTTGATTTTCGCACCGCACAAGCCTATAATGTCTCCACACTGCACAAGGAGGTCAGCGCACATGGACATCTTTTTGGATACGGCCAACATTGACGAGATTAGGAAGGCCGCCGAATGGGGCATTCTTTCGGGAGTTACCACGAACCCCAGCCTGATGATGAAAGCCGGGCAGACGGACTACAAGGCAGTGGCCCAGGAAATCTGCTACATCGTGCAGGGGCCGGTCAGCGCCGAGGTCATCCGCACTGATGCCGACGGTATGGTGGAAGAGGCCAAGGTTATCGGCCAGTGGTCCCCCCATGTGGTCGTCAAGGTCCCCGTTACCGAGGAGGGGCTGAAGGCTACCTATCGCATCGCCCAGTTGGACGTGGACACCGACAGGATTTGCGATGGCTGCCCCTACCTGGGCAAGTGCGACACCGACATTGATACCGCGCGCGATTTGGCCGAGGCCTGGGGCATCCGCACCAACGCCACGCTGGTCTTCTCGGCCAATCAGGGGCTACTGGCGGCCAAGGCGGGCGCGTCGTTCGTCTCTCCGTTCATCGGGCGGCTGGACGACGCCGGCCACGACGGCATGGAGGTCGTGAGGAACCTCGCTGAAATCTTTGACACCTATGGCATAGACACCGAGATCATCGCTGCCAGCATCCGCCACCCGCTCCACATCACCCAGGCCGCGCTGGCGGGCGCGGACATCGCCACCGTGCCCTTCGCCGTCCTGAGCCAGGCCATCAAGCACCCCCTGACCGACGTGGGTGTCCAGCGATTCCTGGCCGACTGGGAGAAAGCGAAGAAGGGCAAATAGTCGCCATTGCAGGAAAAACGGGCCGCCAACCGAGCGGCCCGTTGCCCCCTTGCCCCAGGCTGGGGGTTAGTGCCGGCCGTTGCCGTTCCCGTTGGGCTTGGAGCCGGCCATCGGCTCGGGCTGCACGCCGTAGCGGTACTCCGCCTGGAAGATTTCCGCACCGAGTTTGTGGCCCGCCGCCTCCAATTTGGAAGTGAACTTGGGGCGAATCCCCGTGCCCCGCATCAAGCCGATGACCTTGCCATCCTCGCCGATGCCCAGTTCGTGGAAGACAAACACGTCCTGCATGATCACCGTGTCGCCCTCCATTCCCTGCACCTCGGTGATCTGCACCACCTTGCGCGAGCCGTCGCGCAGGCGCGCCTGCTGCACGATGAGGTCCACCGCCGAGGCGATTTGCTGGCGAATGGCGCGCACGGGCAGGTCCATGCCGGCCATGAGCACCAGCGTCTCCAGGCGGGCGATGGCGTCGCGGGGGCTGTTAGCGTGGACTGTCGTCAGCGAACCATCGTGGCCGGTGTTCATCGCCTGGAGCATATCCAGCGCCTCGCCGCCGCGGCACTCGCCCACCACGATGCGATCCGGCCTCATGCGCAGGGCGTTGCGCACCAAGTCCCGAATCGCTATGCGGCCGGTGCCGTCCTCCTCGCCGGGGACGGATTCCAAACGCACCACATGCGTCTGGTGCAGGCGCAGTTCGGCCGAGTCCTCAATCGTAACGATGCGCTCGTCGTTGGGGATGAACGAGGACAGGACGTTGAGCAGCGTTGTCTTGCCCGAACCGGTGCCGCCCGATACGACGATGTTGAGCCGCGCGTCCACGCACGCCTTGAGAAACTCTATCATCTCCGGCGTAACCGATTGGAAGCGAATCAGATCTTCGGCGGTGAACTTCTTCTTGCCGAACTTGCGGATCGTGATGGACGGCCCGTCAATGGCGCATGGCGGGATGATGGCGTTGACGCGGGAGCCGTCGGGCAGGCGCGCATCCACCATCGGGTGGGTGCGGTCAATGCGCCGACCCAGCGGCTCCACGATGCGCCGGATGATGCGGATCGCGTGCGCATCGTTCCGGAACTGCACTTCGGCGCGGGTGATTTTGCCGCCGCGCTCAATATACACGTCGTTCGGCCCGTTGACCATGACCTCGGTGATGGTGTCGTCTTCCAGCAGCGCCTCAATGGGGCCGTAGCCCACCATCTCGGCCTGCAGGTACTGAAGCAGCGCCGACCAGGTGTCCGAATCCAGGTTCAGGCCAGCCTGGCGGCAGACCGCAACGGTCTTGTCGGCCAGCAGTTGCAGGTGCTCCGGCGACTTCATGAGCACCATCCCGTTGAGCGCGGACTCCACACGCGGGAGAATCCACCGGCACAGTCGGTCAAAATCCTCGCT
Organism: Anaerolineae bacterium; assembly: GCA_029907165.1. Lineage (GTDB taxonomy): Bacteria > Chloroflexota > Anaerolineae > DTLA01 > DTLA01 > DTLA01. Next base: position 9,409 of record JARYMK010000083.1, read on the forward strand.
CCCCACGGCCACCGTTCGCGGCTGGCTGCCGGTACCCGCCGTCGCATGCCGCACTACTGGGCTTGCCCCGCTCAATCCCACAGGAACTGAACCTGTGCTTGCCTCACGCATGGCTTCCATGGATGTCCTCTCTCGCTCCAGAATGGGCCCCAGAAAGCGCCACGACTATCATAGCACGGCGACTCGCTTCCCGGCGTGAATTACAGGTGAGGGCCGTGTGAAAGTGGAGTGAACTCGCGCATTTTGTGGTATAATGGGCCAAATCCACCATTTTCGGCGAAGGAGGCGAAAACATGGACATCAAGACTGTGGGTGTGGTCGGGTGCGGCCTGATGGGTTCCGGCATCGCCGAGACCTGCGCCCGCAAGGGCTACCGCACCATCGTCCGGGAGGTCAACGACGACCTGCTTGCCAAAGGGATGAAGGCCATCCAGGCGTCCATGGCCCGCGCCGTGGAGAAGGGCAAGGCCACCCAGGAAGAGGTGGACGCGGCGCTGGCCCGACTGACAGGTACGACAGACCTGGCAGCCATGTCCGAGTGCGACCTGGTCATTGAGGCCATCGTGGAGAACATGGCCGAGAAGAAGAAGGTCTTCGCTGCGCTGGATGGCATCTGCCCGCCCCACGCCATCCTGGCCAGCAACACCTCGTCGCTGTGCATCACCGAGATGGCGTCAGTTACCAAGCGCGGCGGCCAAGTCCTGGGAATGCACTTCTTCAACCCCGTGCCGGTCATGCCGCTCCTGGAACTGGTTCGCACCATCCTGACCAGCGACGAGACGCTGGAGACCGCCAAGGCGTTCGGCGCGTCGCTGGGCAAGACCACCATTGTGGCGAAGGACACGCCCGGCTTCATCGTGAACCTGCTGCTGGTTCCCTACCTGCTGGACGCGGTGCGGGCGCTGGAGAACGGCGTGGCGACCAAAGAGGACATTGACGCGGGGATGAAACTGGGGTGCAACCACCCCATGGGGCCGCTGACCTTGCTGGACTTCGTGGGGCTGGACACGGCCTACTACATCGCCAACGTCATGTTTGAGGAGTTCAAGGACCCTCGCTACGCCGCGCCGCCACTGCTCAAGCGGATGGTACTGGCCGGCCACCTGGGCCGCAAATCGGGCAAGGGGTTCTACGATTACAGCAAGTAGCACGGGGCCACTAGCCAAAGGCTAACGGCTGAAGGCCGAACGCTGAACGCCCAAGGAGACACGCCATGTACGAAAACCTAACCGTAGAACGCAAGGGGGCTGTGGGGATTATCACCATCAACCGCCCGAAATCGCTCAACGCGCTGAGCCGCGCCACGGTGGCCGAACTGGCCGCCGCGATTGAGGAACTGAACGCCGACGACGCCATCCGCGCCATCATCCTGACGGGTGCAGGCGAGAAGGCCTTCGTGGCGGGAGCCGACATCAGCGAGTTCAACTCGCTCCGCTCGGCGGAGGAGGCCGCCGAGTACGCTCGCGCGGGCCAGGCCGTGCTCAACCGTATAGAGCGCCTGCCCAAGCCGGTCATCGCCGCCATCAACGGCTACGCGCTGGGCGGCGGGTGCGAACTGGCCATGGCCTGCGACATCCGCATCGCCGCCGACACCGCCCGCCTCGGCCAGCCGGAGATCAACCTGGGCATCATACCGGGCTACGGCGGAACCCAGCGCCTCACCCGCCTGGTGGGCAAGGGCATGGCGAAACTGCTCGTCCTGAGCGGCGACCCCATCACCGCCCACGAAGCCCAGCGCATCGGCCTGGTGGACATGGTCGTCCCTGCCGCCGAACTGATGCCCAAGGCGATGGAACTGGCCGAGAAGTTAGCGTCCAAGGCCCCGGTGGCGCTGCGCCTGTGCAAGCAGGCCATCAACGAGGGCGCGGAAGGCTCGCTTGCGGCGGGGCTGGACCACGAAGCGGCCCTGTTCGGCGTCGTGTTTGACACCGAAGACCGAGTGGAGGGTGTGAGCGCCTTCCTGGAAAAGCGCAAGCCGGCCTGGAAGGGAAAATAGCGGGTCAGGGTTCCAACGGTTGCTGGTACTGGTCGCTGAGGAATGTGGGTTGTCAGGTGCGACGCACCTGCGAGGTGCGTCGCACCTGGAGAATGCACGTGTGTAGCCCACCAGCAAAGGACGGAACCGAGACAGCAGCCAATCGGAATTGACGAGTCCGTGCCCTGGCGCTAGAATAATCGCGTCGAGCGGGCTGGCAGTAAACCGCCCGCCTCGCTATCCCGTGCGCGGCAACCTGGAGTTGGCATGTGCCTAGCGGGAGAGTTTGACCATGTCCACGACCAGAGCGCAAATTGAGACAATTCTCAGGCAGCAACGGCCGTATCTGGCCGCCAAGTACGGCGTCCGGAGGATCGGCCTGTTCGGGTCGTTCGTGCACGGCGCTCCCGACGAGGCCAGCGACGTGGACATCGTCGTGGAGTTCGCGCAGCCCATAGGGTTGCGGTTTGTGGAACTCGCCGAATACTTGGAGCAACTGCTGGGCAGGAAGGTGGACATTCTGACACCCGATGGGATCCAGGGTATCCGCGTTCCAGGTGTTGCCGACAGCATCCGAGCGAGCACTGTCTATGTCTGAGAGAGCCGACAGGGTCTATCTCAGCGACATCCTAGAGGCTGCTCGTCGGATTGCAAACTATGTGAGCGGCCTGACCTACGAGACCTTCCGTGCGGATACAAAGACCCAGGATGCCGTCATCCGCAACTTGGAAATCATCGGCGAGGCCGCGAAGAAGATCAGCGGCGAGTTCCGTTCAGCCCAACCGAATATTCCGTGGCGGAGCATGGCGGGCGTCCGCGGCAGGCTGATCCATGACTACTTCGGCGTGAACCTGGAGATTGTCTGGCAAATCGCAGCGGTTGACTTGCCTGATATCGCCTCTCGGATACAAGCACTGCTGGACGGGGAGGTCTAGCCATCTCCCATGCCGTCATTCGCGAGGGCCACCCTGTTGTAGCGGCTGCGAACCTCAAGCCTAATTGTTAGGAGACACTCAACAATGCCGTTTCGCTACGACTTTCCGACAGGCCACCCACCCCTGAGAAGCCCCTCAGGGCGCCGCATTCTGCGCGTGGGCCACAGCGGCGCGGGAGCCTACGCACCACCCAACTCGCTGCGCGCGCTGACCCTCGCCCTGGAGCACAGGGTGGACATGGTGGAGTTTGACGTGCGGGGCTGCGCCGACGGCCTCGTGCTGAGCCACGACGACACAGTGGAGACCGACGCCGGCCCCGCCACGCTGAGCGTCCTGACCATGGCGCAAGCCCGCGCCCTGCGCGTCCAGGGCGAACCCATCGCCACCCTGGACGAGGCCTTGGAACTCCTGCGGGGCCGCGTGCTCATCAATCTGGATATGAAGGACGAAGGCCACGAGCGCGACATCGCCGAGGCCATCCGCCACCACAACATGGCCGACCAGATTCTCGTCAGTTCGCTGGTGGCCCCCTCCCTGCGTCGCCTCCGCGAGGCCATGCCGGAGGCCCGGCTGGGCATGTCGTACCCGGAGGACAAGGGCGGAGCGTCCAACAAGGCGTACATGCAGATTCCGGTCAAGATCGCCCTCTGGTACATGCGGCGGTTCCTGCCCGTCATCGTCGGCCGGTTGCTGGCCCAGTCGCAGGCCGACGATGTGATGCTGTACCACAAGGTCATCACGCCGGGCGCGGTGCGCACGTTCCACGCGGCGGGCGTGCGCGTCTTCGCCTGGACGGTGGACGACCTGGAGCGCATGCGTCAACTGGTCGCCATGGATGTGGACGGCATCACGACGAACCAGACCCTGCTCTTTGACCAACTGGGCTGATTCCGATGGGAACAAACCCACGCGCGCCTTCGTCTCCCATGCGCAATTCCCTTAATTGGGAAGGAGGAGGAAGGCGATGAAAAAGGCATGGAGGTTCGGAATCGTGCTGGTGTTGACCTTGGCCCTGGCCGGATGCGCCTACGTGGGCCGGCAGAACGCCGCGCCGTCGGGGTTCGTCCAGGCGCGAGATGCGGCGTTGAGTTATGTAAAGGCAACCCACCCCGACCTGAACTGGCCCGCCTCGTTCAAGTGGACGGCAGAGGACATCACCGGCGGCAGGCTGGGCGCGACCACCTGGAAGTTCTCGGACCCCAGTGGCCTGTCCGTTGTCGTGTCGCTGCCCGTTGTGCCGGACGCGCTCTACAGCGTGGAGGTGTCCTTCGGCGACTTCGCCTGGAGCGGCAAGGTGGATGCGACGGGAAAGGTCGCCCAGGAGCCGACTCCCGCGCCCTCGCTCACGGCCGAGGCGGCCCGCGATGCGGCGGTCGCACGCTTCCTGAGCCTCTACCCAGATCTGGCGCAACCCGACGAGTGGATTGAGGTGGACGCGGCAGGCGGGCTTCTGGGCATCACCGCGTTGCGCTACATCGGCGGCGACTGGACGGTGGACGTGCAGGCCCCCGTCGTGCCCAAGCCGGAATACGCCGTCCGCGTGGCCCATG
>JARYMK010000084.1 GCA_029907165.1 Anaerolineae bacterium
GCTCCTGGAAGTATGCTTCCGTACACACTCATAGAGCAGCCATTGTATCTTCCTTTCATCTCCTGTCCAGTGTCACTGACCTATCTGAACGAGCTCAGGCCGCCTCCCTACCGAAAGGGCTGCGGCCCCCGCGTCCGTCGCGCGCGGCATCGCATTTTGCACAATCTCCACAACTTCTGCGCGACCTCTCCAGATTCGGGTGCTAGAATGTGGGCAGAGTAGCGAACGGCACGACTTCCGCTCCCCTGAACCGTGGAAGGAGGTGGTGTGCAGGCGAACCTGGAGAAGCCGTGATTCGCATCCGAATTTACAAAGAATCACGGCTTCTCCATAAGTTCTCCACAATCGCGTGCTAAAATATCAGTGGATTACAAGGAGGTGAGGACCCGAAAGCCAAACCAACCGCATGAGGCGCTACGTGAAGCATCTCAGTCCAGTAGATGGAGGTAGAGTATGAAGAAAGTCTGGAAGATTGTCGGAATCGCCACGCTCGTGATGGCCATCGGGGTGGCGGCCCTCGGTGTGGCCTACGCCCAAGAGCCAACCCCGACCCCGGGCCCCAAGAGTTTCTTCGGGTGCTTCGGCTGGGGCTTTGGCAAACTCGGCGACTACGGCAGCCAGTTCCTAGATACCCTTGCCAGCAAGTTGGGCATCCAGCGCAGCGACCTGGACTCGGCGATGGAAGCCGCCCGCAAAGAGGTCATTGAGCAGATGGTGAAGGACGGCAAGATCACCCAGGAGCAGGCCCAGTGGATGCTCAACCCCACCGAGGCGATGAAGGCCCAGATTGAGCAGATGGTGAAGGACGGCAAGATCACTCAGGAGCAGGCCGACTGGATGCTCCAGGGCCTGGAGAAGGGCTACATGCCCATGGGGCGCGGCTTCGGGTTCGGCCACATGCGGGGCGGTCGCTTCGGCGGCTTCCGCGGGTTCGGCTGGCCCAAGGGCACAACGCCTCAGGCCACTCCCACGCCATCCACGAGCAGTTTCTCAACAACCCTATAACGAGCAACCCGCAGCAAGGGGGAAGGGCGGACGAGGGCGTTCGCCCTTCTCTTTTCGCCTTGCACGGGTGCGGGTTTGGCATCATAATAAAGCATCATTCACCGCAGAGCACGCAGAGACCGCAGAGATTCGTTCTTGGATCTCGCGGGACTCGGGCGCTCTGGGCTGGGTATCCCGTGAATGGAGCGGGAATCACAGGACAGGTGTGCCATGGGAACGCAATCGCAGCGGATTTTGGTAGTGGATGACGACAAGGGGATCGCCCGCCTGCTGCGCACCTATCTGGAGCAGGCAGGGTTTCAGGTGCTGGTCGCCTACGACGGCGAGAGCGCGCTTCACGCCATCCGCCGCGAGCGGCCGGACCTGGTCCTGCTGGACCTGATGCTGCCCGACCGCGACGGATGGGAGATCACCCGCATCATGCGCGAGGACCCCAGCCTGGCCGACATCCCCATCGTCATGCTCACCGCGCGGGTAGACGACACGGACAAGATCGTGGGGCTGAACCTGGGCGCGGATGACTACCTGACCAAGCCGTTCAACCCGCAGGTCGTCGTGGCCCATGTTCGCGCCGTCCTGCGCAGGGCCGCCGCGGGGCCTGCCGCGCCGCGCGTCCTACGCTGCCGAGACCTGGTCATGGACGTGGACCGCCGCGAAGTGTCGGTGGGCGAAAGGCGCGTGGACCTGACGGCCACCGAGTTTGAGTTCCTGCGCGCGCTGATGGAGCGGCCCTCGCACGTCTTCACCCGCAGCGAGTTGATTGACAGCGCGCTGGGGTACGAGTACGACGGCATGGAGCGCACGGTGGACAGCCACATCAAGAACCTGCGCCGCAAGATTGAACCCGACCCACAGAAACCCACCTACATTGAGACCGTGTACGGCGTCGGATATCGGCTCCGAGGGGAAGCATGAAAGCCTTGAATTCGTTCTGGGTGCGCCTGACGTTGACGTTCACCCTCATCATCCTCATCGTGGTCGGCGCGATTGCCATCTGGATGAACCGCGCCACGGCCACCGAGTTCCGCCAGTACATCACCCGCAGCGAGGTTACGGCCTACGGCATGGAGAGCCTCGCCGCCTACTATCGGACCCACGGCGGCTGGGAGGGCGTAGAGGAACTGCTGAAGAACGGTGTCGTCGTTACGGGTTCCCGCTGGGGAATGATGGGGCGGCGGCCCGGCATGCCCGAGATGCGGCTCAGCGTCATCCTGGCCGACGCGAACGGCAAGATCGTCTTTGACGGCGTGGGCCAGAGGGTAGGCAAGCGGCTCAGCGCCAGCGAACTGAAGGACGCCATCCGCGTTACTGAGGCCGACGGCGAGCAGGTGCTGGGCTACATGCTCATCGCGCTCCCGGGCGCGCCGCAGTTGGGAACGTCTGAGCAGCGCTTCCTCACCCGAACGCGCGGCATCCTCATCTCGGTCGCGGCGCTGGCCGTTATCCTGGGGCTGGTCGTCAGCGCCGTCTTCAGCCGAAGCCTCACCGCGCCGCTCCAGCGGTTGGCCGCGGCGGCCCGCGCCGTGGGTCGCGGCGAAATCGGCAAGCGCGTCCCCGTGGAGGGCACCAGCGAGGTGGCCGAGGTGGCGCGCGCGTTCAATGAGATGACCGCCGCCCTGGAGAAGGCCGAGAAACTGCGCCAGAACCTGGTTTCCGACGTGGCGCACGAACTCCGCACACCGTTGAGCGTTCTTCAGGGCAACCTGCGCGCCATCCTGGACGACGTGTACCCCCTGAACAAGGAGGAAATCGCCCGCCTGTACGACGAGACGCGCATCCTAGCCCGCCTGGTGGACGACTTGCAGGAATTGGCCCAGGCCGAGGCGGGCGCGCTGCGGTTCAACATCGTGCCCACGGACATAGGGTGGATGTTGCAGGCGGCTGCGGCGCGGTTTGAGCCGGCTGCCGAGGCGAAGGGCATCCGCCTGGCGTGCGAAATCCCCGATGGGCTTCCGGCGGCCCTGGCCGACCCCGACCGCGTCAGCCAGATTCTGAACAACCTCATCACCAACGCTCTGCGCCACACGCCCGAGGGGGGCCAGATTACCGTGTCCGCCACCACCCGCGAGGGGTTCGTAGAGGTCTCGGTGGCCGACACGGGCGAGGGCATCGCGCCGGAGGATTTGCCCCGCGTGTTCGACCGCTTCTGGCGGGCCGACCGCTCGCGCAGCCGCGCCGGGGGCGGGGCCGGGCTGGGGCTTGCCATCGTGCGCGCCCTGGTGGAGGCCCAGGGCGGGCGCGTTCGCGCTTTCAGCGAGGGCCTCGGAAAGGGCAGCGTCTTCAGTTTCACCTTGCCCACCCGTTGAGTCTGTGGTAACATAGGGCGCAGCCGCCCACGCAGGCGACCGTCGTTCCACACCATACTCGGCGGAGAGGCCCGCAATCATGGATACGCCCTTGTCAGCACGAGTGGCCGGCGTTTACCTCGGCCTTGACCCCCATTCGCCGGTTACCACGCGCGCCGACGAAGCACGGGTTACGTGGGAAGGCTTCGCCGGCGACAGGCACGCCGGCCTCACACGCCCATCCGACGGGCGAACGCCCCACTACCCTCGCGGCACTGAGATTCGCAATAGCCGCCAGGTCTCCATCGTCTCGGCCGAAGAACTGGCTGAAATCGCGGCGGCGATGGGCCTGGAGTCCATCCTGCCGGAATGGCTCGGCGCGAACCTGCTCCTGACCGGGGTCCCGCGCCTCACCCGCCTGCCGGCTGGCGTGCGCCTGTTCTTCTCCGGCGGCGCGGTCCTGGTCTCGGAGGGCGAGAACCTGCCGTGCATCGCCCCGGGCCGAGTGATCCATGCGCACCACCCGCACATCCCTGGTCTTGCGCCCCTGTTCGTCAGGGCCGCGTGGGGCCGGCGCGGCATCGTCGCGTGGGTGGAGAAGCCCGGCCTCATCCGAGTCGGCGATGACGTCCGCCTGCTGCAACCGCCAGGGGGAGAGCACGACTCCTGGCATCCGATTCTGCGGGATTCCACATAGAAAGAAGGCGAGGTTGAAGATGCTCCCATTGCGCTTGCGCATCTATCTTGCGATCTTCGCCGGCGTTCTGGTGATGGGCACGGTCGGCTTCGCGCTGACCGAGGGCCTGACGCCGCTGGACGCGCTCTACTTCACCATCGTTACCGTTGGCACGGTAGGCTACGGCGACATCCACCCATCCACGCCCGCGGGCAAGGCCCTGGCGATCCTCGTCATCGTCATGGGCGTGGGCACATTCCTGGGCGTCATTGGGAGCGTCGCCGAGTCTGTCATCCAGCGGCGCGAGAAGGAAGAGCGGCTGGAGAAACTGAACATGGTCATCGGCGCTTTCTTCAGCGAGGTGGGAACGTTGCTCCTTCGGGGTTTCGCCAACGCCGACCCGAACCTAGCGAGCGTCCGCGAGGCGTGCAGGGTGGCCCCATCGTGGGGCGCGCAGGATTTCGCGGCGCTGCGGCGCCTCTTGGAGTCCCACCCCTACAAGGTCGCCATCGGCAACGTTGACCTTCCCTGGCTCAAGGGGCTCCTGGTCGGCAAGCGAACCTTCCTCCTCGGCCTGCTGGAAAACCCCATGCTCCACGAGCATGAAACGTTCACGTCGCTCCTGTGGGCTGTGTTCCACCTGGCCGACGAACTCTCGCACCGCGAAGACCTGTCGGCGCTGCCGCCGTCGGACCTGGCGCATCTGGCCAACGACATGGAGCAGGCCTACGCGCTCCTGGCCGTGCAGTGGCTCGCGTACATGGAGCACCTGAAGGCCGCCTACCCGTATCTGTTCTCGCTGGCCGTGCGGCTCAACCCGTTCATCCCGAACTCGTCGCCCGTTGTGCAATCGTAATCCAACCGCGGGAGCGCGACCGCCCCGCATGAGGAGGCACACATGCACCTCGTTTCCGTGCTGCTGGCTTTGTCTCCGGTGCTCGTGATTCTGCTGCTCCTCACGCTGCGGCGCACGGCCGCGGACGTGGCGGGGGGCATCGGCTGGGTGGCGGCGCTGGCCGCGGCCTGCCTGTACTTTGGCACGCCGCCGGGCGTCGCGCTGCGGGCCAGCCTTGGGGGGCTGGTGGCCTCGCTCCCCATCGCGCTGGTGGTCGCCACGTCCATCCTCCAGGTAACCGTCATGCAGGAGACGGGCGCTCTGGCCCGCATCATCGCCCTCATCAAAACCGTCGCGCCCGGCGACCGCGCGGTGCAGATCATGATCATCAACATCGGCTTTGGCACGCTGCTCACAGCGCTGGGAGCGGTGCCGGTCTCGGTGCTGCCGCCCATCATGCTGGCGCTGGGCTACTCGTCCTTTGCTGCCATCGCGCTACCTGCCATCGGCTACGATGCCCTGTGCACCTACGCGCTGCTGGGGATACCCGCGGTGGTGTTCGCCAACTTCGTCGGCAGGCCCGTGGCCGAGATTGGCGGCCTGTTCGCCCGTTACATGCCGGTCATCAGCACGTGCATCGCGCTGGGGATGTTGTGGATCGCGGGCCGCTGGGCGCTGCTGTGGCGGGGGCTGGGGCCTGCCCTGCTGGCGGGCCTTACGGCGGGGTTCGCCGCGATGGCCATGAACGCGCTGGGCATGATTACGCTCACGGGCGTGGCGGCAGGGGTGGCGGTGATGCTCGTCATGCTGGGGTATCTCAAGATCAGGGGCCGCCCGCTCCGCGATGCGTCTGCCACCGGCGAGGCCGACCGCGCGGCGATGAGGCGCATGTCGCTGGCCGCGGCCCTGTCGCCGTGGATTCTCCTCACGGTCTTCGCCCTGCTGGTCAACGCGCCGTTCTCGCCGCTGTTCGCGCTCACGTTTCAGCGGTGGGCCATGACGGTGGAAATTGTGCCCGGAGCGCCCGAGAAGTTGCGCGTCCTCTGGCAGGCCTACTTCTGGATTCTGGTCAGCACGGCGCTGGCGTTGCCCATCCTGAAGCCAACCCGCGCGCAACTGCGGGCGTCGGTCAGCAAGTGGTGGAAGCGCGCGCCCAGGCCCGTCCTGGCCGCTGCCGTCTTCTTCGCCATCGCCTTCGTCATCAACCACTCGGGCAAGGGGGCGGACTGGCAACTGGCCGATCCCACGCGCAACATGGTGTACGTGGTGGCCGATGCCGCCGCCAGGACGTTCGGGCGACTGTATCCGCTGGTCGCGCCCTACCTGGGGTTGCTGGGCGGGTTCATCAGCGGGTCCGAGACGTCGTCCATCGCCATGTTGACCGCCCTGCATCTGACGACGGCGCAGAAGATCGGGGCGGCGGGGCTGCTCATCGCGGCAGCCAGCGGCATCGGCGGTGGGCTGGCCAGCGTCATCTCGCCCGCGAAACTGCAGAACGCCGCGGCCAGCATTGACCGCATCGGCGAGGAGTCGGTGGTCATCCGCATCGCGTTCGTCATCAGCCTGCTCATCACGGGCGTGTGCGCGGTGATGACGCTGGTGTGGGCGTTCTGACCCAGGCTACCGCGCGGCCTCCTTCGGCACGGGCCACGAGCGGATGAGGCGCAGAAAATCCTCCAGCGTGCCCCGGTAGTCGGCGGCGACTTCCTGCCCCTCCGCCTCGCCGTACACCACGTAGAACGTCCGCATGCCGGCTTTCGCCGCGGGGACGATGTCGGCCTCCGGGTCGTTGCCCACCATCATGCACTCCGACGGCGCGCGGCCGATGCGCTCGGCGATTTCCAGGTAGTAGCGCGGTTGCGGCTTGCAACTGTGCATGTTCTCATAGGTCGTGATGAGCGCATAGGGGAAATCGGCCACGCCCGCCCACTCCAGCCGGTGCTGAACCGCCCGCAGCGGGAAGACCGGGCTTGTGGCGATGACGACATCATACCCGCGGTCAAAGCATGCCTGCACCACGCCGCGGGCCTCTGGGCGGGGGCGGGTGTACTTCCGCAGGGCCGGGAAGTCCATCTCGTAGAAGTCGGCGAACAACGGCCCCAACTCCTCAGGGCTGTGCCCGATTTTGGGGAAGAAGTCGTCCGCGAAGACCTCTTGGTTGGTGCGCGTCGGGTCGGTGTTCTGGATCATCCGCTGGGTGGATTCCATGATCTGCCGCGTGAGGCGTCCGGGCGGGACGCGATGCCCCAGCCGCGCGCACAACGCTTGGAAGTACGGCGGCAGGAATGTGCGCATGTCGTTGTCCAGCAGCGTCGCGTCCAGGTCAAACAGGATGGCGCGGATCATTTTGCGCGCTCCCGTGTCGCTTTGGCGTGGGCGTTCAGGAATCGCGCAACCTCGTCGGCCACCTGGCCCTCACGGCCTGCCAGGTAGTGGTCGGCGCGGGTGAGGATGGCGATCTCGGTGGGGCCGGAGAGGCCGCCCGCCCACGCCTTCAGTTCGGCGACGGGGCACACGGTGTCGCGGTCGCCAGCGACGAGCAGTTTGGGGATGTCCAGGTCATTCAGCCAACCCTCGGGCATGCGCCACAGGGGCAGCGCCACAGCCGCCACGGCAGCCACCGTCCCCACGCGCCGCGCCGCCTCCAGCGCAACCCATGCGCCGAAGGAATACCCCACCAGCGCCAGTGGCCCGTCCAGCGCGGCGTCGTGCCCGCGAATGTAGGCAGCGGCGGCTTCCACGTCCTCCACCTCGCCGCGGCCCTCGTCATACGTGCCTTGGCTTTGGCCTACCCCGCGGAAGTTGAAGCGGAGCGCCGCCCAGCCTGCCCGCGCAAGCCCCTTGGCGATGGCCACAACGAGCGGCACGTCCATGCTCCCGCCGTACTCCGGGTGCGGATGGCAGACCACCGCCCCGCCGTGCGGCGCTGCCGCTTCCGGCAGGTGCAGCACTCCCTCCAGCAGCGGGCCGTGCTTGTCCGGGTGCTTGAAGTACACTTGCTTCATCGTCCCACCTCCCGCGCGCTCCAGTTTGGACACCTTGAGCCATGACGTAACGGTTGTTTCACCGCAGAGAACACAGAGAGCGCAGAGAATATTGTCTGAGTTTCTCCGCGTCCTCCGCGCCTCTGCGGTGAAAAACGTGCTCCTACTGCAAAGACGCACACGGCACTATCGCTTGGCCAGTTCCGCGATGGTAACGCCGTCGCCGCCCTCTTCGGGCGCGCCCGACTTGTACGCCACCACAAGCGGATGGTTCGCCAGCGCCTCGCGCACCACCTGCCGCAGCACGCCCGTGCCCCTGCCGTGGATGATGCGTACCCAGGGCAAGCCGGTCAGGAAGGCGTCGTTCAGGTACCGTTCCAGTTCCAGATGCACTTCCTCGGCGCGCCTGCCGCGCAGGTCCAGTTCCGCCTTCACGGGCCGCCCCACCGACGGCGCGGGCGTGTAGTCGCCACCCGCTGCCCGCGCGGCTTCCTGTGCAGGCGCGGCGCGCACTTCCAGGTCCGACGCATCCAGCGACAGGCGGAAGCGCCCCAGGCTCACCTCCACGCGGTCGCCGTCAATGGCCGCGACCTCGCCCGCCGCCTTCAGCGACTTGACCCACACCGACGCGCCCACGCGCAGTTCCCCGGGCGCGAATTCGGGCGGGGGAGGGGGAGGCGGAGGGGGCAGCCGCGACTCCAGCGCCTGGGCGATCTGCTCGGCCTGGACGACGGCATCGGGCAGCGCCGCGCCCCGCTCCAACTGTCGGCGGGCGCGCTGCAGTTCGCGGCGGAAGGCTTCCAGTTCCTCGCGCATCTGCTCTCGCGCCTGGGCGATCATCGCCGCCTTGGACGCCTCCAACTCGGCCAGTTGCTTCTGCAGGCTTCGCTGCAGGTGCTGCAACTCCTCGCGGGCCGCCCGCGCCGCCTGCAGTTCGGCCTGTGCCTCGCGGTGCGCCACCTGGATTTCGCCCAGCAGCACGTCGGCCTCTAGCGTCTCGGGCGACACGAGCGACCGGGCCTCCTGCACAATTGCCTCGTCCAGCCCCAGCCGCGTGGCGATGGCGAAGGCATTGCTCCGCCCGGGCAGGCCGATGGTCAGTTCAAACGTGGGCGACAGCGTCTCCACGTCAAACTCCACGCTGGCGTTCTCCACCCCCGGCGTAACCTGGGCGTAGTACTTCAGTTCCGAGTAGTGCGTCGTAGCCATGGTGGTGATGCGCCGCTCCACCAGGTGCGAGAGGATGGCCCGCGCCAGCGCCGAGCCTTCCACCGGATCCGTCCCCGCGCCGATTTCGTCCAACAGCACCAGCGACTGCGAATCGGCGCGCCGCAGGATGTCCACGATGTTGTTCATGTGCGACGAGAACGTGGACAGGCTCTGCTCTATGGATTGCTCGTCGCCGATGTCGGCGAACACGTTGCGGAACACCGTGAGTTCGCACCCCTCGTCGGCGGGCAGGTGCAGGCCCGACTGCGCCATGAGCGCCATCAGGCCCACGGTCTTCAGCGACACCGTCTTGCCGCCCGTGTTGGGGCCGGTAACAACCAGGACGAAGAACCGGTCGGTGAAGACGACGTCAATGGGCACGACCGTCTCGGGCGGCAGGAGCGGATGCCGCGCCCGCAGCAGGCGGATGCGCGAGCCTGGGTGCGGCGGCAACTCGGTGCCGTCGGCATCGGCGCGCGCGGGCTTGGGTGCGAACGGCACCAGTGTTGGCTCGGTGGCGCGCATCTCCTCGGCGTACTTGGCCTTGGCGAAGATGACGTCCAGGTCGGCCAGGATGTGGAGCGTGCGCAGGATGAGCGGGCTTTCCTCGGCCACCAGGTCGGTCAGTTCCGTGAGGATGCGCCGCACCTCGCGCTCTTCTTCCAACTGGAGTTCGCGCCAGGCGTTGTTCAACTCCACCGTCGCCAGCGGCTCAATGAACAGCGTCGCGCCCGAGCCAGACTGGTCGTGAATCAGGCCCGGGATGCGCCCCTTGAACTCGGCCTTCAGCGGGATGACGTAGCGCCCGCTCCGCTGGGTAATCAGCGGTTCCTGCAGAAACGGCGCGTTCTCGCCGCTGGTGATGATGCGGTTGAGTTTGTCCAGCAGGCGATCGTGGGCGATGCGCACTTCGGCGCGGATGCGGGCCAGTTTGGCGCTGGCCGAATCCACCACCTCGCCGCGATCGTTGATGCATCGCCCGATTTCCGCTGCCACATGGGCGCACTCCTCTATGAGCGCCGCCTTCTGCGCCAGTAGCGGGACTTGCGCGCCCATCCGCGACAGCGAACGGCGGAGCGTCCGCGCCGCGTTGAGCGTCTCGCGGATGTCCAGCAGTTCCTGCGCGTCCAGCATGGCATGGCGCTCGGCGCGGATCAGCAGTGGGCGGACGTCCCGCGCGCCGCCGACGGACAGCACCCCCTTCGTGTCCAGCAGCAGGCGCGCCTCGCCCGTCAGCCGCAGCAAGCGCCGCGCCTCGTCCAGGTCGGTTACAGGCTGGGTCGCCAGCGCCCGCTCGCGCCCGAACGAAAACGACGTGTGCGCCGCCACGCGCTCCAGAATGCGGTCAAATTCCAGCGTATGCAGATGTTTCGCGTCCAAAGGAGTCTCCAATCCTTGGCCGGGCAGCCTCCGCAGCCCCGCGTTTGCCATCCAGGCGGAACGAGTATAGCATACGGCGGCGGCCTCGCCAAAGCGCGGTGAACCGCTCGTACCCTTGCCGAGTAGTATATCCAACAACAGTCAAGGAGCAGACATGGAGAAACGATTGCTTGTCGCCTACGCCACGCGCGCAGGCTCCACCGAAAGCATCGCCGAGGCGGTCGCGGCGTCGCTACGCAGTGAGGGCTTCCAGGTGGACGTGCAGCCCGTCCGCAAAGTCCGAAGCCTGGCCGGGTACGCCGGTGTCATCGTGGGGAGCGCCATCCGCGCCGGACGCCCCATGCCCGAAGCCGTCTCGTTTGTAGAGAAGCACGAGCAGGAACTGAGCCGCATCCCCGTGGCCTACTTCGTCGTGTGCCTGACCATGGCGAACGACACCGAGGAGAACCGCTGCACCGTCGCGGCGTATCTGGACGGGCTCCGCGCCAAGACGCCCAGCGTAAAGCCGGTGGACGTGGGGCTTTTCCCAGGTGTCATGGACAGCCGCCGCCTGCCGTTCCCGATTCGGCTGCTCATGCGAGCCATGAAGGCGCGCGATGGCGACTACCGCAATTGGGATGCGGTCCGGGAGTGGGCAGTTCGCATCGCGCCTGCCTTCCGATGAGCGCGAGATAGCCTGCCCGCGCGGACGCTATGGCTTTCCCACGGGCATGAGGTACAGGGGCTGCTCGTTGTCCGGTAGGCCGACGACCTTCTTCACGTCTTCATCGTAGAAAGCGCCGATGGTAACGGTTCCCAGCCCCAGCGAGACGGCTTGCAGGTACACGTTCTGCGACACGTGTCCCGCCTACATGTGCACGTAGCGCACGCCCCGCTCACCGTACTTCTGCGTCGTGCGCTCGTACACAGCAGCGAGCACAAGAACCACAGGGGCGTCCTTCACGGCCGCCTGTCCCAAAGCCGCTTTGCTTAATTCAGCGAGGCGGTTGCCTGTTGCCGTTCGCTCCAGCGCGTGCGCGGCGGGATGGTACTTGTACACGCCCGCCGCGAGGTCGGTTACGTTGCCGACGACCGCGTACACCTCCATGGGTACAACGCGCCTGCGGAAGGCGCAGTCCGAAACCCGGCGAGGTCGGTGATCCCCTGCGCCGCCCACAGCAACTGGCCCAACTCGGCCAGCGTCAGCGGCTCATCCTTGTAGTCGCGGATGGAGCGCCGCTTCAGCAGAGCCTCCTCCACGGATGTGGCGCTATCGTATCGCGGTGTCGGCAGGGCAACGCGGTCGGGAGCCGGTTGCAGCGCGTTGGTGTCGCCGCCGCGCTGCGAGAGAATGAGCCACGCCGCAGCCGCCACGCCGATCACGGCGACTGCGAGTGTCGCCCAGTACGCCCTGCGCATGGTCCTACCTCAACTTGCCCGCCCGCGCCAGCGCCGCGCGCACCCGGGGGTTGAACCGGGGGTCGGCGCCGCTGAAGAAACCAGAACCCGGGTATCCCAACTCAATCCGGATGACGGGGTCTTGCGCGCCCAGCGGGAACATGATAACCACGCCGTCAGAAGACATGGACGAGATGGGCGTCCAGAACGCGCCCGCATAGACCTGGCTGCCGTCCACCCGCGCGACAAACGGAAGCCCCCGCACGGGCACCTGCAGCGCCAGGATGCGGGCGAAGGCCGCCTCGGTCAGGCGGATTTCGTGCGTCGCCCAGGTGTAGGAGACGATGTCCTCCATGGAGATGACGGGCGCTCCCACGTCCCCCTCGGCCAGGCAGATGGCGAACTCCTGCGGTGCAGGGTTGCACGCAGGCAGGAGTACAAGCAGCACTGCCAGAAGTCCAGCCGCTAGCCGCCTCATGCTCATCGCCCCTGATTCCTCTGCACTGCCGTCTGCTTGGTCCACCAGAATCGCAGGACGGCCTCGCCCATGTGTTCGTAGTACTCCACGCGGATGGTGTGTCGCCCGGCGCTCAGCCCCTCAAAGACCGCCGTGTACGTCCGCCGTATCCCATCCGTCCACTGGTCCAGCACTTTCCAGTCATCCACCCACACGCGCACGCCGTCATCCACAACCACGGTGAATTCGTATGTGCCTGCGGCGAACTCTATCTCCCGCATCCAGCGAACGGAGAAGTTGTCGGGCCCGATGCCCGGCCCCGGGTTCCCCAGGCCCCACTCAAAGTTGAGCGTGGGGTCATCGCGCACGAACACGGGCTGGCCACGCAGGTCGCGGTTGGAGAAGTACTCGCCCTTCCAGCCGGCGTAGAATACCAGGGCCTCCCACGAGACCTTGACCTCCGCCTTGCCCGACTGGTTGTAGTATGCGATGCGCACCGTGTGCCAGCCCGTGTCGGTAACCCGGACATCGCCCGCATACGTCGTCTCGGACCCGGCGTGCCACTCGTCTATGACCAGCGTATCATCAAACCACACCCGCACCCCATCCCACGCCCTGGCGTAGAAGCGGTAGTTGCCCGGCAGGAAGTACCACTTGCGCGTCCACCGCACCGAGAAGCCGTCGGCGGGAATCTCCGGCGCGGGCGCTGCGAGTCCCCACGCGAAATCCACCTGCTCGTCGTCGCGCACCAGCGCGGGCGGTCCGGACAGGTTGGCGTTGGCAAAGTACTCGCCCTTCCAGTTGGGGAATGCATCCTCGTACTCCCACCACAGGCCGATGGTTGCCGACCCCGCCCGCTCGTAGTACTCCAGCACGATGGAGTGCGGCCCCTGCGCCAGGAAGATGCTGCCGCTGTAGAGGGTCTCCGCGCTGTCGTGCCACTCGTCCACCAGCAATCTGCCATCCACCCACAGGCGGCAGCCGTCGTCGGAGCGCACACGGAAGTGATACGTGCCCGCCGCCAGCGACAGCGTCCGCGTCCAGCGTACCGAGAAGTCGTCGGCGGGGATGGCGGGGTCGGGCGAGCCGGTCGTCCACCGGAAGTCTATGGTATCATCGTCGCGGACGATCGTCGGCTCCCCCGAAAGGGTCGGATTGTCGTAGTACTCGCCCTTCCAGCCGGCGAAGGTGGTGGGCGGTTGGGGGGCTGGGACAGGCGTGGCGGTGGGCGGCACGGGCGTGTACGTGGCCGTGGGCGCGGGCGTCGGCTGCACCGAAGGGGTGAGCATCGGCGTGGGCGTCGTGGTCGGCGCGACGGGCGTCGGGCGGCGCAGGCGGAACGGCGCGCTGGCCTGCAGCAGGCTCTTTGTGCGGGCCACCACCCCCAC
>JARYMK010000085.1 GCA_029907165.1 Anaerolineae bacterium
CGCTCCTGATGCGCCTCGCCGGGGCCTACCCAGGCGAGAACCTCCTGGACCTCATTGTTCGTGCGTTTCACATGGCCTACCTTGAGGCGGTGGTAGAGCCTGGGGACGGCTGGGTGCCCGAGGTGCTGACTTTCGTAGTCCCGGTCCTGGGCGTGCTCATCCTGGGCGAGGGCGCGTTGCGCGTGGTCGCCGTGTACCTGAGGCGCGACGAACACCGAGAGGAGTGGGACCGATTGGTTGCGAAGACGTTTTCCAGACACACCATTATCTGCGGTGTTGGCGAACTGGGGCGGGCGATGTGCCGCAGACTGCTGGCGCTGAACCCAGACACCCCTATCGTGCTGGTGGACACCAAGCCGGATGTGCTGTCCGAACTGGGCGTTCGTAGCCCGAACGTGTGCCATCTCCAGGCTGATATGACCTCGCTCGCCACGCTGGAAGCGGCCAACTGCCGTGAGGCTGCGCTGGTGATTCTCGCGTCGGGCAACGATGCGCTGAACTTGGAGGCTGGCTACAAGGCGCACAGCCTGAATCCCCAGGCCGAAATCTGGATACGCCTGTACCGCAGCGAACTGGCCTCGCTCATGGACCTGGCGACCAAGCCCACAATTCACTTCTTCAGCCCCTACGAGCGGGCGGCGGACGCGCTGGTGGAACACCTGCGCAATCTCGCACACTAAGTGGCGGAGCGCCGGGCGGGTTTCAGGCGCTGCCAGGCGCTTTTGCCTGCCCGCGCGCCCTGTGGTATTATCCCATCCCTGCGGCACGGCGCCGCGTCCAATGCTCACGAAGGAGTGAACCGATGCAGGCCATGCGAACCGAGGATTACATCGCCCTGGAAGAACGATACAACGCCCGCAACTACAAGCCGCTGGATGTGGTCATCTCCCGCGCCCAGGGCGCGTGGGTGTGGGACGTGGAAGGGCGCAAGTACCTGGACTTCCTGTCGGCCTACTCCGCCGTCAACCAGGGCCACTGCCACCCGCGCATCGTCCGCGCGCTGGTGGAACAGGCGCAGAAGGTAACGCTGACCTCTCGCGCGTTTCGCAACGACCAACTACCCCTGTTCGCCAAGGAACTGTGCGAACTCCTGGGCTACGAGATGATGCTGCCCATGAACACGGGCGTGGAGGCGGTGGAGACGGCCATCAAGGCGGCGCGCAAGTGGGCCTACCGCGTGAAGGGCATCCCCGACGAGCAGGCCGAGATCATCGCGTGCGCGGGCAACTTCCACGGGCGCACGACTACCGTCATCAGTTTCTCCAGCGAGGAGCAGTACCGCGACGGGTTCGGGCCGTACACGCCCGGGTTCAAACTCATCGCCTTTGGCGACGTCGGCGAACTGGAGCGGGCCATCACGCCGCGCACGGCGGCATTCCTGTTTGAGCCGATCCAGGGCGAGGCGGGCGTGGTGGTGCCGCCCGTCGGATACCTGCGCGCCGTGCGGGAAATTTGCACCCGCCATCGCGTGCTGATGATCGCCGACGAGATTCAGACGGGCATGGGACGCACGGGCAAGATGATGGCGTGCGACCACGAGGGCGTCCGCCCGGATATGGTTACCATCGGCAAGGCGCTGTCGGGCGGGCTGTACCCGGTGTCGGCGGTGCTGGCCTCGCGCGAGGTGCTGGGCGTCTTCGCTCCGGGCGACCACGGCTCCACGTTCGGCGGCAACCCGCTGGCGTGCGCCGTGGCGCGGGAAGCGTTGCGGGTTCTGGTGGACGAGCGCCTGCCCGAACGCGCAGCCGCCCTGGGCGAGCGGATGATGGCCCGCCTGCGCCGTATCCAAAGCCCGCATGTGGAGCAGGTGCGCGGCAAGGGCCTCCTGGTGGGCGTGGTGCTGAAGCGCCAGGCGGGAGGCGCGCGCCGCTTCTGCGAGGCGCTAAAGGAGCGCGGCGTGCTGGCAAAGGAGACCCACGAGCATGTCATCCGCCTGGCCCCACCGCTGGTCATATCCGAGGCCAACCTGGACTGGGCGCTGGATCAGGTGGAAGCGGTGCTGCACATGGCGTAGCGCAGGGGAGCGAGGGCGAGCATGGGACTCAAGACTGGCAGACATCTACGCCATGCGTTCGGTCCCGTCGTCGCGGCCCTGGCTGTGTACCTCGTCTTCCTGGCGCTTGTCCTCGCTCCATATGACTTCAACCCGTCCGCGCTTATCGGCCTGGGCACCGCGAACCCGCTGAACGATCCCGCCTCTCTGCCCGATGGTCTTGTCGTCTTTCAGGGCATCGGCTACGACGGGCAGCATTTCTACCACATCGCGCGTAGCCTGGTGCGCGGGGAACGGCCCGCCGTGCCCCCCGTCCGCGTGCAGCGCATCGGTTACCCGCTGACGGCTGCGCTGCTGTCGCTGGGGCATGAGGCCGCCATCCCCTGGGCGCTCGTGGCGGTGAACCTGCTCGCCATCGCGGCGGGCACAGCGGTCTTTGCTCATTTGTTGCGCCGCCGCAACCTCAACCCGTGGTGGAGCCTGCTGTTCGCGCTGAACTCGGGGCAGATTCTGGCGGTGCAGATGGACCTGGCACTGCCGATGGTGATGGCGTTCACCGCAGGCGCGTGGCTGTGCTGGGAGAAGCGCCGCACGGGAGCCGCGGGCGCGCTCCTGGCTGCCGCGCTCCTCACGCGCGAGAGCGCCGTGCTGTTCGTCATCCCGCTGGTGGTGGCCGAACTGCTGGGCAGGCGGTGGCGCGATGCGGCGATCTTGGCTGCGTCTATCGTTCCTTACTTCGCGTGGCAGGGGGGGCTGTACCTCTGGCTGGGCGCAGGCGGGATGGGCGTGTCGGCGGGACAGGTCGTCGCGCCTGGGGTGGGCATGGCGGCGGCCCTGCGGAGCGCGGCGGAGAGCATCGGGCAGGGCGTCGCTGCGATGGCGCGGCAGGGGAGCGTCATCGCGGTGATGGCGCTGGTTCTCGGCGCGCTCGCTGTGTCGCTTTGGCGGATGCGCCGCGGCTACGATGCCTACACAGGCGGCGTGCTGGTTCATGCCCTGTTCGCCGTGTGCGCCAGTTACGACATCTGGGAAGCCTACGCTTCGGCAGGGCGGGTGTTCGCGGGCATCTTCCCGCTGCTGGTGCTTGCCTACGCCGTCCGCCGCGACCGATGGACGCTCCTGCTGCTGGGCGCGAGCGCGGCGCTGGCGTTCTTTACGCTCCTGCGGCCGTTCGTGATCTCGCCACACGTGCCGTTTCTGGTAACGGGGTGATGTAAGGATTTACCACAGAGACCGCACAGGGCGCGGAGTGGACTCCCCGTATTCTCGTGAAATGCAGTCAGAGGAGGCTTGTGGACAGACTCTACAAGAAAGCCCTGAACCTGGAGTACTTCACCGTCGGGTACAACGTGCTAGAGGCGGTGGCGTCCATCGTCTTCGGCGGGATCGCGTCCAGCATCGCGCTGGTGGGCTTCGGGCTGGATAGCATCGTGGAATCACTGTCGGGCCTGGTGCTCATCTGGCGGCTGCACCAGCACGGCAACATGTCCGAGGAAGACGAGGAGCGCGTGGAGAAGCGAGCCATGCGGTTCGTGGCTATCACGTTCTTCGTGCTCGCGGTCTACGTGCTATTTGAATCGGTGCGGAAGTTGATTCTGCGTGAGGTGCCCGACCCCTCGCTGCCGGGCATTGTCATCGCCACCCTGTCGCTCATTGTCATGCCGCTGCTGGCCCGCGCCAAGATCCGCCTGGGCCGGCGCATCGGATCCGCTGCCCTCGTGGCCGACGCGAAGGAGACGCTGGCGTGCGCGTTTCTGTCAGCGGCGCTCCTGCTGGGCCTGGGGGCCAACTACCTGTTCGGGTTCTGGCAGGCCGACCCGCTGGTGGGGCTGGTGATCGTGGCATTCCTCGTGCGCGAGGGCCGCGAGGTGTGGGAGGAGGCGGGCGAGGAGGGCGAGTGCGAAGCCCGCCGGGGGTGAGGTCCGTTCCCTCGCCCGCTGGGAGAGGGTTAGGGTGAGGGTGCGTCTGCGCGTGGCCAACCCCCCGCCTTGTGTAGGGGCGTAGCCTGCTACGCCCCGCCAGCCCGCAGGGCCGTCCCCTCTCCCCCGGGAGAGGGCTAGGGTGAGGGTGAGGGGGCGTTTGGATCGCGAAACCCGCGAAATGGCGCGAAAGGCGCGAAATGGGCGCGCGTGGCCCCGCGCGGGGCTAAACCCCCGCGCTGAAGGGGCGAAGCCCCGTTGGGGCTGACAGCCCGCAGGGCTTTGTCCATGTAGCCCGATGCTTCAGCATCGGGCGGGGTGGCATTCTTCGCAGGCGCGGGAGAGGGTTAGGGTGAGGGGTCAAACCTGCGACGCACCTCGGAGGTGCGTCGCAGGTGGATTCCGCACAGGGTGAGGGCCTACTTGAACTTGAACGCGGCCTGCATGTACTCAAAGATCTTCATGTTCTTGTCCATGTCCTTGTCAGGCGTGGCCCCCATGAAGACCAGCACCGTGCCGTCGTCCCGCTTGGCCATGACAACGTGGGCGCCCATCTTGCCGATGTCGGGATCGGTGCCCGTGCCGACGAAAATCTTGCCCTTCGCGCCGCCCATGGTCGTGTCCCCCTGCTTGATGACCTTGACATCCGGCTCGCGGGTGATGTCCATGTCGGACATGGCCGCGTCAATGTCGTCCATCCCCATCGCGCCCGCTACTGATTGCGGGGCGGTCATCACGACGACGATGGGGTAGTCGCTCCCCAGGGTGCTGAGGTCCAGGTTGTTTGGGTCTGTGGTGTCAATCTTCTGCGGCGAGAAGAACGCCATGCTGATGCCCATCATCTCCAGGCTGCTCTTCTCCCAGGCGCTGGGGTACTCCATGGCGAAGGTGCTGGTCTCGTACTTCTGCATCGCCACGGGAGGCTTGCCTGCGCCTCCGCCACCGCCACAGGCCACCAGCAGCACGGCGGCGACGAGGAGCGCCACAACGGGGTACAGTCTCTTGCTCATGTCCATCTCCTTTCGTAATTGCGGCGTGGGATAGCCGCACGGGGGCATTGTAGCACAACGTGCTGCGGTGTACAATCCTCACGTGCTGCGACGCCGCTACCGCACCTTGCCCCGCGCCAGCGACGCGAAGATGCCGCCGAAGCACAGGATGGCGAAGGTAACGAAGGCCGCATGCGCAGCGCGCAGGAACAGCGGGTAGTATTCCGGCGTGATCTGCACCGGCCCCAAGATGAGGTTGATGATGAGCATCACGACGCCCATGCTGAACATCTGGCCGACGATCCGCATGGTTCCCTGCGTCGCCGACGCCACGCCGTAGAAGCGCCGCTCCACCGATCCCATGATGGCGTTGGTGTTGGGCGACGAGAACAGGGCGAACCCCAGGCCCAGGAACATCAGGCTGGCGATGATGAACGGCAGGGGCGTCGTCGCATTCAGCAGCGTGAGCAAGAAGATGCCGATGACGTTGAGGGTCATGCCGGTGGACGCTACGATGCGCGGCTCTATGCGGTCGGACAGGCGGCCCGCCAGCGGCGAGAACAGCGCCTGCATGGCCGGCTGGGCGATGAGGACAAAGCCCGCCTGCTGGGGCGTGAGCGCCTTGATGTACTGGAGGTACAGGCTGAGCAGGAAGCCGATGGCAGCGGTGGCGGCGTAGTTGACGAGGGCCGCTAGGTTGGACAGGGCGAAGACGCGGCTCTGGCGGAACAGGCGCACGTCCAGCACGGGGTGGGCCGTGCGCGACTCCCACACGACGAACGCCGCGATGCCCGCCAGCCCTGCGGCCACGAGCACAGCGCCCAGGCCCGCGGGCAGGTGCGAGAACCCGTACATCAGCGACGCCAGGCCCGCGCCGTAGATGGCCGACCCGGCCCAGTCAAACGGCTCGCCGGCGCATTCGGCCCACTCGCCCTTCAGGTAGGCCGTGGTGAATGCCAGGATGAGCAGACACAGCGGCACGTTGACGTAGAACACGCTGCGCCAGCCCAGGTTCTGGGTGAGCAGCCCGCCGACCACAGGCCCCAGCGACAGCCCCAGATACACCGCCGCCACGTTGATGCCCAGGGCCTGCCCACGCTCCTGGGGTGGGAAGACCGACGTGAGGATGGCGATGCCCGTCCCGAACACCATCGCCCCGCCAATGCCCTGCAACACGCGGAACGCGATGAGCATAGTCCCCGACGTAGCAAGGCCGCACAGGAGCGAGAAGGTGCCGAAGATCGCCACACCCCACAGAAAGACCTTCTTGCGTCCGTGGATGTCGGCGGCGCGCCCGAACGGGACCAGGAACATGGCCGACGACAGGCTGTAGGCCATGGCGATCCACGACAGAAGCACCGCGTTCATGGCAAGGGCCTTGCCGATGGAGGGCAGCGCGATGTTGATGGCTGACCCCATGAACGGCGTGAGGAACGATCCCGTAGCGACGACGATGAGGGCGGTCCGTTTGCTGACGGCGTTTTGCATGACGAATGCTCCGACGGGAGAATGATCGCGTTGTTCAAACGTTTGCAGGCAATTGTAGCACCGTCGGCGGGGGTGTCAAAATGGGGCGGGCCGGGCCGTGCGCGTCCCCTCTCCCCCTGGGAGAGGGCTAGGGTGAGGGCGCGTCCGCGCGTGGCCAAACCTCCGCGCTGAAAGGGCCAAGCCCCGTTGGGGCTGACCGAGCCCGCAGGGCTTTGCCCATTTAGCCCGATGCTTCAGCATCGGGCGGGGAGGTCCGTCCCCTCTCCCCCTGGGAGAGGGTTAGGGTGAGGGTAAGGGGGCGTTTGGATCGCGAAACCCGCGAAAGGGCGCGAAAGGCGCGAAACGGGCGCGCGTGGCACCGCGCGGGGCCAAACCCCCGCTGCGTGTAGGGGCGTAGCCTGCTACGCCCCGCCAGCCCGCAGGGCTTTGTTCATTTAGCCCGATGCTTCAGCATCGGGCGGGGTGGGCAGGCCCGCGCGGGGCGGGGCGCGGCGGCCTCTTTTGACGTCCCCGCGCGACGGTGCTATACTTCGCCCGCGCCGCCAAAGCCTGCAAGGACGCAATCAATAGACTGCACGAAGGAGAGTAGTCGTATGGCTGAGAAAATGCGCGCAGTACGCAAGGTCCGGCCCGGGCCCGGGCTGGAAATGACCGAGATTGACATCCCCCGCATCAAGCCCAACGAAGTCCTCGTCAAAGTCCGCGCCACCTCCATCTGCGGCACCGACGTGCACATCTACAAGTGGGACGCCTGGTCCCAGAGCCGCATCAAGCCGCCCATCACCATCGGCCACGAGTTCTGCGGCGACGTGGTGGAGGTGGGCAGCGAGGTCCGGTCGCTCAAGGTCGGCGACTTCATCTCCGCCGACAGCCACATCTTTGATGGCACCTGCCACGTCTGCCGCAACGGCCAGCCCCACATCTGCCAGAACCTGGTCATCTTCGGCGTGGACACCAACGGCTCCTACGCCGAGTACGTGGCCGTGCCCGAGACCTCGGCCTGGAAGAACGACCCGGACCTGGACCCGGCCATCGGCTCCATCCAGGACCCTCTGGGCAACGCCGTGTACGCCGTCCTGTGCGAGCCCATCACCGGCAAGTCCGTGGCCATCTTCGGCGATGGCCCCATTGGCCTGTTCGCCATCGGCGTGGCGCGGGCATCGGGCGCGAGCCGCATCTACCACATCGGCAAGTACCCGGCCCGCATCGCCATCGGCAAGCAGATGGGCACCGACGTGGCTATAGACGTGGCCGACGGCGGCGTTGTGGAGCGCATCATGGACGACACCCACGGCCTGGGCGTGGACGTGGCGATTGAGATGACCGGCAACCAGACGGCCGTTGACCAGTCGCTGGCCGTCCTGCGCAAGGGCGGGCGCTGGGTCGCCTTCGGCATCCCGTCGCAGCCCATCACCATTGACCTGAACAAGAGCGTCATCTTCAAGGGCATCACCATCTACGGCATCAACGGCCGGCAACTGTGGCAGTCCTGGATGCAGATGCAGGGACTGTTCCGCGCCGGGTTTGACCCCTCGCCCGTCATCACGCACCGCATCAAACTGGACGAGTTCCAGAAGGGGTTTGACCTGATGACTGCCGCCGACCGCCAGGCTGCCAAAATCGTCATGTATCCATAAGCCAATGGCCACTAGCCGTTCGCCTTTAGCCTTTGGCCTGTGGCCACGGGTACGGTCGCTGGCTAAAGGCTAATGGCTATGGGCTAACGGCCCCACTGGAAAGGAGCGATACGATGAGCGTTGACAAGTTTGCGTTTATTGACGAGGAAACCGCCGCACTCAAGGAGCAGGGGCTGTACATCAATATCCGCACCATCGGCTCGCCGCAGGGCGCGTGGACGGTAGTGGACGGGCGCAGGGTGCTCAACTTCTGCGTCAACAACTACCTGGGGTTCGCCAACCACCCGAAACTGAAAGAGGCCGCCAAGCGTGCCATAGACGAGTGGGGTGTCGGGCCGGCCGCCGTGCGCTCCATCGCCGGCACCATGACGCTGCACGTACAGTTTGAGCAGCGCATGGCCGCGTTCAAGGGCGTGGAGGCTGCCGTATCGTTCCAGTCGGGGTTCTGCGCCAACCTGGCCGCCATCCCCTCGCTGGTTGGCCCCGAAGACGTGATCTTCTCCGACGAACTCAACCACGCCAGCATCATAGATGGCTGCCGCCTGTCGCGGGCCAAGATCGTGCGCTACCCCCACTGCGACCCCGACGGGCTGGAGGAGGTCATCCGCGCCGAGCCCAAGACCTACCGCCGCGCCCTCATCGTTACCGATGGCGTGTTCTCCATGGACGGCGACGTGGCCCCGCTGGACAAACTCTACGAGGTCGCCCAGCGCCACAACTTCATCCTCATGGTGGACGACGCCCACGGCGAGGGCGTGCTCGGCAAGGGCGGGCGCGGCATCGTGGACCACTTCCACCTACACGGCAAGGTGGACGTGGAGGTGGGCACGCTGTCCAAGGCGTTCGGCGTGGTGGGCGGCGTGGTGGCCGGCAGCCAGCGGGTGGTGGACTACCTGCGGCAGAAGGCGCGCCCGTTCCTGTTCTCCAGCGCCGTAACGCCCGCCGACGTGGCCGCCTGCATCGCTGCCGTGGACGTGCTGGAGGAGTCCACCGAGTTGGTGGACCGCCTGTGGGACAACACGCGCTACTTCAAGAGCGAGATGAAACGCCTGGGGTTTGATACCGGCGTCAGCACCACGCCCATCACGCCGGTGATGCTGGGCGAAGCGCCGCTCGCGAAGGAGTTCTCGCGCCGCCTGTTTGAGAATGGCCTGTTCGCTATGGCGCTGGGATTCCCCACCGTGCCGCGCGGCAAGGCCCGCATCCGCGTCATGATCTCCGCCGTCCACACCAAGGACGACCTGGACAAGGGGCTGGAGATCTTCGCCAAGGTGGGCAAGGAGTTAGGGGTCATCTAGGGAGAGTTCCATTTGCACCGCAGAGACCGCAGAGGAAACTTGTGCACGGCTTCTGCGGTCTCTGCGGTGGGTGTCTGCTGCTACGTCTCCCCTGCCTCCTCGTCCAGCCGCTTCTTCACCCGCTGGAGCCAGTACACGGCCAGCGCGTAGAAGATGGCCACCACCGGAACGCCGAACACCAGCCCCCAGAATCCCATGAGGATGACACCCAGCAGCGTGGCGGCAATGATGAGCAGCGTGGGCAGGCCCATGGTCTCCGCCATGATGCGCGGGATGATGACGTGGAGCAGGACCTGCTGGAACGCGGTCATGGCGATGATGAGCCAGATGGCCGCGCCCGGCTGCTGGAACAGCGCCACGATGCCGGGCAGGAGCATGGCGATCGGCGCGCCCACCAGCGGGACGATCATGATGATGCCGCTGATCCACGCGACGACCAGCGCCGACGGCATGCCCGCGATGAGCATGGCCACCAGGGCGAACAGGCCGTAGATGACGGCCATGAGCACCTGCCCGCGCACGAACCCGCCGAAGACCCGATCCACCGTCTGCGACGCAAAGGCCAATTCGTCCTGGTACCGCTTCGGCACCAGCCCCGACAGTTCGGCCACCAGTTTGCGCCCGTCCAGCACCGTGTAGAAACTCACGGCCAGCACGAGGAGCGACAGGGTTGCAAATGACGCAACCGCCCGCGCTGCCGTGATGAGGTACTGAATTGCCTGGCCCAGCAGCACCTCGGCGCGCTGGCGCAGCAGGGCTTCATCGTACAGCGACGACAGCGAGATGGCGATGTTGCGCTCGGCCAGCCACCGATCCACCGACGCCAGGAAGTCGGGCGCGCCGGCGATGATGCTGGGGATGCGTGCGCTGATTTGGGTCAGTTGATCCACCGTGAGAGGCACCAGATACACGGCGCTCAGGATGAGGACGGTTACCAGGCCCAGGTACACCACCGCCAGCGCCACGGTTCGCCCCACGCGCAGGTCGCACAGCCGTGCCGCACGGGTCTCGCCGAAGAGGCGGCAGAGGGCCCGCCGCATCCACCCGGGCGCGTGCAACTCGGCCAGCCAGCGCACCAGAGGCTCCAGGACGTAGGCGACCAGCAGTCCCAGGCCGAAGATGAGAATCACCTCGCTGACCGACGCCAGCGCCCCCCAAATCTTGTCCAGCAAGTACAACGATGCGATGACGATCACGAGAACCAGCGCGATCCTGGCCAACTTCTCTAGGCTCATGTGGGCCTCCGCGGGCGTTTTGCCTATTGTACACGAACCTGAGCGTACAAATCAACCTTGACGCCCGTGTGCGAATGTGCTATGATGGCCCCGTCTGTAGAACAGCATGCCAAACCATTGTGCTGCGAGGCAGCGGAGGAGGACGCCATGTCCACACGAAAGGGGATGCTTGTCCTGGCGGTTGTTCTCGTCCTTGCGGCGGGGCTTTCCGCGTGCACCCGGCCCAAGCCGCCGGTGGCCCAGACGCCCGTCGCCACGGCGGCGGCGGTGGAACCGCGGGCCACAGTGCCGCCCGGCACGCCCGCCGTAGTGCCGACCGGCGCGACGGTCATCGCCGTGGGGCCCACGCCCACCTACGAAATGCCCACACTGACGCCTGTGCCGGCCGCCAGCGCCACGCCGGCCCCAACCACCGGCCCTGTCCAGCCGACGGCCACGCCCGCACCGACGGCGACGCCTGTTCCCGTCCAGCATGTGGTGCAGTGGGGCGATACGGTATATTCGCTGGCGCGGCGGTATGGCACGACGGTGGAAGCCATCGCCCAGGCCAACAACCTGCCGCCGAACTATCTCATCAAGGTCGGGCAGGTGCTCATCATCCCGGGCGCGCCGGTATCCGCCGAGGTGTACGTGGTCAAGCCCGGCGACACGCTGTACAGCATCGCGGCGCGGTACGGCATCTCGTGGCAGACCCTGGCCTCGGTGAACCGCATCCTGAATCCGAGCCTGTTGCAGGTGGGCCAGCGCCTCATCATCCCGTCGGGGGCGATGACCCCGCCGCCAGGGGCGAAGGTCCACATCGTGAGGTCCGGTGAGACCCTGTACCGCATCGCGCTCATGTACGGCAAGACGGTGCAGGAAATCGCCCTGGCCAACAACCTGCGCAACGTCAACATCATCTACCCCGGCCAGCAGTTGATCATCCCCTAACGTGAAGGCCGAACGCACCCTCAACAGCCGCCTCGTCTACGAGGGGCGACTCATTCGCCTGCGCGTGGACGAGGTGGCTTTGCCAAACGGGCGGCGCACCGTGCGCGAGGTCGTAGAGGCGCGCGGCGCGGTGGGCATCGTCGCCCTGGACGACGAAGGCGGCGTGATCCTGGTGCGGCAGTACCGCAGGCCCGCCGGGCGCGAACTGTGGGAGATTCCGGCGGGGACACTGGAGCCGGGCGAAGACCCCGCCGCGTGCGCCCGCAGGGAACTGGCCGAGGAGACCGGATTCACCGCGCAGGACGTGTTGCCGCTGGCTGGATTCTACACGTCCCCCGGGTTTTGCGACGAGTGGATGCACCTGTTCCTCGCGCGGGGGCTGTCGGCAGGCCCGCAGGCGCAGGAGGACGATGAGGCCATCCGCGTGGCGCGCGTCCCCCTTGCCGACGCCCTGGCCATGATTCGCTCCGGCGAAATCTGCGACGCCAAGACGGTGGCGGGGTTGCTGCTGGTTGCGCGCCCGCCTGGGCAGCCCGTGCCCTGACCCGTGCCGGCGTGCGATGGCCGGCCCGCCCGGGGCTGAAGCCGTCGGTCGGGGGTCTGTAGAGACGCAGCGCGCTGCGCCCCTACCCGTGGCGGGGGTTCAGCCCCGCGCGCCCTTTCGCGGCTTCCGCGATCCAAACGCCGCCGCCCCGCGCTGCCCAGCCCGAGGCTGAAGCCATCGGGCTGAATGGGCGAAGCCCTGCGGGCTGGGCGTAGAGGGTCCAGCGTGCTGCCCCTACCCGTGGCGGGGGTTTGGCCCCGCGCGGCCCGCCCCTCACCCTAGCCCTCTCCCAGCGGGCGAGGGAACGCACGCCCCGCCCCTTTCGCGTTTTTCGCGCCCTTTCGCGGGTTTCGCGGTCCAAACGCCCCTTACCCCGCGCGGAATACACCTGCGACACACCTCGGAGGTGCGTGATTGTAGGGGCGATTCATGAATCTCCCCTACAAAATGTCCTCATCCCTTCACAAGCGGCGCGCCCGCCCCTTTCGCGGGTTTCGCGATCCAAATACCACTCACCACAGGTTCGTCTGCACGGTCAGCCGAAGCATGTTGTATCCCACGGTCCAAGGATCCTGCCAGAAAGCGTAATGCTCCTCCCAGCCGAACCCGCGGTCGTAGAAGTTTGCACCCATTGGAATAATCACCGTGGAATCTGTCAGCACCGAGGCGGTTGTGCCGACCGTACCGCTCTCGTATCGTATGGCCACGAGCACCGGCTGCGGCGTCAGCAGAACGAGGCTCATGCCCGAAAGGTCTATGGTGGCCCAGGCCGGGTGGAACGTGCTCACGGTCTGCGGCGCGCCCTCTGCCAGCAGAGCGCCCGGGACTCCGCCGCTCATGGCGTAGATTTGCGGCCTGACCACCACGCTGGGGCTCCCGCCCACGGGCACGAACATGACCCGCATGGACACCGGCCGCAACGGATACAGCCCAGCCGGAGCCTCCAGCACGATGCCCACCGCGTCCCCGGCCTTGTAGCCCGCGTTGTAGTATTGCGCCTCGCCATTGTCGCGCGACAGTTCCGCAAGCGCAGGGGTCGGCGTCCGCGTGGCGGTGGGTGTGGCCGTTGCCGAGGGCGTCCGGGTCGGCGTGTGGGTTAGGGTGGCCGTTGGGGTCGGCGTCGGCGGCGCGGGCGCAGCCCACTGCTGGAAGATCACCGGCAGCCACAGCCGCGCCTGCGCACCCGGCACCCAGGTGGGCGATGGACCGGGTGTGTTGGTGGGGCGTCGGGTGTAGGTGGCGGTAGCGCTCGTCGTTCGTGTCGGGGTGGGCGTTGGCGTGCGCGTTGCTGTGAAGGCCGCTGTCGCAGTAGAGGTAGGCGTTCGCGTGCTCGTCGCCGTGGGCATGGCCGTCGGCGTCTCAGTCTCGACCTGCAGCTGACCGGGCTCGCAATTCAGCGAGATGGAGAGCAGGTAGTCCCCGGCAAACAGATGCCGGCCGCTGAAATGCTGTG
>JARYMK010000086.1 GCA_029907165.1 Anaerolineae bacterium
GCCGTTCATGGCGACCGCCTTCGGCACGTTCCTGATACGGCAATTCTTCATGAGCCTGCCCAGAGATCTGTACGATGCGGCGATCATTGACGGATGCAGCAACCTGCGGTATCTGCTCACGATTGCTGCGCCGCTGGCCCGTCCCGCGCTGGGGACGCTGGCGGTGTACAGTTTCCTGCAGACGTACAATCAATACTTCTGGCCTCTGCTCATCACCAACAGCACCAACATGCGAACGGTGCAGATCGGGATCAAGATGCTGCAGGAGTTTGAGCGCGAGGCCTGGAATGTCGTGATGGCCGGCGTAGTCATCGTCATGATCCCGACGCTGCTTTTGTTTGTCCTCGCCAACCGGCAACTCATCCGCGGTCTTACCGCGGGGGCCCTGAAGGGCTAGAGGGTTGCAGTCTCACGCGGCGCGATCATTGTTGCCTCATCGTGGTCTTGGAAACGTGTGCACGGAAAGGAGGTGATGGAAACAGTCAATACCGGATAGTCGGGAGTTTCAAGGGAGTAAGCACACAACTACATGTTACGAAAGGTGGAGAGGATCATGAAACGGACGCTTTTCACGATTTTGGCTGTTGTACTGGTCGCCAGCATGGTGCTGACAGCATGTGGCCCCAAAGCGACGCCCGAGCCGACCAAGCCGGCCGCACAGCCGACGACGCCCGCGGCTCAGCCCACGACGCCGCCCGCCCAACCGACGACACCTCCGGCGCCCAAGGAGCCTGTCAAGATTGACTTCTGGTACGCCATGAGCGGCAAGGCTGGCGACACTATCCAGGAACTGGTGAAGCGCTTCAACGAGTCGCAGAACGAGGTCTTCGTTACGGCGACGTACCAGGGCTCCTACGATGACGCCATCACCAAACTGAAAGCCGGTCTGCAGTCCAAGAATGTGCCCGCGGTCGTGCAGATTTATGACATCGGCCTGCGCCTGCTCATTGACCTGAACGTAGTCCGCCCTGTGCAGGACTTCATTGACGCCGAGAAGTTTGACGTGAGCGACATTGAGCCGGCCGTCCGCAACTACTACACCGTGGAGGGCAAGTTGTGGCCGATGCCGTTCAACACGTCCAACCCGGTCCTGTACTACAACAAGACCCTCTTCAAGGAAGCGGGCCTGGATCCCGAGAAGGCCCCGCGCACCTGGGCTGAGGTTACGGAGGCCGCTCGGAAACTGACCAAGAAGGATGCGTCGGGCAACACGGTGCAGTACGGCTGTGCGTTCGCGCTGTACGGCTGGTTCGTGGAGCAGTTCATCGCGGTGCAGGGCGGCTACTACGTGAACAACGAGAACGGCCGCGCGGCCCGTGCCACCGAGGCGACCTTCAACGGCCCCGAGGGCGTGAAACTGCTGGAGTGGTGGAAGAGCATGCTTGACGAGGGCATCTGCGCCAACCTGGGCCGCAAGACCGCCGACACCAAGAAGGCCTTTGACTCGGGTGTGGTCGCGATGACCCTGGACTCCACCGCTGCACTGCGCGACCGCGTGGACGCCGCAGAGGGCAAGTTTGAACTGGGCGTCGGGTTCCTGCCGCGCTCCAGTGAGGAGGATTTCAAGAAGTCCGGCACCATCATCGGTGGCGCTTCGCTCTACATCCTGAACCTGCGTCCTCAGGAAGAGCAGGAAGCCGCCTGGAAGTTCATCAAGTTCATGGTCAGCGCCGACTCGCAGGCCTTCTGGCACATCAACACCGGGTACTACCCCATCAACTCCAAGGGGTACAACCACCCGGATGACATTGCATGGCGCCAGAAGTACCCGCAGTTCCAGGTGGCCATTGATCAGTTGCACGCCGCGCCCATCAACAACTACACCGCCGGCGGCCTGATCGGCGTCTTCCCCGAGGCTCGCCAGACCGTGGAAGCCGCGCTGGAGGAGTGCTTCTCCGGCCAGGCAACCGCGAAGGAAGCCCTGGATAAGGCTGCTGCCAAGGTAACCCAGGCCATCAAAGACTACAACGACACGGTCGCCCCGTAGCGCAATTCGTGGGACGATGCATCTGGACTGCTGGAGCCCCGCTTCAGCAGTCCAGATTTTGTTCGGTTCCGCGTTTTCTGGTAAGATTGTCGCGTCTCTGGCCCCTACATCCTGGAGGAAAAACATGAGCGCGTTCCGAAGAACTTCTCCGAAAGCAGTCCTGGCAGTGGCTGCCGTGGTGCTGACCCTGGCCCTGGCGGCCTGCGGCGGGGCGGCCCCTGCACCTTCGCCCACGCCCGTGCCGACCGCATCCGCGCCCACACCGGAACCATCCCCCACCCCGGCCCCTTCGCCCACCGTACCCACGTGGCCAAACATCTTGGTTGTGGCGCACAGGGGCGGCGCGGCGCTCGCTCCGGAGAACACCCTGGGAGCCTTCGCCAACGCGCTCAACATCGGCGTGGATATGGTGGAGTGCGACGTGCATCTGTCCAAGGACGGCGAACTCGTCGTCATGCACGACCCGGACCTGTCCCGCACTACGGATGGCAAGGGGTTCATCTACCAGATGAACTATGCCGACATCCGCAACTTCAACGCGGCGGCGAAGTTCAAGGGCGGCCCATGGCCCGCCGAGCCTGTCCCCACCCTGGGCGAGGTGCTGGACCTGGTCAAGGGCAAGGCCCAGGTGCAGATTGAGATCAAGGTAGAGAAGATCTTCGGGCGTTATCCTGGCATTGAGCAGAAGGTCATAGATGCCGTGAAGGCCCGCGATATGGTGGACGATGTCATCATCATCTCGTTTGATTTTCCCACCATTGTGCAGGTGAAGAAACTAGATCCGCGCTTCAAGACGGGCGCTCTGCTCAGTGGCACGACGCTCTCGCTGAACGCCGCCAAGCCCCACGAGCAGTTCGTGGACGAGGTCATCGCGCAGACGGGCGCCGACTACATCATGCCGTCCTCGGCGGGCGTGTCGGACCTGCTGGTCAATGCGGTTCACGCCCGCGGGCTGAAGATCGGCGTGTGGACGGTGGACAGCCCCGGCGAGATGCGTCGCATGGCCGAATGGGGCGTGGACGCCATCACGACGAACGACCCCATTGGACTCAAGAAAGTTCTTGGCAAGTGAGGGAGGACTATGGCCGCAAAGTACGTCGCTGCGATTGACCAGGGGACAACCAGCACCCGCTTCATGATCTTTGACCACACGGGGCAGGTCGTCGGGTTGCACCAGTTGGAGCACCGGCAGATTTACCCCCAGGCGGGCTGGGTGGAACACGACCCGCTGGAGGTCTGGGAGCGCACCTGCCAGGTGATCCAGGGCGCGCTGGACAAGGCCCGCATCAGCCCGCACGACCTGGCCGCCATCGGCGTAACCAACCAGCGCGAGACGACGGTGGTCTGGGACCGGCACACGGGCAAGCCCTGCTACAACGCCATCGTGTGGCAGTGCACCCGCACCAAGGACATCTGCGACGCGCTGGCGAAGGATGGCGGACAGGACCGCTTCCGCGCCAAGACGGGCCTGCCCCTGGCCACGTATTTCTCCGGCCCGAAGATTCGCTGGATTCTGGACAACGTGCCTGGCGTCCGCGCCGCCGCCGAGCGAGGCGATGCCCTGTTCGGCAACATGGACACGTGGATCATCTGGAACCTGACGGGCGGCCCGAACGGCGGCGCGCACGTTACGGATGTAACCAACGCGAGCCGCACCATGCTCATGAATCTGCGCACCCTGGACTGGGACGACGAGATTCTCGGCATCCTAGGGATTCCGCGGGCCATGCTCCCGCGCATTCGTCCCTCGTCCGACCCGGCGCTGTACGGGACGACGCCGGAGGACGGGCCGCTGGGCGCGGCGGTGCCGGTCTGCGGCGACCTGGGCGACCAGCAGGCCGCGCTGGTTGGCCAGACGTGCTTCAGCCCGGGCGAGGCGAAGAACACCTACGGCACCGGCTGCTTCATGCTGTTGAACACGGGCACGGAGCCTGTGCCCAGCACCAGCGGCCTGCTCACCACGGTGGGGTACAAGATGGGCGACGCGCCGGCGGTGTACTGCCTGGAAGGCTCCATCGCCATCACGGGCGCGCTGGTGCAGTGGCTGCGCGACAATCTGCGGTTCTTTGACTTCGCCAAGCACGTGGAGGACTACGCGCGACAGGTGCAGGACAGCGGCGGCGTGTACATCGTGCCCGCGTTCTCGGGGCTGTTCGCGCCCTACTGGCGGAGCGACGCGCGTGGCGTCATTGTGGGGCTGACGCGCTACGTGAACAAGTCGCACCTGTGCCGCGCGGCGCTGGAAGCCACCGCGTACCAGACCCGCGAGGTGCTGGACGCGATGGAGAAGGATTCGGGGGTGAAACTGTCGGCGCTGAAGGTGGACGGCGGCATGGTGCAGAACGAACTGCTGATGCAGTTCCAGGCCGACATCCTGGGCGTGCCGGTGGTGCGGCCCAAGGTGGCCGAGACCACATCGCTGGGCGCGGCTTACGCGGCGGGGCTAGCCGTCGGGTTCTGGGGCGGGCTGGCTGACCTGCGCACGAACTGGGCTGTGGACAAGCGGTGGGAGCCGCACATGGACGCCGAGACCCGCGCGCGCCTGTACAAGGGCTGGCTCAAGGCGGTGGAGCGCACCCTGGGGTGGGTGGAGTAGGGAGGACTGTAACTCCCCTTTCAGGACTCTTGCCGCCGAGGCGTAGGTCTAAATACGCCCGGCGGCTTTACATAAGCACAATCGGCCTCCCCATCTCCGGCCTCTGGATGCGGATGCCGGTGCCCGCCAGTTCCCGCTCCCACCACTCGGGGCGCTCGGTGTGGATGGGGATGAGCATGTCGGGCTTGACGGTGGCGACGAACTCCACCAGTTCCGGGCCAGAGGCGTGGCCCGAAGCGTGGAGCGGCACGCGGTCGTTGTCGTCGGGGTCGCCGTGCAGCGTGAAGCCCATGTGCCGCACCCAGTTGCGCAGCCGGTCCAGGTCGGCGGCCTGCTCGTCGTCATAGGCGCGGCTGCTGGAATACAGATAGATGCCGCCCTCCACTCCCTGCAAATCCAGCAGGTCGTTGGCGTCCCACAGCGAGAAGCACAGGATGTACTCGCCTGGGGCGCGGGAGACGTCGGCAGGGCTGATGAGCCGCCTGGGCCAGGCGTCGCGTAGGTTCTGCTCCCAGGGGCGGGGCGCGGCCTTTGGGTCGGCGTACAGTTGGAGGACGGGCTGCTGCTCCGGCGGTGTGTACTGTTCGGGGTTCGCCAGGGCCATGGCCTGGAGGAGATAGGCATCTTTGGGTAGGATGAGGAGCGTGCGCCCGGTCTGTTCGGCCACCGTTGCGAAGGATTCCAGGCGCTCCACGTTGCGCGGACCGAAATCGGCCACCACGAGTTTGCCGGCGGCTTCCTTCACCAGGCGCAGCGCGTTGGCGATGATGTCGGCTTCGGTGGTGGGCGAGGGGTCGGGGTCAGGCCGGGTCCCCTCGCACAGGAGCGCAACGGGGTGGAGTCGGGCCAAGTCGCGGGCAAACTGCCGGCTGAGTTCGCCCGCCTTGCCGTGGAAGCGGATGTCGCCGGTGTAGGCGATCCAGCCCGCCGACGTGCGGATGGCATACCCACCCGCGCCCGGGATGGAGTGATCCACGGGCCACCAGCGGATGGGCAGGCCGTTGACGGATTCCGGGGCCGGATGGGCGCAGGCGGGCTCAAAGGCTTTGCCCCGGCTGCCTTCGCTTTTGGGCAGGTGCTCCCAGTAATCCCTGGCTACATCGGTCAAGCCGCCGTCCACGAAGTAGTGAGGGCGACACCGGTGGGGCGATTTGCGATCCGCCTGCAATTCGCCCGAGTCCGCAAGCACGCGCGGGCTGATGTACACGAGTTCGCGCTCAAAAGTCGTCTGGCCGGTGACTTGCATGGCGCGGGCGATGAAGGCGGTAACTCGCGTGCAGTAGACAGGGATATTTGGGTTGACATAAGAAATATCCGCGTTGTGATCCAGATGCCCGTGCGAGAAGAGCACAGCGTCGGCGGCCAGGCCCTCGCGGCGCACGTCCCGATAGAGCGGGTGCGGGCGGAAGCGTTCCCACAGGCCCGGGAAGGCCAGGTCGTCGCGGTACAGGCCCTCCAGCGGGGGGAGCAGCCCCAGCGCCAGGAGGTCCAGCAGCCCCCGGGTTGGGCGCGGGCGAAGGTACTCGTTGAAGAACCGGCCCGCATGGCCGAAATCCAGCCCAAAGTCCAAGAACAGGCGCGTGTTGCCGTCCTCCACAAGAATCTTGTTTCCCCCAATGCACGAGACGGCTCCATAGCACGTGATTGTGGTCATGTCTGCCCGCTCCTTTCGGTATGTTTGGCACCTTGCCTGCGGCGCCAGCGCGTGCCGCCGGGGGTATCTTCCAGCACGATGCCCAGCGCCAGAAGTCGCTCGCGGATGGCGTCGGCCTGCGCCCAGAGGCCGGCCTTGCGAAGTTCGTCGCGGACGGCCACGCACAGGGCCACGTAGGGTGCTGCCACATCGGAATCGCCGGCCGCCTGCGCCAGGCGCGAGAGCCCGGCGGCCAGGACATGGCGGGCATCCTGCGCTTGCTCGGCGTCGGTGGCGGATTCCAGCGCGCGTGCGAGGCGGTACAACGCGAACAGCCCCGCCGCCAGGTCGTCGGGTTGGCGCTCCAGTAGAAGCCGCACGCGCTGGAGTTCATCGGCCAGGCTGGGGGCTGGTGGCGCGTCGGGGACTGGCGCCCGTGATTCTCGCGCCGCCGGAGACGCCCCTATGGTGCGCAGCGCATCCAGCGAGAACGACGCGCCTGAGAGATAGACGGCGTCGCGGCCTTGCCGCCGGATGGTAACGCCTCCCGCGCCCAGCACCGAGCCGGTGTTGGCCTGCAAGTCCAGAATGCACGCGGTGTACTCGTCTATACCCAGGATTGCAACACCCTCCGGCAGTTGCCGCTCAAGAATCGCCAGCCGGGGAGCGCCCATGAAGCAGAAGCGCGTGTCGTGGGTACCGCCCTCGGCATTGTTCCAGTGGGGCATGATGGCGAGGGGCATGCCGAACGGCCCCAGCAGGTCCAGCCCGTCCACCCAGTGGGGATCGGCGCCGACCTTGTAGATTTCGTACACGGGCAAGGTGAATCGGCTCATGGCGATGGCGGCGGCGCTGGCGAAGATGAGGTGCGCGCCGTCGTGCAGCCGCCGGACGCACGTCACGAAGACGGGATGGCCCTGCCACTGGGACACCGTGTACGTCGGGCTGCCCGGCCCTGCGAAAATGAGGTCCGCTCGCGCGATGAGGCGCAGGTTCGCGTCCAGCACCTCATCGTCCAGCGTCCGACGGTCCTTGAACGAGGCGACGGCGAGGGGAATCGCCAGCCGGGTGCGGAAATAGTCCACGGCGCGCTCGGAAATCTCGTCGGCGTTCAACTGGAAGCCCGCGGGCGTATCCAGAAACACGGCGCGCGCATCGCCAGGGATGCGACCGAGAATGACGCGATACACCCTCGCCATGGCGTCGGTCATCTCGCCTGATCCGATTAGCGTTACCGTACCCGGCTTCGCCGTGGGCATAGGGGGCTCCCGTCCTGCGCTGCATGACGATACAGCCGATGGCTTCATGATACCAATGGAGCCGCCGGTTGCCAAACCCGGGCGGGCATTGTCTAGTCAGGGCATGTCCCGGGGAACTTGGATGCCTCCATGAGCGGCGGGCTGTCCATCAGGTGGGCGATGGCGTCCATAATCTTGGCGCGGTCGGGCAGGAGCACCATCGCGCCTTCTGGCGTTGTCCAGTCCCGGACCATGGTGTAATCTATCACGCGGCTGTGAATCTGCTCCGGCGCGATGTCCTTGGCGAGGAGCGCCAGCGAGAGCACCTCCTGGAGCGTCAGGTTCGTGTCCACCGAGTCCTTGAGGGCGGCCCAGATGCGGGGAATGCGGGGAATCATGCCCACGTCCAGCGCGCGGTTGCGAATGCCCATCAGGACGCGCTGCTGGCGGCGGGTGCGGTCAATGTCGCCGCGCCCGTGTCGGGAGCGCGCGAACATCAGCGCCGTCTTGCCGTCCATGACTTGGCGGCCCGCCGGAACCTTCAGCAGACGGAAGCCGCCGGGCGCCGAGTCGTCTATGAACTTGTCCTCAATCGGGCAATCCACGTCCACCGTGATCCCGCCCATGGCGTCAATGACGCGCTCAAAGGCCTCAAAGTTGAGGCGGATGTAGCGGTGGGTCTCCAGGCCGAGGTTGTTCTTGAGGGTGTCGGCCGCAAGGGCTGGCCCGCCGCCGGGATACTTCAGCGTCTCCCCGAAGTAGTCGGCGACGTTGATGCGGTTCTCGCCCACCTTGGGGATGCTGACCCACAGGTCGCGGGGGATGCTGAGGATGCCGACCTGCTTCTCGTCGCGGTGGATGGTAACCCACATGATGACGTCGGTGCGCCAGGGGCCGGTCTGCCCCTCCCTTTGGTCGCTGCCCAGGAGCAGGATGTTGAGGACGCGGTTCTGGGGCGGCAGTGCAGGCGTCGGTTCTGCGACGGGCGGGGTCGTAGGCTCCGGCGCGGCTGTGGCGATGGGCTCGGGCTGCGTCGGGGCGGTGGCCGGCTCGGTCGTGGCCTGCGGCGCGGGTGAGTTCGCCACTGGCGCGGGCGCGTTGGCCTGTGGCATGAGGGCGGAGCAGCCAGCGAGGATCAGCGCCGCCAACAGGACGGCAGTCAGCGTAGACGGCAAGTGTGGTCGTGTCATCGGTTCGCTTCGCAACCTCCCTCGTTCGCGCTTTCGGCGCGGTGTCTTGACCAACATGCTGCAATTTGCGGGCCACGATGAACGGTTATTTGATAAATGGGCGTTTTATGTTACAATAAACATGGTAAGTCGTAAAGCACGCCGTGCCACCGATATTGTCATTGCGAGCGAAGCGAAGCAATCCCAGACCTATCTGTCATTGCGAGCGAAGCGAAGCAATCCCAGGCCTGTCTGTCATTGCGAGCGAAGCGAAGCAATCCCAGGCCTACCTGTCATTGCGAGCGAAGCGAAGCAATCTCGCACCCAGCGGGGATTGCTCCGGACGCTCAGCGCCCTTGCAATGACGGTTGCCAACAGATGTTGGAGCCGAATCGCGCTGCTGGCGCATGCCACGAGGACTTGCAGATTCTGAGTTGAAAGAGAGTTTATGAAAGGTACGAAGAAGACTAGCGCAGGACAGATGGAATGGAAGAAGGCTGACCTGCACGTGCACACGCCGGCATCCGCGGATTATCAGGAGCCGAACGTGCGCTACTTGGACATCCTGCGCCGTGCCGAGGAGCGCGGGCTGGACATCATCGCGTTTACGGATCACAACACCATCCGCGGTTACGCGGCCATGCGCCAGGAAGTTGAGAACCTGGAACTCCTGGAGCGGCTGAACCGCCTGACGCCCGCGGAGAAAGAGCAACTGGCGGAGTATCGCCGCCTACTTGGCAAGATTCTGGTGCTCCCCGGCGTGGAGTTCACGGCCACGCTGGGCTTCCACATCCTGGCCATTTTCCCCGAAGACGCGACGGTGCGGGAGATAGAGCACCTGCTGTTGCGCCTGAACGTCCCGCCGGACAAACTGGACGACGGGAGCACGGAGGTTGGGGCCACGTCGGACGTGCTCACCGCGTACCGCGAGATGGCGCGGGCAGGCGCTCTGGTCATCGCGGCCCACGCCAACTCCACCCACGGCGTGGCGATGCAGGGGTTTGACTTCGGCGGGCAGACGAAGATCGCCTACACGCAGGATCCGAACCTGCACGCGCTGGAAGTAACCGACCTGGAGAGCGGCAGGCGCAGGAACACCGCCTCGTTCTACAGCGGCTCCAAGCCCGAATACCCGCGCCGCATGCACTGCATCCAGGGCTCCGACGCGCACCGCCTGACTGCCGACCCGAAGGACAAGCGACTGCTGGGGGTGGGCGACCGTATCACCGAGTTGCTCCTGCCCGAGACCACGTTCGCGGCCATCAAGGAACTGTTCCTGGGCGACGACTTCGCCCGCACGCGGCCCTACCGCCCTGCCAAGCAGCCGTTTGACCACGTGATGGCGGCGCGGCAGGAGGGGCCGAACATCGTGCAGTCGTTCTTTGAGTCGGCCACGCGGCAGGGCGGCCGTTTGCGCGCCATTATCTGCGACGTAGTCGCCTTCGCCAACACCAACGGCGGGACGATCTTCATCGGCGTCAGCGCCAATGCCAAAACCCCGCCGGTGGGGGTGGACAAGCCAGAGGAAGTGGCCGCCATGGTCAAGGCGGAGATTCAGCGCAAGGTTACGCCGCCGGTTGACGTAACCATAGACACGCTGGAATCCCAGGGCAAGAAGATCGTCCGTGTCAGCGTCCCGCGCGGAACCGACATCCCGTACTCGGTGGAGGGCACGCAGATTTACGTGCGGCACGAGTCGGAGACGAGCCTAGCACTGCGCGATGAGATCATCCAGTTGGTGAAGCGCGCTCTGGAGGAGAAGGCCCCGCTGCCCGCGGTCGCGGAGCCTGCGGCAGCCGAACCGCCCGCTCCAGCGGCGGAGGAGGAAGAGCCGCTGTTCCGCATTGCGCCGCCGCGCACGGGCGTGGAAATCGTGGAGTCCGAGGAGCGCAAGGGAACCATCTACCATTCGCTCAAAGACTTGCGCAACGGCAACGTGGTTACCAACGTAACCCGCAAGTCGGCGCGCAGGCTATGGCGCTCGGCGATCACCCAGCACGAAGAAGCGCCCGTGGCCGGGGACAAGATCACCTGGCAGGGCGACATCGGCCTGTGGAAGGTGTACGGCAGCGGCAGCCGCCGCCGGTACAACCTGGTGCAGCGCGACCGCACTGGCCGCATCCACTACTACTACGGC
Organism: Anaerolineae bacterium; assembly: GCA_029907165.1. Taxonomy (GTDB): domain Bacteria; phylum Chloroflexota; class Anaerolineae; order DTLA01; family DTLA01; genus DTLA01. The sequence goes on from JARYMK010000086.1 coordinate 10,761, forward strand.
GTGAGCGAAGACGGCTTCCACGGCGAGTGGCGGCAGTTTCTCAAGAAGTAGCCGTCTCCCGAAAACAGATACTTGGAGAAACCCATGCGCGTTGGAATCCTGACGGTGAGCGACCGCGCCTCCCGGGGTGAGTACCAGGACCTCGCCGGCCCGCTCATCGCCGACATCGTGCGCGCGGCGCTTCAGGCCGACGTGGCCCAGACGGCGGTGGTGCCCGATGAGCAGGACCAGATCGCCGCAGTCCTGCGCCGGTGGTGCGACGAGGCCGACCTGGACCTCATCCTCACGACCGGTGGCACCGGCTTCGCCCCGCGCGACGTAACCCCCGAAGCCACGCGGGCCGTCATTCAGCGCGAGGCCCCCGGCCTGGCCGAGGCCATGCGCGCCGCCAGTTTGCGCGTAACCCCTCATGCTATGCTGTCCCGCGCGGTGGCGGGAATTCGGCGCCGGACGCTCATCGTCAATCTCCCCGGCAGCCCCAAGGCCGTGAAGGAGAACCTGGAGACCATCCTGCCTGCGCTTCCCCATGCGATAGAACTCCTGCGGGAAGTCCAGGGTGCGAACCAGAGGCATCATCACCCATCGGAAGGAGGTGAGCAGCCGGCGAGATAACCGTAAGCCCCAGGGGCACAAGCAGACATCCATGCGGTAACCAACTCTGACACGGGGAGGAGTGGAATGAAATCCAAATACCGGTGGTTTGTCGTCTTGATGTTCTTCTTCTTCATGCTGCTCCACCAGGCAGACCGCCTGCTCATCGGCCCGCTGACTACGCCCATCATGGACGAGTTCGGCATCAACGAGGCGCAGATGGGCCTGGTCTCCAGTTTCGCCATCCTCGTCGCGGCCATCATGTATCCGGTCTGGGGGTATCTGTACGACCGGTACGCGCGCGCCAAACTCATCGCGCTGGCCTCGTTCATCTGGGGTTCCACCACCTGGCTCAACGCAATCGCTCCCAACTACACCACGTTCCTCATCACGCGCTCGTCCACGGGCATTGACGACAGCAGTTACCCGGGCATCTATAGCCTACTGGCCGACTACTTCGGGCCGAACATACGGGGCAAGGTCTATGGCCTTCTGCAGACTGCGATGCCGCTGGGGTACATGCTGGGCATGATTCTGGCCATGATCCTGCGGGATACGCTGGGCTGGCGCAAGGTGTTCATCCTCACCGGCAGCCTGGGCATCCTGCTGGCTATCGTGCTGTTCGCCGGCCTCAAGGAGCCGCCCCGCGGCAAGGCCGAGCCGGAGTTGGTCGACCTTGCGGAGATTCCTTCGTTCCGTTTTGACCGCAAGGTGGCGCTGAGCCTGTTCCGCCGCAAGTCGCTCTTGTTCCTGTTCGCGCAGGGGTTCTTCGGCGTGTTCCCGTGGCAGGTAATCACCTTCTGGTTCTTCCGCTTCCTGGAGACCGAGCGGGGCTTCTCCGCGGGCGAGACCACCAGCGTCATGATGGTGGCGATCCTGGCGCTGTCGGCAGGGTATTTTGTGGGCGGCTCCATCGGCGACTTCTTCTTCAAGCGCGACTACAGGGGACGTGCGCTCACAAGCGCGACCGGCGTGCTCCTGGGCGCGATTCTGCTGACCATCACGTTGAGCATCCCATCGGGCCAACTGGTGCCGTTCATGATTTTCATGTGCCTGACGGGGCTGACCATGTCCATCGCCGCGCCGAACGTGCAGGCCACCATCCACGACGTGGCCGAGCCAGAGGTCCGCAGCACGGCCCAGGCCACGCTGAGTTTCATTGAGAACATCGGCTCTGCCATCGCGCCGGCGCTGGCAGGGTGCATTGCGGTGCGCTCTACCCTGGGCAACGCCATCCTGACCATCTGCGTCAGCACGTGGCTGCTGTGCGCGTTCCTATTCCTGGGCGTGGCCCGCTACATCCGCCAGGACGCCGAACGCCTGCGCCGTGTGATGCAGGCGCGCGCCGAGGCGACCGCCGCGGCGTCGGAGTAAGGGCGTGGGTGAGGAATGCCGCGTGGCTGTCGCCGCACTGCAAGGGCGACAGTTCACCTTCGCGTCGGATGGGGCCTGGGCTTCGTATTGGGCCCAGGCCCTTGCCCGTCTGGAAGGGCGCGGCGTGCGCCTGGCCGTCCTGTCGGGCAGTCCGGGCTGGGATGAGGTCTGGGACGGGCCGCTGACGAAGGCGGGCGAACTGGCACGGCGCTTCGGCCTGTACCTGGTGGCCGACATCGGCCCCCAGCGCGATGAGGACGGGCGGGTCTTCCCCTGCCTGCACGTGTTTGCCGACGATGGTCGCCTCGTGGGCGTCCAGCGGCAGATTCACCTGAGCCGCGACGACCGGGCCGCTATGTGCTCCCCTGGCGAGGAACTCCGCGTGTTTGACTCGTCGGCCGGGGCGCTGGGCCTGGTGGTCGGCGCGGACGTCCTCGTGCCCGAGGTGAGCCGCGCGCTGACGCTGCTGGGCGCCGAGGTCTTGGTGCATGTCGGGGTGCTCCGCGACACGTCCGAGGGGGCATGGCTGGCGCGGCTGTGGCGCGAGGTGCAGGCGAACCAAACGTTCGGGATAGAGGCATATCCGGTAGGCGCGGGGCTGGTGGGGCGGTCGTGCGTGCTGGCTCCGGTGGAGATGACGGTGGACGGCAGGGGCGTTCTGGCCCAGGCCGCGAGCGCCGACGCCGAGGCCGCTGTCGTGGCCGAACTGGACTTCGGCGCGCGATCG
>JARYMK010000087.1 GCA_029907165.1 Anaerolineae bacterium
CCAGGCCACGACCGCCTGCACATGGCTTGGCTGGTCCGGGTTGCCCAGGCTCAGGTCCTCCAGTTCGGGGATGCCCGCGCTCGTGCCCAGCATGGCCGCCAGATACCCCCCGGCCGACCCTCCCCACGCCGCGATGCGGTTGGGGTCAAACCCGTAGCGGGCAGCGTTGGCGCGAATCCAGCGCACGGCGGCTTTCACGTCGTGGATGAGGGCGGGGAACTTCGCCTCCCAACTCAGCCTGTAGTTCACCGCGACAACCGCATAGCCGCGCTTCAGGCCCCGTAGCATCGGCTCCACCTGCGCGTCCGCCTTGTCGCAGCCCAGGAACGCCCCGCCGTGGATGGACACGATCACCGGGAACGGGCCATCGCCCTCATCCGGCAGGTAGATGTCCAGTTTCTGCGCGGGCGACAACGACGAATACGGGACATCCAGGTACTTGCGCTTGATGTGATCCGTCTTCGCGGGCGGATGGGGATTCTGCACCGCGGGATGGGGCACCGGCCCCTTGGGAATACCGTGTTCTCTCATGTTTCCCACCTCGTTGTGTAGTGAGTCGCTCGGAGCAGGCTTACCCATGCGTGGATACCCTTGCGATGGTCTCCTTGGCCCGTCTCCGCTTCTGGTACATGTCAAAGCCCACGGCCACCAGGAGCACCGTGCCCTTCACCACGTTCTGGTAGAAGTCGGGCAGTCCCGCCAATTGCATGGCGTTGTTGAGCACACCGATGATGAGGACGCCCGTGATTAGCCCGAAGATGGTGCCCTCCCCGCCGATGAAACTCACGCCACCCAGCAACGCGGCGGTCAGGCAGTCAAACTCAATCCCCTGGCCGGTGAACACCTGGCCCGAAAACACCCGCGACAGCAGCAGCACCGACGTGATGGCCGACGCGAACCCGCAAATCGCGAAGGTGATGATGCGCATGCGGTTGATGTCCACGCCTGCCAGGCGGGCTGCCTCGGGGTTGCCGCCCATGGCGAACACGTACCGGCCAAAGTACGTGCGCGTGAGGACGAAATTGCCGATGAGGGCGACCACGGCCATGATCAACACCGGAATCGGCACGGGGCCGATGTACCCCTGCCCCAGAACCTTGAAGGACTCGGGCAAGCCGATGATGTTCTTCCCGTTGGCGACGATATACCCCAGCCCCTTGTAGATCGTCCCCGTCCCCAGCGTGATGATGAGCGGGTGAATCTGAAGTTTCACGCTCAGCACGCCGTTCACGGTTCCCAGGAACGTCCCCATGAACAGGCAGAACAAGATCGCCAGGACGGGGTTCACGTGATACCGCGCCATGAGGATGGCCATCACGATGTTGGTGAACACAATCTGGGAACCGATGGACAAATCTATCGCGCCGGAGATCATCACGAACATGATCCCCACGGCGCTGATGGTCGCAAAGGACACCTGCCGCAGCATCAGCGTTAGGTTCTTCACCGTCATGAAATTGGGCGAGATGAATGTGAACAGCAATACCAGACTGGTCAGAATCAGGAGAGGAGCATATCGGCGCGCAAAGTCGCCCGCGTTTCGGTACAGGCTCCTCACGACCGGCTGTATCTTGGCCACCATCCGGATACCTCCATCAATGCGTCCCCGACGCAAGGTCTAGAATGTAGTTCTGGCTAAACTGCTCCCGCTGAACCTCTCCGGCGAACTGGCCCTCGCAGAGCACCACAATCCGGTCCGACATCCCTAGCAGTTCCTGCATGTCAGACGAAATCATGATAATCGCGATGCCGTTATTCGCCAGTTCGCGCATGAGTTTGTAGATTTCCTGCTTTGTGCCGACATCAATGCCCTTGGTCGGCTCGTCAAAGATGAGGATGTCGGACTCCGCCGCCAGGGCCTTGGCGAGGATGACCTTCTGCTGGTTGCCGCCGCTCAGGTTCTTCACCCGTTGGTCAAGGCTCGGCGTGCGGATGTCCAGGCGCTCCTTGTACTTCGCCGCGATTTCGTGCTCCGCCTTCGTGTCAACCAAGCCACGCGGAGAGATTCTGCGAATAATCGGGAAGCAGACATTCCACTTCACGCCCATCTCCAGGAAAAGGCCCTGACCCTTCCTGTCCTCGGGCAGCAGGCCGATGCCGTGGCGAATGGCATCGGCGGGCGACTTGATCGTTACGCACTGGCCGTTCACCCAGATTTCGCCGCGTTCGGCGGGCGCCGCGCCGAAGATGACCATCGCCAGTTCGGTGCGGCCCGCGCCCACCAAGCCCGACAGCCCCAGGATTTCGCCCTTCCTGACCGAGAACGAGATGTCCCGGACGCCGTTACCGCTGAGGTTCTTGATCTCCAGCGCCACGTGCGACGGCGTGGCTTTGCTGGGCGGATAGGTCTCCGTCAGTTCTCGTCCCACCATAAGGCTAATGAGTTCTTTGCGGTTCGTGTCAGCCGTCGCCCTCGTGGCCACGTAGCGGCCATCGCGCATGACGCTCACCCGATCGGCGATGCGGAACACTTCTTCCAGGCGGTGCGAGATGTAGATGACCGTAACCCCCCGCCGCCTCAACTCCGCAACGATTTCAAACATGTGTTCCACTTCGGCCACGGAAAGCGGAGCCGTGGGCTCGTCCATGATGAGCACCCGCACGTCCTTGGACACGGCCTTCGCAATCTCTACGAGGCGCTGCTGCGCCGGCGACAGGTCCCTCACCCGTCGGTCGGGGTCTATCGTGATGTTCAACTGCTGGAAGATTTCCCGCACCCGCTGCTTCATGGTCTTGAAGTCTACGAGATACTGCCCGCCGATTCGGTCGCCGAGGAAGATGTTCTCGGCCACCGATAGGGGCGGCACCAGGTTGAACTCTTGGTGGATGACCTCAATCCCCAGGCTCCTGGCGAGGTGCGGGTTCATGCGCGTGAACTCGTGCCCGTTGATGCGGATGGTGCCGCTGTCGGGCTCTATAGCCCCGCCAACCACTTTGACCAGGGTGGACTTGCCTGCGCCGTTCTCTCCCAGCAGCGCGTGCACCTCCCCCGCCCTGAAGTCTAGCGACACGTGGTCAAGCGCCAGGACACCGGGATACCGCTTCACCAGGTTTCTGAGCGACAAAACGATGTCGGAATCCATGCCCTACTCCATCCCAGAGGATGCGGCTAGGGGGCTCGGCCCGCCCCCTAGCCGTCTGAGCAGATGACCCGGCGGCAACCCCCGGGTTACACCCTACTGCTCGCACTTGATGGTTACGAGCGGGTCCAGCGTTTCGGCAGGGAACGGCTGGCCCGTTACCATCTTCTTCACGAGTTCATACGTGCGCTGCGCGAGGTCTTCAGGCCCGCCGCCGATGGCCACCGCGCCCCGGTACGGGTCCTTGCAACCCTTGATGAGCGGGATGTTCTCCGGGTTCACGTCCCCCGAGAACACAGCATACTTGTCAAGGTCGTTCGGCGCAAACGCGCGAATAGCCTGCGAGACGCCCATGGCGCCCGAATCGCCGATGACCAGGAACACTTTTACGTTGGGATACGCGGTCAGGATGTTCTCTGCGGTGGTAACGCCTGCCGTGATGGTGGCGTTGGGAACGTCCACGAACGTTACCAGTTTGGCCTTGGGGCAACTCTCAATGGTGCGGAAGCCGTTGGTGCGCTTCTTCATCTCAGGCGCGCCCTCGGTGCTCATGATGGCGACCTCAATGCTCTTGTCGGGCGCGTTGGGGTACGTCTTGTTGATGAAGTCGCACGCCATGCCAGCCGCCAGCGTGCCGATTTCGTACTGGTCAGTGTGCATGAAGGCATCATAGGGCCCCTGCTCGTCCACGGGGACACCCAGGACCTTGATGCCCGCCTTCTTCGCCTGCTCCACCGCGCTGATCACGCCCACGGGGTCCACCGACATGACGATGAGCGCATCCACACCCATGGAGATGAAGTTCTCAATCTGGTTGTACTGCTTGGCGGCATCGCCATCCGCGCTGGCCACCAGGACCTCAATCCCATCCGCCGCGAAGAGTTCCTTCACGCGGGTCGTCAGGGCCGACAGGAAGGAGTTCGCCGCATCGGGAATGCAGTAGCCGACACGCAGTTGTTTGGCGGGTGGCGTGGTGGGTGCCGTCGTCGGCGCCGCGGTTGGCGCTGCCGGCTTCGCGGTCGGCGTCGGCGTCGCCTTGGCCCCGCAGGCCGACAGCACGGTCGCCAACACGAGCACTACGGTAAGAACGGTGAACAGCCTCTTGTTCATGATTTTCCTCCTAGCGTTGCGAAAGTTTGGGTTCGTGAATGTTACCACAGCAGGAGTCCAGTGAATACTGATATTGCTCTCTATCACCCCCTTTGTGCAAGATTCTGGTTCTGGCAGGTGGTGCGCTTCAGAGGCCGTCGCCTAGCACCCCTTCTGCCTGTTCCGTTGCAGATTCCGCTGATACTCGTCAAAGGCGACAGCGCCAAGAAGGATGAGGCCCCTCACGATGAACTGAGCGTAGGTCCCCCAGCCAGCCAATTGCATGCCGTTGCCGATGACCGCAAGGACGAACACCCCGGCCACCAGCGCAGGCACACTCCCCTCGCCGCCCATGAAACTGACGCCGCCCACAATCGCCGCGGTGAGGGCGATGAACTCGGTGCCAGGCCCGAATGAGGAGTTGGTCGTGTTCGCCTTGGAGATCATTACCATGGTCGCGAGCGCCGTAAGGAACCCGCAGATCGTGTACATCGCGACCTTCATCCTCTTCGTGTGGATGCCGAGTAGCCGCGCGGCCTCCTCATTGCCTCCCAGGGCCATCAGCCGACGGCCGAACGTCGTTTCGCTGTACACAACGCTGGCCAAGACGACGACCACCAGCGCCAGAAGGATGTCAAAGGGGATTCCCAACACCTTCCCCCTGGTGAGGAGCAAGAACTGCTCCGGATAAGCCCGGAACGTGTTCGCCTTGGACACCAGATACGAGATGCCCTGAAACACCGCACTGGTCGCCAGCGTGGCAATCAGGGGGAAGATGCGGATGCTGGACACGATGACGCCGTTGATGAACCCCAGGCCCGTGCCGAGCAGAAGCCCGATGAGCACGGCCAGCCAGACCGGCAGATGGTACACCACCATCGCCATCGCCGTAATCACGCCCACCAGCGACATCTGGTAGCCGACCGACAGGTCAATCCCGCCTCCAATCATGACGAACGATAGCCCGACCGCGACGATGATGAAATACGTGTTCTGGATGACGATATTGGTCAGGTTCCGCACCGTCAGGAAGTAGGGACTGGTAAACGAGAAGAAGACCATGAGTCCCAGAAGGATGAACAGAACTGTATATTTCCTGAGACCACTGATGTCTACTTTTGGCATCGCTTCTCTCACCGCTGGACTGGATGAACCCGCTCTTGTTCCCGCTCTCCGGCTCGTCTTGGGCTACCCGAAGGACTTGTACTGCACCTCAGGGGCCGCAGTACCGTTTCCGCCCTTGCCCTTGACGATCATGGTAACCACGTCGTCCAGCGTTACCTTGCTGACTTCCATGACATCCTGCCGCTGCCCGCCCTTGAGCACGAATACGCGGTCGGCAATTGCCAAGACGTCAGGGATGCGCTGGGTGATGAGCAAGATGGACAGGCCCATGTCCTTCAGATTCCGGATGAGACCCAAGAGTTTGTTGGCTTCGGTAACGCCCAGCGCAGCCGTTGGCTCGTCCATGATGAGGACCTTGCACTGGAACGCAATGGCGCGAGCGCAGGCGACCATCTGCCGCTGGCCTCCCGACATGCGGGCTACGCTCATCTTCGGCGACTTGATGTCCACGCGCAGGTCGCGGATCAACTCGGCAGCCCTGTTGTACATTCGCTTCTTGTCGATGAACACGCCGAAGCGGTCTCGCACCAACTCCCTGCCCGCGAAGATGTTCTGGGCCACGTCCAGGTTGTTGAACAGCGCCAGGTCTTGGTAGATCATGCTGATGCCCAGGCGGCGCGCGTCCAACGGGCCGCGAATGTGCACCTTCTGACCGTCAATGAAGATTTCTCCGGCGTCGGCCAGATAGGCCCCCGACAGGATCTTCATCAACGTGGACTTGCCAGCGCCGTTGTCGCCGACGATGCCCATGATCTCGCCGCGCCGAAGTTCCAAATCCACGTTGCGCAGCGCCTCAATCCCGCCGAAGCGCTTGCAAATGCCCTTCATCTCAACGACATAGTCTGCACTCATAGAACCTCATCTATCGCATGCTCGCCGTACAGAGTCAACAACGGGGGCTGAGGAGGTCTGCCCGGGTGCCTGCCCCAGCCCCCTGTTCAGGCCTGTCGTTCTGCGCCAGTCCGCCGGGCCTAGGGCTTCGGAGGACCGGGGGGCAGCATCAAGGGCTGCGGCGCGGCCGTGGGTACAATCAGCATCTTCGCGCTCTCCACCGGCACAGCCATCAGTTGCCCATCCACGCCGGTTACCATGTCCAGGTCATCCCACACGATCTTGGGGTACGGCTCGCCATTGAGCATCTTGCCCGCGTACTGCATGGTGCGGCCAATCAGGTCGCCGCCGAAGCGGATCGTGCCACGGAAGACGCCCTTCCCCTTGGAGGAATCCGCAACCGCCGGCCCTTCCGCGCCGATCATCCCCACGCTGAAGACCGCCACCTTGTCCAGGTCTTTGATGACGCTCGCGGCCCCTTTGGCGTACTCATCCATGATGGCCTGTGAAGCGCCCATCGCCCCATCGCCGGCATAAGCCAGGACCAGTTTCACGTTGGGATTGGTTGTGAGGACGTTCTGCATCGCGGTCTGGCCAGCCTGGAACATCTCGGCCTGCACAACCTGCACGACTTTCACCGCAGGCGAGTAGGCCGGGTTGGGAACGCGATCCGCATCCGACTTGCCAGGCAGGTAGTTCCCCTTGGGGTCTGAGATGGGGTTTCCATTGGCGTCAATGTACGCGCCCGTCTCGTTCTTCAGGTAGGGTTCGGTGATCATCTTGAGGCCGTTGGAACGCTGCACCGCCTCCGGGTTGAGCGTGGACTCAAAGATGACGGTCTCTACAGAACCGGGCGCGGCATTGGGGTAGGTCTTGTCCACCCACTGCTTGGCCATTAGAGCGGCGTAGGCCCCCGACAGGAACTGGTTCATCTTCATGACGCAGTCGTAAGCGTCCTCGTCGCCGGGGTCACCGCCGGCGAACAACACCTGCACGCCCGCCGCGCGAGCCGCCTTCAGCGCGGGCACGATGCTCGTGGGCTCCACCGCCATGACGAACATGAACTTCACCTTCATGGCCGTGTAGTTCTGAATCTGCGTGGCTTGGGTGTTGGCATTGCCGTCGGCGCTGGATACCTGCACGTCAAACTTATCGCCGAAGGTGGCCTTGAACGCGTCCTGGAATGCCAGCATGAGCGGGTTGTCCAGCGCGGGCAGGCACACGGCGATGATCGGCTTGGCGGGCACCGGCGTCGGGGGTACGGGCGTCGGCGGTACGGGTGTCGGCGGTACCTTCGTGGCGGGAACCGCCGTCGGTGGAACTGCCGTCGGTGTTGGCGTTGCCTTGCCACCGCATGCGGGGAGCAACGCCATGGAGGCAATCACAACCAGGGCCAGAACTACGAGATACCGTTTCATTCTGCACTCTCCTTCTCTGCAACCGTTGCACAGTTGTCAGTCTCGCCTAGACCAACTCCGAGAGGGCCGCCAGCCCCATATCCCGATGGCTTTGGATCACCTCCCCTCTGTCCCGCCATGGGATCATCCGTTGAGCACGGCGGGAGCGGTGTCTGTAGCAAGCATAGCGGCTCGGCGTCTGTATCGTATTATGAAATCGGTGTCCACGATACAATATTCTACCATACTTTACACCGTTTGTCAAGATGTTTCCGGTGTTTTTCGCCAATTCGTGCCCAGACCACCCAATGTTGGCCGCCGCGTAAACGTGTGCTACAATGCACCCGAGCGCGCACTCGCGACAGCAATCCCACCCGGACAGGTGACGCGATGAAGGATCGCAGCATCTACAACGTGCGGGCCATTGAGCGGTCCATAGACATCCTGTCATGCTTTGACGACGAAGCGCCGGAGAAGACCATCGCCGAAATCGCCTCCGCGGTCGGCCTCCCCCGGCCCACCACGCTCCGCCTGCTCTCCACGCTGGCCAGCGGGGGCTTGGTGGAACGCACCGCGGATGGCGGACGGTACCGCCTGGGCCCGCATCTCATCACGCTCGGAATCCGAGTCGTGGACCGCCTGGAAGTGCGACGGCTGGCCCGCCCCGTCATGCTCGCCCTGGAAGAACGGTTTGAGGAGACGTGCGACCTGGGCATCTTCAGCGCCGACGAGGTCCTGTACCTGGAAATCGTCCCCAGCCGGCACGCGCTTCGGCTCGCGGGCAGCCCGGGCATCCGCTCGCCTGCCCACTGCACCGCCAGCGGCAAGGTCTTCCTGGCGCACCTTCCACCCGAGCGCCTGGCGCAGATTCTCAGCCGCCCCCTGAAGCCCTACACCGCCAACACCATCACGTCCCCTGAGCGGCTGCTGGAGGAACTGGAGGAGGTACGCATTAGGGGCTACGCCGTGGACGACCAGGAACTGAACCCTGGGGTTCGCGCGGTTTCCGCTCCCATACGGGACCGGGCGGGCCATGTGGTCGCCGCCCTGGGCATGCCTGGCCCCGTGGAGCGCATGACCTCGGAGCGAATGTCCGAAATCGGCGAGGCGCTCGTGGAGGCCGGGGAAACCATCTCGGCGCGGCTGGGCTACGCAGCAACGGCCCCGCGCCGCTAGTGCCAGCCCCCGAAAACAAACGTGCGACGCACCCCGCGAGGCGCGTCGCACGTGGTCAGCGCACTACCGTGGTTATCCCACCACCGGGAACTTGTCGGGCGGGATGATGTCGCCGTGCTCTGCGCGCGCCTTCTCCAGCCGCGCGATCTCGGCCTCGGCCACCTGGAACAGCACCGGCGGCGTGTTGGCCACACTGGTTCGGTAAATTTCCATGACGCGGCGCGTCTTCGCCAGGAACTGGGGCACGCGCAGCGAGAACTGTTTCACGTAGTCCTCTTTCGTGTACTCCCTGCCATGCACTTCCTTGAACAGTCGCCGCAGGTCCTCATACTTCGGGATGTAGCCAACCGGTGTCTGGATGGCCCCCACGTCGCCGTGCACCCGCAACTCCATCCACTTCAGCCAGATGGCCTTGTCGGTCTTGTCGTTGAGCCACTTGCCGGTCTCCATGTCGCGCAGGAAGTAGTTCACGCCGAAGACGACCGGCGGGTGGGTCAGCCCCTTCCCGAAGTCCAGGTTCATGCCCACGTACCGACCGATGGGCACCGACAGGAAGTCTATGTTGGACATGGGATTGAACTCGCGCACGCCTTCCTTGCCCAGGGTAGCCGCGGTGGTCTCGGATTCTAGGAACGCGCCCATCGTGATAATGCCGTGATCCCAGTCAAAAGCCTGGCGGACGGGCATCCACGTGTCCGAGTCGCGCCCGCCGTAGATGAACCCGGCCGGCTCCACCCCTTCGGGGTCGTGCAGCCGCGGGCTGACGTTCTCCAGCAGAGTGAGGTCTAGCGTGAAGCGGGCGTTCTTGTGCGATGGTGGAATCTCTTTGCCCTTGGCGTCCTTCTTGCCCTTCCACCACTCGCCCGAGTGATTGTAGCCGCGCTCCGGAACGGGGCCATCCTTGCCGTTCCAGTACACCGTCCCGTCCTCGCACAGCAGAACGTTGGAGAAGATGATCTCGCCCGGGCTGTGCAGCGCCTTCCAGACGATGATGTCGTCCACCGAGTTGATGCCCTCAATAATGCCGAACATGCCCTTTTCCACGTTCACGGCGCGCACGCGGCCATTCTTCTTGAACAGGTAGGCAATGTCGTCGCCCAGGATGGTTTCGCCCGGAATCATGGCCGTGGACGTCTTGCCGCACATGGACGGGAACGCGCCGGTGAAGTACGTTACGCGGCCTGCAGGGCCATGCACGCCCACGAGCAGCATGTGCTCGGTGAGCCAGCCTTCCTTCTCGGCGCGGAAGATGGCAAGGCGCATGGCCAGTTTCTTCAGACCGATGGTGTTCCCGCCGTACTGCGTGTTGGTGGAGTACACGGTGGCGTTCTCGTTGTCAATGTACATGCGGCGCAGGTGCAGGTTCTTGGAGTTCTTCCGCTCGTCCAGTTCGCCCTCGGAGTGCACGAACCGGAAGAAGCGGGCCTTCTCCCCCAGCCGCCGCCAGTCCTCGTAGCCCGAGCGGTACAGCAGGTGCTCGCTGTGGGCCACGTAGGGTGAGTCGGTGATCTGCACGGCGGGGATGGAGAACTCGGAGTTCGTTGGCCCTAGCGTGAAGAACAGGATGTACATCGTGTGGTCCTTCATGATGTCCTTGAGGATGCCGTGAATCTCGGCCAGGCCCTCCTCCTTATCCATCGCGCCGATGTCGGGGCCGAGGTCCACGCCGGGCGGCAACAGGAACTTGGTGTGCTCCTTGTCGCGGCCCTGGTCGTCGTAGTGCTCGTAGTGCAGCGTGTGGCCAGGCGTCTTCAGCGGCCGCTCCTCGCCGCTGCGGATGGCCTCCTCGCGGATGAACGCCTTGTCCTCCGCCGAGTCGGTGCAGACGAAAATCCTCGCCGGGTTGCAGATTTCCACGTACTTCGCAACGAAGGCGTGGAGTTCCGGGTTCCGGATGGCGGCGAGCCGCTGATACGCTTCAGGACTCAACCGCGATTTGATGCGATCCAAAGGTTTGCTGTCAGTCATGATGTTGATCCCCCTTGATAGTGATGTCTAGTCAACGACGAAGCGGGGTGGCGACGACGCGTCAACCCGCGTCCTTTCCGCCTGGATTGTACTCCTTTTCACGAACTTCGTCAAAGCGGGCCTGCGCAGCGCGATGCGGCAGGTGCAGCCGGCGCAGGAAGGCGTCGGGCAGATGCAGGCCCAGATGATGTAACCGCGCCGTGCGCCGATATGGCATCGGCTGCACCAGCGTCGCCCCCAGCGCGCCAATCCCCACCGCCAGCACGGCCGCCGTGGCGAACGGCACGCGCAGCCCCCATGCGCTCGCCAGCGCCGCCCCCAGCAGCGGCTCCAGCGTGTTGCCCGCCGAGTTGGCCGAGGCGCTGAGGCCATACACGGCACCCTGCTGCTCGCGGCGCACCGTGCGGGCCAAGATGGCGTTGGCCGCAGGAATGATACCGCCCACGAACAGCCCCATCCCCAGGCTTGCTGCCAGGAACACGCCGAAACTCGGAGCCACCGCTTGCAGGGCGTACGACAGAGCCGCCCCTGCGGCGCACGCAAGGATGACACGCTGGTAGCCAAACCGATCGGCCATCCGTCCCATCAGGAGCGCGGAGACTGCGCCCGTCAACGCCGCGCCCGCCAGCACCACACCGGTGGCCGCGTTGACGCCCGAAGGGCCGCGCCGCAGGAAGTCCACGAACAGCGGCAGGATGACGCGGGCCACCGAATCGGCCAGGTTGGCGCCCGCCATGACGAGAATGGCACCCAGCACCGGCAGGGAGTGCGCCACCAGGCGAGCGCCTTCGACCACACCGTTGGAGTGAGCCGTGCGCGGCGGCCGACGAAACCGGTCGCGTACTAGCCCCAGCACAACCGCCGCGCCCAGCGCGCTCAGCACGCCGCTGACCGCAAAGGCCCAGCGGTACCCTACCAGGTCGGCCACGGCCCCGCCCACAAGGGGGCCCACGGCCGCGCCTGCGCTAGTCGCCATTTGGATCACGCCCAGCGCAAACCCGACATCCTCCAGCGGGACGAACGCCGAAGCCAGGGCGAAGAACGCGGGCGTGATGCCTGCCAGCGCGCCCTGAAAGGCGCGCGCCACGAACAGTTCCTGCACGCTGCCCACCAGCGCCATCGCCCCGAATGTTACGGCGATGCCCAGCGCCGCGCGGACCGTGTTCCACTTGTGCCCCATCCGATCCGACAGCGCGCCCCAGAACGGGAACACCAGGAACGAAGCCGCCGACCCGGCCGCGGCCAAAAGCCCCGACCAGAGTTCCACCTCGTGCAGGCTCGTTACGCCCAGTTCGCGGACGTAGAGGGGCAGGAACGGGATGGACGCATTCCATCCCACGATGCACAGAAACTGAGCCACCGCTGCGGCGGCCAGGTTGACTTTCCACTTCGGCGATGTGTCCGTTTGCATGGCCTCTCGGCCCGATTATACGCCGCCGCGCTGGTTTGGGCGAATTCCGTCTCGCGCGCATGTCGTTTGACACGCTTGGGGGCCTCGCTACAATTCGCCCAGCACCCAAAGGAGGCGATGCCATGACCGCGATGGATCATGTCCGCTACCTCGCCGAAACCATCGGGCCGCGAGGCTCCACCACGCCGGAGGAGGCGCGGGCCGCCCAGTACGCTGCCGATGCCCTGCGCGGCCTGGGGCTGAAGCCCACGGTTGAGCTGTTCACCAGCGCCAAATCTGCCTGGTATCCGTATGTGCTGTTCTCAGGAGTCATGCTCGCGGGGACCGTCCTGTTCTGGGTCGCGGGCACGGCGGGGGCCACCGCCGCGCTGGTTCTGGCTCTGATTGCCCTCGGCTCCGTGCTGCTGGAACTGGCGTTCCGCCCCAACCCGTTCCGCGCTGTGCTACCCAAGGGGCGCAGCCAGAACGTCTGGGCGCGAATCCCGCCGACGGGCGACGTGAAGACCCGCGTCGTCCTGCTGGGCCACCTGGACACCCACCGCACGCCGCTTGTTTTCTCCACCGACGCCTGGCTTCGCCTGTTCAAAACGCTGGTGCCACTGGGTCTGGCATCCAGCGTAGCGCTTGCCGTCCTGTTCGCCATCGGCATCGGCTCGCAGGCGGTCATCTGGCGAACGATTGCGCTGCCGCCCGCTTGGGTGCTCGCCGCCATCCTGGCGCTGACTGTCCAGGCCGATCGGACGCCATTCACCGCTGGCGCCAACGATAACGCCACCGCCGTGGGAATCGTGCTGCACGTGGCCGAGCGGTTGACGGCAGAACCCCTGGCGCACACCGAGGTCTGGGCCGTGCTCAGCGGGTGCGAGGAGGTGGGTTGCTACGGAGCCGACGCCTTCGCGCGGGCGCACAAGGCCGAACTGGGCGGCGCGGTGTGGATCGCGCTGGACGGCGTAGGCAGTCGCGGCCGCCCTGTATACATTACCCGCGAGACGTTTCTCCTGTCCGCGCCGAGCGACCCCGACCTGGTGGCTCTGGCCGGACGCATCGCGGCCACGCATCCGGAACTGGGGGCTGAGGCCGACGCCTTCGCCGGCGCGTACACCGAGGGGGCCATCGGCGTCATGCACGGGTTCCGCGTGCTCACGCTGACATCAGCGCCGCGCGGCGGGGTGCTCACCGAGTGGCACCGCCCCAC
>JARYMK010000088.1 GCA_029907165.1 Anaerolineae bacterium
GGCTACGCCATGCAGGGCGAACGCCAGGCGCGGGAATTGCAGGAGGCTGTCGTCGCTGCCATTGGCGGCCTGGCGCAGACCCTGTGCGCGCGGGTAGGCCGAACCCCGTACGAAATCGCGGAAGCCGTCGTCGTGGGCAACACGGCCATGCACCACCTCTTCGTCGGCCTGCCGGTGCGCCAGTTGGGCGCGGCTCCCTATGTCCCCGCCGAAAGCGCCGCCATGGACGTGAAGGCGCGGGACATCGGCCTCTCCCTTGCCGAGGGGGCCTATGTGCACCTGCTGCCCAACGTGGCCGGCTTCGTGGGCGCCGACCACGTCGCCATGCTGTTGGGCACGGGCATACCGGACATGGACGGCGTCGTGCTGGGGCTGGACATCGGCACGAACACAGAACTGGTGCTGAAGACCCCCTCCCGCCTCATCAGTTGCTCCACGGCGTCGGGCCCGGCCTTTGAAGGCGCGCACATCCGCGATGGCATGCGCGCGGCGTCGGGTGCCATTGAGTGGGTGAGCCTGGACGACGGGGAGGTGCACTGGCAGACGGTGGACAACGCGCCGCCGATTGGGATTTGCGGGTCCGGCGTCCTGGACGCGGTGGCGGCGCTGCGCCGCGCAGGCGTGCTCACGGCGTCTGGCCGAATGCTGCAGCACCCGCGCGTGCGCAGGGGAGACGACGCGCTGGAGTTCGTCCTGGCGACCGAGGACGAGACGGGGCACGGGCGGCCCATCGCGATTTCGCGGAAGGACGTGAGCGCCATCCAACTGGCGAAGGGCGCAATCCGCGCCGGCATTGAGTTGCTCATGGCCGAGGCAGGCGTCGCGGTGTCGGACTTGGACGCGGTGATTCTGGCTGGCGCATTCGGCACGTACTTGAGCGTGGACAGCATCCTGGAGATTGGGTTGCTGCCGCCGGTGCCTGCGGCGCGAGTGCAACAGGTGGGCAACGCAGCAGCGGTGGGGGCGCGCCTGGCGCTGGTGTCGCTGGACGAACGGGAGCGCGCCCGCGCCATCGCGGCCCGCGCCGAGTACTTGGAGTTGACGGTGCTGCCCGAGTTCCCCGATGCGTTTGCGAAGGCGATGCTCCTGTCGCCGTAGCCTTGCCGCTCCGTCCTAGCACTGTACCACAGGGATTCTTGATGATTTGTCATTGCGAGGACGCGCAGCGCCGAAGAATCTCGCCAACGAGATGCTTCGCTCGCAATGATAGGCGAAGATTGTCATTGCGAGGGGCGAAGCCCCGAAGCAATCTTCGGAGCGGGAGAATGCTTCGCTTCGCTCGCAATGACGGTGGCTCTGTCATTCTGAGCGGCGAAGCCGCGAAGAATCTCGCCAACCGAGATGCTTCGCTCGCAATGACAACGGGCGGTCTTCTCTGTGGTCAACTGCTAGGGGCGCACGACGAGGGGCAGGTAGTGACGGAAGGCGGGGGCCGGGGTTACGGTGGGGGTGGCCGTCGGCGTTGGCGTGCTTGTCGGCGTGCGTGTTGGCGTCGGATAGGCGGGCAGAGGGGCATCGGCTGCCTGCCAGCAGTACACGATGCCTTCCGAGGGGAAGTAGGGCTCCGAGTCGGTCCACACCGCGTGGAGGATTCCATCTGAATCCAGCGCAAAAGCAGGCTGGAATGAGTATCCCCAATTGTGCGACAGGTCTTGCACGGTGGACCAGGCCGTTCCATTCCACCGAATGTAGTAAATCTCCCATTGATCCACGACGAGGTCATCCCAAAGGACGTGCAACACGTTGTCTGCGTCCACGATGAGGTCAATCTGGCTGCTGATGCCGCCGGGCATGATGACGACATTCCTCGGCAGGGACCAGTCGCTCCCGTCCCAGACGGCTGTGTGCAGTTCGGAGGTGCCGGTCGCGTTGTCTTCCCAGACGGCCACGACGCGCCCTGTGAGGTCGCCGATGATTGCTGGGTGTCGCGAGAACGACGGGTTGCGCGAGACGTTGGCTACAGGCGACCATCCGTCGGGCAGGAGGTATCGGTGCAGAACATCGGGCGCAGCGGGCATGCCTTCCTGCCAGGCGACGTGAATTCGCCCGCGGGTGTCAACTGCGATGTCTGGGTCTTCCGAGCGTGCGGGTGTGTTGGATAGATTGACGGGCGCGTCCCATCGGTCGCCGTTTCCAGATGCGTGGAAGACCTCGCGGTTGGTTCCGAACTTCTCCACCCAGGCCACATGTGCCGTGTTTTCGTCGTCCACTGCGATGGTGGGGGACAGGGAGTCGGCTGGCGACTGCGATAGGTTCATGGGCGCAGACCACGCGACGCGGTCCAGTAAGACATAATAGATATCCGATTCGCCCTCGCTGCCTTCGGCCCAGACGACGTGCACCCACCCGCGCGAATCCGCTGCAATGCGGGGCGTTCGGGATGCCTCTGCCGAGTTGGACAGGTTCAGCGGGGCTGACCATTCGCCGCCGTATTTGCGCACAAGCAGGATTTCGCCGTCGCGTTCTCGCTCCCAGACGACATAGACATCGCCGAATGGGTCGGCGGCGATGTCAGCGTTGATGCAGCCGTAGGATGAGATGGGCTCCCAGTGGGTCCACGCCCGCGTCCGAGGAATTGCGCCTGTCAGAACGATGGATACCACAAGGGCGAACAAAGCGAACGCAGACAGGAGTGCGAGGGGGGTATTCCGCGGTGTGGGGCTTTTCATGTGCGCCTCCTCGGCCATGTGCGGGGGCGACAGCGGAGATGGCTCAATGCAGGGGCGCTCCCATCGGACAGTTACGACGAGCACATGGTAGCCCCGCTGCTCGGCGCTGTCAAATCAAGTGGCCCCTACATCGGCGGCGTGTGGCGGCCGCTCCTGCGCCCTACAAATCCTTGCGCGAGAAGTTGCGGATGGCGATGGCCAGCGCGGCCACGAGGTACGCGAACGTGTAGGCGACCATGGCCAGGCTCGGCTGCGCGTTGCTGCCGAACGGGCTTACGTTGAACGTCCGCAACAGGGGCGGCTGCATGAGGTAGGCGGCCCAGCGCCACATGGCCTCCGACGGCATGACGAGGCTGCTCAGGATGCCGATGTTCACGACGGTCTCGTTGTGCATCAGGCTGCCGAACTCCTCCATCCAGCCGCCGATGAACGCCACGCCGAACAGGCCCAGCACAAACACGCCATTGGCCAGCGTGGACAGGAACGTGCCGCCGAGGAGCGAAAGGTGCAGGACGATGAACCCCTCCAGCACCATGAGTAGGCTACCCCGCAGGACATTGGGCGGCGTGTAGCCTGTGAGCAAGCGGGTGATGAGCACGACGCCGCCGATCATCAGCGTGGCGTACAGGACCAGCATGACGGCGAACCCCAGCCATTTGCCCAGCAGAATCTCGGCGCGGCGGATGGGCTTCGTGGCGATGGCGTGAATCGCGCCCGAGGCCACCTCGCCCG
Organism: Anaerolineae bacterium; assembly: GCA_029907165.1. Taxonomy (GTDB): domain Bacteria; phylum Chloroflexota; class Anaerolineae; order DTLA01; family DTLA01; genus DTLA01. The sequence goes on from JARYMK010000088.1 coordinate 3,402, forward strand.
CGATGGTGTCCACCGACGTCAGGACGGTCATGACGATGATCAGGAAATTCACCGCGTAGAGTGCCATCATGACCAGCATGTTGAGGGCGGTCAGCGTGCCCTGCGGATACTGCTCCATACCCGTAACGATCTCGCCCCGCAGGAAGTACAGCCCCAGCGCGTAGATGGCCAGGAACGCCAGGCCGAGGATGACCGCGGCCCACATGATCTTGCGGCGGCGGGCCTCGTGGAACGTGAGTCGGGCAATCAGCGCGATGCGGCTCATTTCACCTCTCCCGCGTCGCCCACGATTTCCATGAACAGGTCTTCCAGGGACACGCGCTCGGAGGTCAGGGCGTACAGGCGCGCGCCCCTCGCCACGATCCAGTCGGCGATAGCAGGCAGGCTTTCCTCTTCGTCCACGACCATATGGATATACGTGCCGTCCGCGCGGACCTCACGCCCCCACTGTTTCAGGCCCTCCAGCGTTTCGGCGGTAACGCCAGCCGCTCGGATGTGCACGGTGGTTTCGCCCGCGACCAGTTGGTGCAGGCTGGCCGTGCGGACGACGACCCCCTCGCGGATGAACGCCACGCGGTCGCAGGTGATTTCCACTTCGCCCAGCAGGTGCGAGTTCAGGAACACCGTGCAGCCCTTCTCGCGCAGGCGGCGGATGACATCCCGCACCATGCGCCGCCCGATGGGGTCAAGCCCAGACGTGGGCTCATCCAGAAACACCAGTTCGGGGTCGTTGAGCAGGGCCTGGGCCAGGCCCACGCGCTGGAGCATCCCCTTGGAGAAGGTCTTCAGGCGCTGGTCGGCGTGCCGAAGGAGGCCCACCATCTCCAGCAATTCGGGTATCTGCTTCGCGCAGGCCGCGTCGGTCATGCCGAGGAGTTTGCCGTGGTAGCGCAGGAGTTCCCGCGCTGTGAGCCAGTCGTAGAAGCGGAAGTGCTCGGGCAGGAAGCCGATCTTGCGGCGCACTTCAATGTCGGAGAGGGGACGGCCCAGGATTCGGCCTGCGCCCGCCGTCGGCGCGATAAGCCCCAGGAGCATCTTCACGGCGGTCGTCTTGCCCGCGCCGTTGGGGCCTAGGAACCCGAAAATCTCGCCCCGCTGCACGGTCAGCGACAGGTCGGCGACAGCGACTTTGGCCCCGTACTCTTTGCGGAGGCCGCTGGTTTCAATGGCGGGCGATGCGCTCATACGGTCAGTGTACCACAGCGGCGATGGATTGCCAAAGCGAAGCGGGGCGACGAGCGCGCTTCCCGCCGCCCCGCGGTTTGGCCTTGTGCGGTGCGTGCCCTAGAACATGGACTCGGCGACGGCCACCATCTCCTGGGCGGACATCGGGCCTTCCAGCCCATACACGATGCCGTCTTTCTCAAACACCAGAAGCCCGTGCCGCGCGCCCTCCTTTGCGCTGTCTTCAAGGAACACGCCATGCGCGCCCGCCACGGTTACCTCTTGGTAGGATGCGTACCCCAACGGCACGGGGATGATGAGCGTGTTCGCCCAGTCAATGGCGGCTGCCATGGCGCGGGCTTGCGCCGCCGGGATGCCCGCCAGCCGCAGGCCAAACTCGCCGATTTGGCGCAGATCCAGGTTTGGCGGCAACTGAACCTCGGGCGACATTGCCTGGATAACGGTGAGCCAACCTCGCTCCGATGCGTAGTTGGCGGCGAGTATCTTGGGCACGGTTACATCCAGCACCGCCCCGTCCAACCCTGGCGGGATGGGGACATCCGTCTTGCCCAGGGCTTCCCGAACGGCCAGCACGTAGTCCATGCTCACGCGCGCGCGGAACCCGAACTCGTCTTGGATGCTCATGTTGGGCTGGGCTGGGTACCCTTGGGGTAGTGCCGACGGAAGCCGCACCGCGAACCCCAGGGCCGCCGATGCGTCCGCGAGGGAGGCGACGGGGATCGCTGGCCCCGGCTCCTTGGTCACGGTGAATTGATCCGAGAACCCAGATTGCAGCAGGTTCCCAAACGTCGGGTTCTCCAGCGCCGCCACGTTGATGGGCACGGCGACGAACTTGCGCACGCGGAATACGCCCAAGAAGTCCGACGCCGCCGTCCGCAGTGGCGGGTAGAATACGAACAGCGACGCAATCACAAACACCACAAGGCCGATCCAGACCGGCCTCCATCGGCGCAGTGCTCCCTGCCTGGTCATAGATGCTTTCCTCCCTTCTTGGTGTTCATGTACGCTGTAGCGTTGCCGGAAGCGTGCGAGCGCCACGGACGGGTGGGGCAAGCGCGTGGCCTGCGTGGGTTGCAGTTCGGACATCGCGGCTGCTGCAAGGTTGCGGTTCGCCTCCAGCCGCGCCAGGCGCTCGCGGCACGCCGCGCACGTGCGAAGGTGCTCCTCCACTTGCCGCTTCTCTTCGGGCGTTACCTGCTTGTCTAGGTATGCGCGCAACGTTCCTTCGCGGACATGCATGGTTACCTCTCCTCATGACTCCCAGCGCGGCCCGGTGCGTCGCCCTTGTAGTGCTTTGCGAAGGCGCGCTCGGCGCGGGCCAGCAGCGTTCCCACCGATGATGCCTTCACCCCGACGATTTCGGCGAGTTCCTCGTATGTGTACCCCTGGTGCCGCAGGAACAGAATCTGCGCCTGGCGGAAGGGCATTCGCGCCAGGGCCTGTTGCACCTCTCGCCGCGCCTCCTCGGCCAGGGCTGCGGCTTCTGGATCGTCGGCGGCCTTCGCCTGGGACTCCCAGACCGCTTGCCGCTTCTCCCTGCGCGTTCGCTCTCGGAGGGCGTTGTATCCCAGGCGCATCCCCACGCGGACGAGCCAGCCCCTCAGATTGTGCTCCCTTCCCGGGGACAGCGGGCGGCGGTACAGCCTCCACAACGTCTCCTGGGCGATGTCCTCTGCTTCGTCCACAGAGCCAAGCAGCCTGGACAGGAGTTGGACGAGGGGCTCGTAGTGCTGTGCGAAGATGTCCGCGAACGCTGCCTCGTCGCCCTCCCGCCAGCGCTCCAACAGGAGCGCGTCCGGTGTCGCCATGGCGCTCTGGCCTTTCGGAACTGGGTGAAGCGCTTTCATACCTTCAACACCGCAGGAGGCCAGAATGTGACAGGCGGCGCAGCGAGGGACTAGCGGGGGCGCGCAACGAGTTCCTGTGCCTTCTGGCGAAGGGTGTGCATGTCAAGCGGCTTGAACATACATTCGTCGGCGCCCGCCTCCAGGGCCTGCTCGTAGATGCCCGGGTGCCTGTACCCCGTAATGCACAGAATGGCGGTGTTGCGGAGTTGGGGATCGTTTCGCACCAGGCGGCAGACCTCAAATCCATCAATGCCGGGGAGCATCAGGTCCAACACCAGGAGCGCCGGAGTGAAGCGCAGCAGTTTCATGCCGGCCTCTACGCCGTCGGTTGCGGTTTCCATCCGCCACCCCGGAAAGACGGGCCGAAGGGCGTGGAGCACAACCTCCAGGATGGCCGGTTCGTCGTCCACGACGAGGATTACCTTCCTGAGACCCTGCGCCTCGGGACCGTAGTGCTCCGACAGGAAGCGCGTCAGGTCGGCCTCGGCGATGCGGTAGTGCCCGCCGGCTGTGGTGAACGCAGCCCGCAACTTTCCGGACTTGATCCAGTGGAGAACCGTCGTCCGCGTAACGCCGGCCCTGCTGGCCACTTCGCCAGTGCTGAGAAGTTCGCCTCTCTTCGCCAATTCCCCCCACCTGAAAGACGGACGCAGAAATAGCCCATGTGCGCCTTCGCGCAGCGGGGCTTTCCGTTTCTTACGTTTGCATTATACACAACTCTCATCAAACAGCGCAAATCGGCGCAGCCCTAGACTCGGTTCCGTCTTCTTTCGGGAACTTATGCGCACTATCCTGCCTGTCATTGCGAGCGAAGCGAAGCAATCTCATGCCCTGGGGATTGCCGCGGGCGCCCTGCGCCCCAGAATGACAGGTCATTATTCCATCCCCCTGCGGTGAGGCCGTGCTTCACCGCGGAGACGCAGAGTGCGCAGAGAAAAGGCAAAAGAGTTGGACCGCAAAGGGCGTGAACCCCTTTCGCCCCTTTCGCGTTCTTTCGCGCCTTTCGTGTTCCAAACCTGTCATTGCGAGCGAAGCGAAGCAATCTCATGCCCTGGGGATTGCCGCGGGCGCCCTGCGCCCTCGCAATGACGCTCTACCGGGGCTACTTGGCGAATGCCCGCACCACCGGCGACGCCAGCCGGGCGAAGTCGGCGTACTTCATCTTGAACGTGTCGGTGTGCGTCCCGACGGCGAAGACGATCTCGTCCTGGGCCGCCAGCCCCTCGTCCACGTACACGGGCACGTTGTACAGGTTGCCGAAGGGTGGCATGGAGCCTACCTCGCAATCGGGGAACAGTTCGGCGAAGTCGCCCTCCCTGGCCAGAGTCAGAGCCTTCGCGCCCAGCATCTGGGCGGCCTTGCGCAGGTCAACCATCGCGCTGGCCTGGAGCACCAGCATGACCGGCTTGTCGTCGGCCTTGACGATGACCACCTTGGCCAGTTGCTTGCCCGAGACGCCCTGCGCCGCCGCGACCTCCTGCGCGGTGTACGCAGTCGGGTGGCTCATCGCCTTGAAGGGCACGCCGTTCTCTGTCAGGTACTGGGCAAGTCGCTCTTTGCATCTCATCTCCACTTCCTCCTGTCTTCTCGGACTGTGGAGGCGCCGCGGTGACGAGGGGCGCTGTGTGGCGATGGGGTGCGTTGGATGGCGGGCCTCGCGCGATCTTCTCTGCCCATATGATACACCCATTGCGCCCACCCGTCAATGTTCTTTTGGCGCTTTCCGCTCGGATGGATAGAATGGGCTTGGAGGATGCGGCGACGATGGATGAACTCCCTCTGTTCCCGCTGCGCACGGTGCTCTTCCCGGGCATGCTGATGCCCATCAACGTGTTTGAGCGGCGCTATCTAGAGATGATCGCAGCCTGCCAGGCGGAGGGCCGCGCGTTCGGCGTTGTGCTCATCAAGGAGGGCCAGGAGGTGGGCGGACCTGCCGTGCCCCACCGTGTCGGCACATCGGCTCACGTCATTCGCGCCGAACGGAATGAAGACGACAGCGGCCTGACCATCGTGGTCGTGGGGCGGGAACGTTTCGTGATCCGCGACATCCTCCAGAAACGCCCCTATCTCGTCGGCGCGGTGGAGCGTTTTCCCTTGGAAGGTGTGGATGACCCCAGGGTGGGCCAACTCGTGCGCCGCGTCAAGGATGACCTGCGGGCGTACATGGGGCTGCTGGGCCGCGTGTCGGGCACGGTGATCCAGGTGGAGCAGTTGCCCGACGAGCCGGATATCCTCGCCTGGGTGATCGGCATTGCCCTCCAGGTCTCGTCATTGGAACGTCAGGAACTGCTAGAGTGCGCGGACCTGCCCAGGTTGCTGGGCCGCGAATTGCAACTGCTGAACCTGGAGCAGAAACTCCTCCAGTTCATGGCGCGCACCGAGGACGACCAGGAGCGCTGGAACACCTTCCCCTTCACCCAGCGCCCCCCGAATTGAGGACACAGGAACCCGCGATGGATGCTGACAGGATGGTTCCCTCTCCTCTATCCGTGGAGCAGATTGAGGCTCTTGCGCGCCATCCTTCGGACAATCCCCTGGTGGAGAAGCGCGCCCATTATCTGCTGCGCAGGATGAGCAAGACCATCCGCGATTACGACATGATCCGCGGCGGCGACCGCGTGGCCGTGGCGGTGTCGGGCGGCAAGGACAGCCTGGCGCTTCTGGATTTGCTGCTGCGCCACCGCGCCATTGCCAAAGACAAGTACGACATCGCCGCGATACACGTGCGGACCGACCCGCCCTGCGGCGGCTGCCTCACGCCGGATGAACTGACTGCCCTGTGCCGGGCCTACGGCGTGCCGCTGTCGGTGGAGCACGTATCCGAGGCCGAACTCCGCAACGAGCGCGGCGAGATCACGTGCTTCGGCTGCGCGTTCCAGCGACGCAAGGCGCTGTTCCTCGCGGCGCACCGCATGGGCTGCAACCGCATCGCCTTCGCGCACCACCGCGACGATGCGGCCACCACCGCCATGCTCAACCTGTACCGCCACGGCATTCTTCTGGGCCTGGAGCCGGTGCGGGTCATGTTCGGCGGGGTGCTGACCCTCATCCGCCCGCTGCTAGGCGTAGACGAGCGGCGCATTGTGGAATTCGCCCAGGCGCGCGGCATTCCCCCACAGGTCTCGCGCTGTCCCAACGCGGCGACGTCCGAGCGCGTGCGTATGGCGCGCATCCTGTGGGAACTGGAGCGGGAGTGCCCGTCGGCGAAGGCCAACCTGCTGAAGGTCGTGGCGCGGCTCGGAGGAGGGCCCTCGGCCGAATCCGCATGCGAGTCCTCAAATCCGAGTGAGTAAACGCATCTTTCCTCGCTCGCTGGTGAAAGGAGCCTATGCATTTCAGTGAGGTCACACGTTTTGCCCTGGACATTGCCCAGGAAGCCGGCGCCGAACTCAAGCGCCGCTTCAACGACCACCACAACGTTCGGAGCAAGTCCACGCCCAACGATCTGGTTACGGAGGCGGACGAGTTTTCCGAGAAACTGCTGGTGGCACGCATTCGCCGCCGATTCCCCGGCCATGGCATCCTGACCGAAGAGGGAACCTCGCAGAGCAGCCTGGCCAGCGAATGGCTATGGCTCATTGACCCGCTGGACGGCACGGTGAACTACGCCCACGGCTTGCCGAGCTTCAGCGTCAGCATTGCCCTCGTCCACGAGGGCGAGGTCGTGTGCGGCGTGGTGTGCAGCCCGTGCCAGGGCCTGCTGTTTGTCGCCGAGAAGGGCCAGGGCGCATGGCAGGACGGCAAGCGGCTGCATGTGTCTTCCGCGCCGACGCTGAGCCAGGCCATGCTGAGCACCGGGTTCCCCTACCGCACGGTCGGCAACCCCGAGAACAACCTGCGCGAGTTCACGGAGGTGGCCTTGCGGGCGCAGGCCGTACGCAGGCTCGGCGTAGCGTCGCTGGACTTGGCATGGGTAGCGGCGGGCGTGCTGGATGGCTACTGGGAGGCCAATCTGCAGCCGTGGGACTGGGCGGCGGGTGCGCTCCTGGTGGAGGAAGCGGGCGGCAAGGTTACCGACTACGAGGGCCGACGCTGGACGGTGGACACGACGCACCTGGTAGCCACCAACGGCCTATATCACGAGGAACTGCTGGCGGTGCTGCGTGGCGCAGCGGTTGGGGAGGATGCTGGGGCTGTAGCCGCTCTGCGTTGACACCCGCCCGCATTCTGCTATACTGCGCCGCGCTGAAAGGAGCGGGCTATGATCTCTGCGAGCGACTGGTCGTTCCACCCGCTGACTCCCGACCGTTGGCCCGACTTTGAGGCGCTGTTCGGCCCGAGGGGGGCGTGCGGCGGGTGCTGGTGCATGTGGTGGCGGCTGACGCGCGCCGAGTTTGACCGCATGAAGGGCGAAGGCAACCGCGAGGCCATGCGGGCGCTCGTGGAGTCCGGCCGCGTGCCCGGCATCCTGGCCTATTCGGGCGGCGTGCCTGTGGGGTGGTGCTCGGTGGCCCCGCGCGAGGAGTTCGGGGCGCTGGCGCGTTCGCGGGTGCTGCGCCCGGTGGATGACGCACCGGTCTGGTCGGTCGTGTGCTTCTTCGTGGACAAGGCGCACCGGCGGCGCGGCCTGACGGTGGCGCTGCTGCGCGCGGCGGTGGACTATGCGGCGGCACACGGGGCCACCGTCGTGGAGGGCTACCCCACCGAACCCAAGAAGGCGGACGCCCCGCCGCGTTCCTGTACACGGGAACCGTGTCGGCTTTTCGCAAGGCCGGGTTCGTGGAGGTGGCGCGGGGATCGCCCTCGCGGCCCATCATGCGGTACGTGATCGCCCAGGCTGCACTTTGACGGAGGCGAGGCTGGCATGTTCTTCGCGGCGTTTCTCGGACACCCCTCGTACGAACCCACGTGGCGCGGCGCGCTGCAACGGCATGCCGCCTGGTTGGGGCTGTCGGCGCATCCATACACGCGCACGTTAGGCGATGGGCGTGTGTTCGCTTTCGGCTGGGCCAGCGTGTCTGCGCCGGACGCGGATGCGCTGGTGCGCGATGGCGGGCATCGCCTTGTCCTCATCCCGCTGGACACGCCGACCCGGGACATCGCCCTGACGGACGCCCCGCTGCGAGGGTTCCTCACTACCGCAACACGGCTGGACGTGTCGCTGGTTACCGGCGATGTCCAGGTAGCCGTGCCGGTGATGACCTTGGAGAAGTTCTACTATGCGCGCGTCGCCGACGGCTGGCTCTTGGGGAATGACCTGCGCATTCTCATTCGGCTGGCGGGGCTTGACCTGGACGAGCGGGCGGTGTACGCGATCTTCCAGTACAGCAGCATTCCCTCGCCGCTGAGCATATCCCGCACCGTGCACCGCGCCGTCCCCGGCCATATCCTGACCCTGCCCGCCGATGGGAGCGAGGCCCGCCTTCGTCGCTCCTTCCGCGTCGGCGACCTGGCCGGAGAATGGGATGGGCGCGACGCGGGCGACTACGTGGCGGCGGCGATGGATGCGGCGATTGCCCGCACGCAGCCGCCGGTGGCGGTGCACTTCAGCGGCGGCGTGGATTCGGCGCTGGTCGCGGCGCGGCTTGCGGCACTTGGCCGCCGAGATGCGCGCCTTCAGCGGTTCACCCCTGGCCCGTCAGACCCATTCCATGACCTGTCCCCGAAAATGGCCGCTCATCTCGGCCTGGCGTTTGAGGAAATGTACTGGAATCCGTCGGACATTGTTCCCATTCTTGAGAGCCTGGCGCGAGAGTACGCGACGCCGTTTGCTGACCCCGCTGCGCTCCCAACGCTGATGCTCATCCGCGCCATGTCGCGCTGGCCGGTGCAGCCCACGGCGGTGCTGACCGGTACGGGGGCGCAATCCTTGTTCGCCTCGGGCGCCAAAGCGGCGAAGTTTCGCAGGGTGTACCGCGTGCCTCGCGCCTTGCGGCGGCTGGTGGGCGCGGCCTATCCCCTCGGCCTGTGGCGGAGCGCATCCAGGGTCGGGTGGTTTGTCGGCGCAGTAAACAAGGCGGCGTCTCTGCCCCCGGAATACGCGGCGGCCGGTGGGCACAGCAGCCTGGATGGCTTCGCGTTTCACATGCCGCCACGTGCGCGGAGAGAGTTAGAGGACGTCGCTCTCGCGGAAATAGATGCGCTGGCGGGCGATGCTGGCCTCGCGGAGCGCATCGCGGTGTCTGGCGTGGTGCGCAATGCCCTGTGTCAGTGCGGGGCGCGGCCCTTTGATCCCCTGCGCAGGCGCGGCATCCGCACCGTGATGCCCTTCACGGAGCCGGAGACCGTCCGCGCCGCCTTCTCGCTGTCATGGGAGCAAAAATGCCCCAATGGTGTGCCCAAGGCGCTGCTCAAGGAGTTGCTGGCGCGGCAACTTCCGCGCGAATGGGTCTATGTGCCCAAGGGCCGGTTCCTTCTGCCTTACCACGAGACGTTCTCGCATCCCGAAACCCGCGAGTTCGTGCGGGATGTGGTCCTGTCGCCCGGCAATCCCGTTCTTGCGCTGTGCGAGCCCAAGCATGTGGAGGAGGTCTTCCGGCGCGTGGAGACCGGTAGGCCCGTGCATGTGGGCGTGCGGCCGTTCGCGTGGGCTATCACGTTCCTGTCCGCCTGGCTGGACGGCCTGCGCAGGGCGTGAGGTCGCCGGCCGCTCGTGGGCGTCCCCGTAGTTGGTTGGAGGCCGACAGGGTTGCGGTGTCCGGTTGCGATGCGCCTCGCAGGTGCGTCGCAACGGGAGCGTGTCCGGCTCTTCGCAGTTGACAGCGGGGTGGCGTCGGGATAGAATTTGCTCGCCCGCCGAGGACGCGGAGATTCCTCCCGAGAGCGAGCGCCTATGGCTCGGTTCCCGCGACTGCTCCGAACCGAACAGCCCCT
>JARYMK010000089.1 GCA_029907165.1 Anaerolineae bacterium
GATTGCTCAATCGGTCACCTTTGGTGTCGATGTCGATGACCTTCTGGAGCTTATCTATACCCAGATGAAGCGGGTCATACCCCTGCCGGGTTTCTTCATCGCGCTGGTGAACCCCGGCGCGCACGAGCTCACGTTTCGGTTCTGTGTGCGCGATGGGGAGCGGCTGACGCCAGCGGTACCCTGGCCCGACAGTCAAGGGCTCGGCGGGTACCTGCTGGCCGTGTACCTGGGCGTTCTGGGCCGCCAGGTGCGGGGGGCGCGGGAATCGGTGGCGCGGGCACTGGCCCACGCGGCTCGTGTCATGTGGCGGATCGCCGCGCTCAGTGTGGTGGTTCTGGGCATCACGACCGTGCTGGCAATTCCCGCCGTGATGACGGTGGGTGCCCTATCGTTTTTCTACCCGCAGGGCGCGGTGTTCCTGGCCACGTTGACCGGATGGCTCGCCATCGGGTTCCTGATCTGGGTGTGGTTCTACTTGTTCTTCGCGGTGGACGCCATGGTGCTGGATGACGTAGGCGTGCGGCAGGCGGTGTCCCGCAGCGTAACCCTGGTGCGGCTCAACGGCGGCGCTACGGCGGGCCTCATCCTGCTGACGCTGACGTTGACCTGGGGCCTCGGCGTGCTGTGGGAAGCCATCGCCGCCAGCACCGCAGGGACGGTGGCCGCCATCTTGGCGAATGCCTACGTGAGCACGGCGCTCGCCGCGGCCAGCCTGATTTTCTACAGCAGCCGCTGGCGGGTGCTGGAGCAGCGTATCGTGGCGCTGGCCGCCGCGTCGGGGGAATCGTCTCCGACAGCGGACAGAGCCAATCCATCGGGTGAATAAGGTCTATGAGCGACGGAGTCAACGAGAAGAGCAGCACCTACGGGGTGCAGGATATTCAGGTTCTTGAGGGGCTGGAGGCCGTGCGCCGCCGCCCGGGCATGTACATCGGCAGCACCGACATCCGAGGCTTGCACCACCTGGTCTTTGAGGTGGTGGACAACTCCATTGACGAGGCGCTGGCCGGGTTCTGCAACCGCATCCGCGTTACCATCCGGGCCGATGGGGCGGTGGTCGTGGAGGACAACGGGCGCGGCATTCCCGTCGGCCCACACCCCACCCAGAAGGACGCCAACGGCAAGCCGATGGACGCCCTGCAGGTGGTGATGACCATCCTGCACGCGGGCGGCAAGTTCGGCGGCGGAGGCTACAAGGTCGCCAGCGGCCTGCACGGCGTGGGTGTTTCGGCGGTCAACGCGCTGTCGGAGTGGTTGGAGGTGGAGGTGCGCCGCGACGGCGGACTGTACCGCCAGCGGTACGAGCGCGGCCACCCCGTTACGCCGGCGGAGCGCATCGGCAAGGCCGACGGCACGGGCACGAAGACGACCTTCATGCCCGATAGCGAAATCTTCAAACAGGGTATAGACTACAAGTTTGAGGCACTGGCCCAGCGATTCCGCGAGATGGCCTTCCTGACGCGCGGGCTGAAAATCACCTTCGTGGACGAGCGCGAAGACCGCGAGATGTCGTTCTACTTTGAGGGCGGGCTACGGTCGTTCGTCTGGTATCTAAACCGCGGCCGCGAGGTGCTGCACAAGCCCATCTACGCCGAGAAGCAGGTCAACGGCACCCAGGTTGAGGTCGCCATCCAGTACAACACCGGCTACAGCGAGTCGGTGTACGCATTCGCCAACAACATCAACACGGTGGACGGCGGGACGCATCTCACGGGCTTCCGCTCGGCGCTCACCCGCACGCTTAACGACTATGCGCGCAAGGCTGGCCTGCTCAAGGAGAACGAGCCGAACTTCACCGGCGACGACGTGCGCGAGGGCCTCACGGCCGTCATCAGCGTGAAACTCACCGACCCGCAGTTTGAGAGCCAGACCAAGGCCAAACTGGGCAACGCCGAGGTCAAGGGCCAGGTGGAATCCGTCGTGGCCGACACACTGGCCACGTTCCTGGAGGAGAACCCCCGCGAGGCCAAGGCCATCGTAGAGAAGAGCCTGACGGCATCTCGCGCCCGCGAGGCCGCCCGCCAGGCCCGCGACCTGGTCATCCGCAAGAGCGCGCTGGAAAGTCTGTCGCTCCCTGGCAAGTTGGCCGACTGCTCGGAGCGCGACCCGCTGAAGGCGGAACTGTACATCGTGGAGGGCGATTCGGCAGGCGGCTCGGCCAAGCAGGGGCGCGACCGCCGATTCCAGGCCATCCTTCCCCTGCGCGGCAAGATTTTGAACGTGGAGAAGGCCCGCATGGACAGGATGCTGAATAACAACGAGGTGCGGGCGCTCATCACGGCGCTGGGCACCGGCATCGGCGACAACTTTGACCTGTCCAACCTGCGCTATGGCCGCATCATCATCATGACCGACGCCGACGTGGACGGCGCGCATATCCGCACGCTGCTGCTCACGTTCTTCTTCCGCTACATGCCCGCCCTGATTGAGAACGGCCACCTGTTTATCGCCCAGCCGCCGCTGTACCGCATAGAGAAAGGCAAGCAGCACTACTACGTGTATTCCGACGCCGAGAAGGACCAGATTCTGGCGAAGCACAAGGGCGAGAACATCACCATCCAGCGGTACAAGGGTCTGGGCGAGATGAACCCCGAGCAGTTGTGGGAAACGACGATGAACCCCGAAAACCGCACGCTTTTGCAGGTTACGATAGAGGACGCGGTGGAGGCGGACCGAACCTTTGAGATGCTCATGGGCAATCAGGTTCCGCCGCGACGGCGGTTCATCCAGACCCATGCCAAGAACGTGCGCAACCTGGACGTGTAGACCCTGTCCGCCATGAACCCACGAACACCGGTGTCACCCTGAGCGAAGCGAAGGGTCTCGGTTGGCGAGATTCTTCGCCGCTGGCGGCTCAATAATGACAGTTGCTCTGCAGGGCTTCGTCTTTTTAGCGCGGGGGAACCTCCACGATGAGGCGCCTACGAACACGCCCTTCCGCGCCGTTTCAGGGGCTTCGCGATCCGGGCGCTCCCTCACCCTAACCCTCTCCCGCCGGGAGAGGGAACTATCGCAGGTAGTCCCGCAGTTTGCTGCTGCGGCGGGGGTGGCGCAGCCGCGTAAGCGCCTGGGCCTCTATCTGGCGGATGCGCTCGCGGGTGAGGCCGAACTTGCGTCCCACCTCCTCCAGCGTGTGCGTCTGCCCGTCCACCAGGCCGAAGCGCATTTGCAGAATCCGCACCTCGCGCTGGCTGAGGGCGCACATGAGTTCCTCCAGTTGCTCGCGGAGGAGTGAGCGCGAGGCCGCCGTGCTGGGACTGACCGACGTCTCGTCCTTGATGAACTCGCCCAACTCGCTGTCGCCGTCCTCCCCGACGGGGGCTTCCAGCGACAGGATGCGCGTGGCCGCCTTCATGATGCGGCGCACCTTGTCCTCGGGCAGGTTCAGGCGTTCGGCCAGTTCTTCGTGCGTCGGCTCGCGTCCCAGTTCCTGTGCCATGTCCTGCGACATGCGGGCCACGCGGGCGATCTGGTCGTGCATGTGGATGGGGACGCGGATGGTGCGGCTCTGGTCGGCCACTGCGCGGGCCACCGCCTGGCGAATCCACCAAGTGGCGTAGGTGCTGAACTTGTAGCCGCGGCGATAGTCAAACTTCTTGACCGCGCGAATGAGGCCGATGTTGCCCTCCTGAATCAGGTCCAGGAACGGCACTCCCCTGCCGATGTACTTCTTGGCAATGCTGACGACGAGGCGCGAGTTGGCACGGATGAGATGATCGCGGGCCTCTTCCCCTTCGCGAACCCAGGCCTCCAGCCGCTCGCGGCGTGCGGGCGAGAGATTGGGCTGCTCCAGCATGCGCCGCGCCTTTTGGCCGCGCTCCATGCGCTTGGCGAGGGTTACCTCATCCTCGGCGGTGAGCAGCGGCACGCGGCCAATCTCCCGCAAGTACAGGTTGATCGGATCGCTCACGTCGGCGGGCGATTCTTCAATCTCCAGGTACTCTCCCGCGTCCAGGTCGGGGACATCGTCGTCGGCCACCTCTTCCACGGCAGGCCAAGGGGTCTCGTCGTCAAGGGGACAGAGGGCAAAATCCTCTTCAGGTTCGGTGAATGCAGCAACCTCGTCGTCCGTCTCGCCGATTGGTAGGCGGTTAAGGTTCAAGTTGCCTCCTCACTCTGTGATCCATATATAGAACGTGCGAACGTGCAATCCAGTTCCGATGAGACCGAAGGGACTACCACCGAGCGTTTCCAAACCCTTCCCATTATTATACCATACTTTTCGCGAAATGGCACAATGAATTTTCGCGAAGTCATAGTTCCAAAGTACGCTTCCGAGTGTCGCTGTGAGGGTGCTACGCACCCGAAGGCGCCTCCATCCCCTCCGTCATTCCCTGAGCGGCAAGGTGGCGAAGAATCTGACTTGCGACACACCTTGCAGGTGTGTCGCAAGTCAGGGGCACGACATTGTACCGTCTTCCTGCTCTACGGCGCGACGGTCGGCGTCGCCGTGGGAACGGGCGATGCCGATGGTGTGGGCGTTACGGTCGGCGTGGGGGTGGGCGTCGGCTTTTGGGGCGGTTCGGCAACGATTTGCTCCAGGTTGCTGATGCCCCACGAGTACACCAGGTGCACCTCCTGGCGGTCGTCGGCCATCATGTACCGATACGTCCCCGTGGGGTTCTGGTCGCCCACCCGCAGCGTGTGGCTCGCGCCGTCCGCCAGCGTGAGCGTTACCGTCATGGTCGGCGTCGCAAGCCCGTAGTCCGCCAAGTCCAGCGTGCCGCTCAGGGCACGTGTGGAGCGCAGCGTAACCAGATCGTTCAACGCGCCCGCCACGCGGTTCGCGTCGGCTTCGTACACAATGGGCTCGCGTATCCACCACGTCTGATCTTCGGTGCGCTCAAGGACGAGTTTCTGGCCGTCGCGCTTCACCGCCTCCAGGCGGGTGATAGCATCTTGCGCGATGTCCCATAGCGCGACCGTCTGGGCGTCTTCCTGCGGCGCCTGCTTGGACTTAGGTACCTCCACCAGGAACACGTAGGCCGCGAGCACAACCAGAACGGCGAACAGGATGAGCGTGTTGCGCGGTTTCATGTCGCCCCTCCCTGGCCAACGCTACCGCCGCCGCCACCAGATGAACAGGCCGATGATCAGCACCGCCGCAGGCAGCATCAGTGCGCTGCTGTACAGGATGATCCGCATCTGGGCCGGCGTGAGGAACACGGTGCGCACGTCCGAGGGCTTGGGGCTAATGGCAATGAGCGACTCCTCCTCGGCTAGCCAGTTGACGGCGTTGATGAACAGGTCGGCGTTGCCGAAAGCGCCGCGCACCGAGTTCAGCACGCTGTTGGCCACGAAGTCCGAATCGCCGACCAGCACCAGCCGCGTGTTGCCCTTCTGCACCTGCGCCATAAGGGTAAGCGGGCCAGCCACGTCCGCGTCATCGCGCTGCACTTGGCGCTGGGTCAGGTTGGTTTCGCCCCAACTCTGGTCGCTGGTCGTGATCAGGTCGGTGATGGTGGCCTCTTCCTGCGCGCTGGCCGTGCGCTCTATGGACCGCGCGTAGGGGAAGAAACTGGTCAGCCCCGTCATGTCCTTGGTAATCATGCTGTACGGGTAGCGGGTGGTGAGCGGCGTCAGTGGGTCGCCGAAGAAACTGCTGTACAGGTCCACCACCAGGTCGTTGCGGAAGCGCACGCCATACGGCTCCAGAACCGAATTGAGGTCCCCGTTCGTGGCGGGGTCCAGCAGCACCAGGAGTTTGCCGCCGCCGTCCAGGTACGCGGACAGAGCCTTGCGCTCGTCCTCGGCATAGTCCGTCTGCGGGCCTGCGACGATGAGGGCCGCCGCGTCCGACGGGATGGTGCTGGTCATGGCCAGGTTCAGCGTCCCCACCTTGTAGTTGTTCTTCTCCAGCAGGGACTTGATGGCGCTGAACCCATCATCGGCGTATCCTTCAGGATTCCGCTCTTTGTGGCCCGTGATGAAATAGACGCCTTTCTCCTCGTCGCGCGAGACCTTGAGGATGGCGCTGGTGATGCTCTGTTCGTCGGTGCTGAAAATATCCTGGCGGCGGCTGCCCCGCTCAAACACGATGGTCCCGTAACTGGTGATGCCATACTGGCGGGCCACGGCGGGCTTCTGGTCGGGGTCCACCAGTTCCAGCGACAGTTTGTCCGTGTGGTACATGTACTCGGCCAGCAAGTCCTTCAGGTTCGCCTGGGTGCCATCGGCAACCGAATAGAACGCCGTGATCTTGACGGGCTCCTTGAGGCCCTTGAGAATCTGAATCGTCTGGCTGGACAGCGAGTACTGCTTCGTCCCCGTCAGGTCCCAGCGCGCGTGGTGCCGATTGCCGAGGAAGTTCACCAGGGCCAGGATGGCCAGCAGGATGAGGCTCATGGCCAGGGCGTTGGAGCCATAGCGCGCCCGTCGGCCCGTGAGTGCCCGACGCACCTCGGCGGGACGGCCCAGCGCTGCACCCAGCAGGAGGACCGCACCCAGCGCCACAAAGGCCCCCGAAATCCAGTGCATCTTGCCCATGAACAGGGCAGCGACAAGCCCCGCGGCGACCGCAAACAGGCCCGCGTAGGCAATTTTGCTGCTCCAACGGGAGAGACGTTCGCGGATCATCGCCACCTCCGAGTCTCCAGGACGCGCGTCGCAAGGAACAGCGCCGCTGCAATCACGCTGAGGTAGTAGATCACGTCGCGGGTGTCAATGACGCCCTTGAAGAAATCGTAGAAATGCTCGGACAGCGCCAGGTAACGGAACACGCCCGAAAGCGGCGCGCCCGTTACGTCGCCCAGGGCGCTCACCAGCCACATCAGGACGATGAGCACCACGCCCAGCACCGCCGACACAATCTGGTTCTGCGTCAGCGACGAGGTCAGCACGCCCAGGCTGAGCAGCGCTCCGCCCAGTAGGAGCATCCCAACATAGCCCGAAACGATGGGGCCCAGGTCGGGGTTGCCCACGATGGTGAGGACAAACGGGAAGTAAAGGCTCACGCCCAACATGCAGGCATAGAGGGTCAGCGAGCCGAGGAATTTGCCCAGCACCACCTCCCAATCCTTCACGGGGGCGGTGAGCAGCAACTCTATGGTCCCCATGCGCTGCTCCTCGGCCAGCAGCCGCATGGTGAGAATGGGCGCGACGAACAGCAGCACCGTTGTCATATTGCCCAGTGTGTAGCGCATCGTGGCCTCGCGCGAGTAGTACAGGATCATGGCGAAGAAGTAGCCCATGACCGCCAGGAACGCCGCCGCCACGACGTAGGCAATCGGCGACACGAAGTACGCCTGTATCTCTCTGCGAGCGATGGTCAGGGTGTTCTTCATGGGGAACCTCCGCTACTCTGTCGTCAGTTTCAGGAAGATTTCCTCCAGGCTCATGCCCACGGGCCGCAGTTCCAGCAGGCCCCAGCCACGGTTCACGACGGCGCGCGCGATTTCGGGGCGCTTGTCGGTGCCCAGTGCGCACTCCACCTCGTAGGCCCCGTTGCCCTTGTCGTCCACGGCCAGGATGCCGTCCATGGATTGGAACAGGCGGCGCGCCTCATCGCTATCGGCGCCGGCCAGTTGGATGAAGATGCGTTCCGCGCCCTTGAGCCGCGCCATGAGCCGTTCGGGCGTGCCCTCGGCCACGATCTCGCCCTCGTTGATGATGAGCACGCGGGTGCAGGTTTGACTCACCTCGGGCAGGATGTGGGTGCTGAGAATCACCGTGTGGTCCTGCGCCAAGCCGCGGATCAACTCGCGCACCTCAATGATTTGCCGCGGGTCCAGGCCGATAGTCGGCTCGTCCAGGATGAGCACCTCAGGGTCGTGGAGCAGCGCCTGCGCCAGCCCCAGCCGCTGCCGGTACCCCTTGGACAGTTTGCCGATCATCACGTCGGCGTGGTCGGCGATGCGGACTTTCTCCATCGCCTCGTCTATGCGGCGCTCGCGCTTGTCCACGCCCCGCAGGCGCGCCATGAAATCCAGGTAGCCCCATACCGTCATTTCGGGGTACAGGGGCACCGTCTCCGGCAGGTAGCCCAGCCGCTTGCGCACCTCCAGCGAGTCGGTGGTAACGTCGTAGCCCGCCACGGTTACCGTGCCGGACGTGGGCGGCATGTAGCCCGTGAGGATGCGCATCGTGGTGGTCTTGCCCGCGCCGTTGGGGCCGAGGAATCCGAGAATCTCCCCTTTGGCGACATCAAAACTGACGTTTTTCAGCGCCTGGAAATCCCCATAGTGTTTGGTGAGGTTGCTTACGTGGATCATCCTCCTCGCTCCTATGTCGGATTGTCCAGCCGACAAATATAGCGCAAGAAGATTAATGAGAGATTAGAAACGGTTTAGAGGATACCGAAAATGGCAACCACTGCGCCTCTTGACGCCAGGCCGGGTTCTCGGTACAATGCGGGCGAGGTGAAGGGATGGGCATCATCACGCTGACGACGGATTTCGGCGTAGAGGACAGTTACGTGGCGGAGATGAAGGGGGTGATCCTCTCCATCTGCCCCGACGCCACGCTGGTGGACATCACCCACTACGTGCAGCCCCAGGACATCCGGGGCGGGGCGTTCGTCTTGTCGGCGGCCAGTCGCGCGTTTCCACCGGGCACGGTGCACCTGGCAGAGGTGGATCCGGGCGTGGGCACCGAGCGGCGTCCCATCGCGGTCCAGACCGACCGCGGGTTCTACGTGGCGCCCGACAACGGGCTGCTGTCCCTGGTGCTGGCGGAAGAGCCGCCCCGTCGCGCCGTCGTGCTGGCCAACCAGGCCTACTACCGCCAGCCGGTGAGCGCCACGTTCCACGGGCGCGACATCTTTGCCCCCGCCGCGGCGTACATCCACAACCGCGTGCCGCTGCAGGCTTTCGGGCCGGATGCGGGGGCGCTGCGGCTGTTTCCCGTGCCGCGCCCGTGGTGGGTGCGGGAGGGTCTGCTCGCAGGCGAGGTGCTGCACGTGGACGGGTTTGGCAATATCATCACAAACATCCGGCAGTCGGATGGGGACTGGGGTCGCTTCGCCTACGCGCAGGTGGGCCGCCACAAGACCCGCCGGCTATGTCGGACCTATGCGGAAGGTCAGCCGCGCGAACCCATCGCCCTGTTTGGCAGTTCCGGCTATCTGGAACTGGCGGAGCGCGAAGGGGATGCGGCCCACCGCCTGCGGGCATTTCCTGGGATGCCCGTCCAGGTGGCCTTCCGGGAACCCGCGAGCCGCTAGCGGCCGTCTCTCACATGGGCGGGTGCATTCCACCAGCGGGCGGAAAGCCTGCCTTCAACAACCACCACAAGGAGCGTAATGTGGCGAAATTCATCATAGAAGGTGGCAATCGTTTGCGCGGGCGGGTAACTCCCAGCGGGAACAAGAACGCAGCCCTGCCCATCATGGCGGCGTCGCTGCTGACCGACGAGCCGCTCATTCTGCACAACGTGCCCCGCATCCGCGACGTGGAGACGATGCTGCAACTCCTGCTGGCGTCGGGCGTGGATGCGGAATGGATCGGCGAGCACGACTTGCGGCTCCACGCGCGGGATGTGCGGTGCCCGCGCCTAGACCCGGTGCTGTGCAAGGAGATTCGGGCGTCCATCCTGCTGGCCGGGCCCATGCTGGCGCGACTGGGCCGGGTGGAACTGCCCCCGCCTGGGGGTGATGTCATCGGGCGCAGGCGGGTGGACACCCACTTCATAGGGCTGGGGCCGCTGGGGGCGGAGTTCGCCATCGGCCAGACGTTCCGACTCTCCACATCGGGCCTGCGAGGCGCCGACATCTTCCTGGACGAGGCCAGCGTTACCGGCACCGAGAACGTGCTCATGGCCGCCAGCCTTGCCAAAGGCACCACCATCATCCGCAATGCGGCGTCGGAGCCGCACGTGCAGGACCTGGCCCGCTGCCTGAACCAAATGGGGGCCCAGGTGCAGGGCATCGGCACCAACACGCTGTTCATCCAGGGCGTGGATCGGCTGCACGGGACCGAGTTCACCATCGGCTCCAACCATGTGGAAGTGGGCAGTTTCATCGGGCTTGCGGCAGCCACGAAGAGCGAACTGACCATCGCCGATGCCGTGCCCGACGACCTGCGCATGATCCGCCTGATGTTCGAGCGGCTCGGCGTCCGCATTGAGATTCGCGACAACGAGGTGTTCGTGCCGGCGGATCAGTCGCTGGAGATCATGCCCGATTTGGGCGGCGCCATCCCCAAGATAGACGACGCGCCGTGGCCCGGCTTTCCGGCGGACCTCATGAGCATCGCCCTGGTCGTCGCGACCCAGGCCAAGGGGACCGTGCTGTTCCATGAGAAAATGTTTGAGAGCCGCCTGTACTTCGTGGACAAACTCATCAGCATGGGCGCGCACATCATCCTGTGCGACCCGCACCGCGCCGTCGTCGTGGGGCCGGCACAACTGCACGGCGAGCGACTGGAAAGCCCGGACATCCGCGCGGGCATGGCCCTGCTCATCGCCGCCTTGTGCGCCGAGGGTCAGAGCGAGATTCGCAACATCGGCCAGATTGACCGGGGCTACGAGCGCATTGAGGAGAAGTTGCAGGCGCTGGGGGCGAACATCCGCCGGGTAGAGTAGCCGCGCCTAAGGCTCCTGATAGCGGATCACTTTCGCGGGGACGCCCACGACTACCGCGTTGTCGGGCACGTCGTCTATGACCACCGCGCCGATGCCGATGACGGCGTTGTCGCCCACGCGGAGCCGCGCGCCCTGCCCCCACTCGGGCGTCATCACCGACGCCCCCAGCCCCACCAGCACGTTGCGCCCGATGTCAATTCGCGCGCCGATGGTAGCCCCTGACGAGATGAGCACGTTGTCGCCGATGACGGTGTCGTGGCTCACGATGGCACCGGCGTCAAAGTACACGTTGTTCCCGACGACGGGGTCCACGTACAGCGTAACCCCTGCGGCCACGATGTTCCCTGTCCCCATGCGCACGTCTTTGGAGATGTGAGCCGTCGGGTGGATGGCGTTGATGATCTCAAACCCCATCTGGGCCAGCATCTCGGACAGGCGGCCGCGCGCCTTGTTGTCGCCGATGGCGCAGATGGCACCCGTTACGCCGTCGGCCAGCAGCACGGGCAGTTTGTCGCGCCCGCCGACCACCGGCACGCCGCGCACTTCCTTGCCCCACATGTCGGGGCTGTCATCCACCATCGCCACGACCTGGATATCCTCGCGGTAACTGAGGATGTAGGCCACCATCTTGCCCACATTCCCCGCACCGTAGACGACTACACGCATCACGGCATCACCTCGGGCATGCATTCTGTCAGGAAGGCAACGGTCAGGGCCGACTCGCCATTCATTTCACCGCAGAGCGCGCCGAGGGCGCGAAGCCTTCTCAGCATTCCTCGGCGTTCTCTCCGTGCTGGGCAGTGCAGAGGAAACCCGCCCCTCACCCGACCTGCGAAATCTCGTCGGGAACGCCGTCGTTGTACACGCCCTCGCGCCGAAGGACGACGCCCACCGTCTGCCACAGGATTTTCAGGTCCAGCGCGTAGGACCAGTGATCCACGTACCAGACATCGCGCTCAATGCGCTGGGGCCAGGTGAGTTGATTCCGGCCGTTGATCTGGGCCAGGCCGGTAACGCCCGGGGGCACGAGCAGGCGGCGGCGCTGGAAGTCGTTGTACTTCTCCACCTGGTAGGGCAGCGTGGGGCGCGGGCCGACCAGGCTCATGTCGCCCGCCAGAATGTTGAAGAACTGCGGCAGTTCGTCCAGGCTGTACGCCCGCAGAAACCGGCCCACCCTTGTTACGCGGGGGTCCCGCTCGTTGGTGTGGTACCCCAGCGGGTGTTCGGTGGCGTTCTGCACCATCGTGCGGAACTTGAAGATGCGGAAGATGCGCCCGTCCTTGCCCACCCGCTCCTGCCGGAAGAAGACCGGCCCAGGCGAGTCCAACTTGATGGCTGCCGCGATGACGAGGAAGACCGGCGCAAGAAGCGCCAGCCCGATGACAGAGACCACGATGTCCGTCGCCCGCTTGAGAAACCGCTGAAACGCTTTGCTCATCGTCTGCAACCGTACTCCGCCACGCATCGGAACCCTTCGTAGGCGCTGGAATTGTCCACGGCGCTGTCCAGTTTGACCTGATTCACGATGGCCACCAGTTTGTTGCCGGGCGCGCCTTCCACCACCACCGAGTACTGAGCGTTGTTCGGCAGAACGGCGTCGCTGTAGGTCCAGGGTCGCTCGGCCACCGACCGCCCCGGCGCCAGGGCATAGTTCTTGAGCCCGGCGTTGGGCCATTCGGTGCCGGTGTTGAAGTCAAAGTAGCGCACCGTAACCGTCGCCGTCATCTCGCCCACGTTCTGGATGACGACGGGCGTGATGTAGCCGTAGTAGCCCTTGACCACGTTGGGCAGGAAGATGTACTGCGAGCCGTCGTTGAAGCCATTGTAGGCCGAGCCGTCCTTGTGGTCCGCCAGGTTGCGGTTCTGGTTCACGACGGCCACCAGTTCGTCGCCCGGCTGCCCTCGGACCACGACGGAGTACTGCTTGTTGGGCGGCAGCACGTCGTCGGGATAGGTCCACGGGCGTTCGGGCAGCGAGCGGCCCGGCTTGAGTTCGTAGTTCTTCTTGCCCGCCAGCGGGTAGTACGTGCCGTCAAACCCGTAGTATTCCACGTTGACGTAGGCGGTCGTCGTGCCCACGTTCTGGATGATGGCAGGCGTGATGTAGCCCGCGTAGCCTTTCACCATGTTGGGCAGGTACACGGTGGGCCCGCCCGCCGGAAAGCCGGAATAGGCCAGGTCGGTGTCGCGGCCGATCTGGTTCACCGCGCCCACGATGGACTGGCCGGGCCCCGCCGTTGCCACCACCGCGTACTGCTTGTTGGTGGGCAGTTCGGAGTTGGGCGCGACGGCCGGGTCGTATTCGTAACTAACATTGGGAGGGAGGACGATTTCCCGCCGGGCGCTGTCAATGCGGTTGCCGGTGTTGAAGTCAAAGAACTCAATGGTAACCTGCGCGTCCGTCTCGCCGCTGTTCTGGATATAGAAGGGCGTGTTGAAGCCATAGTAGTGCTTGGTGATGTTGGGCAGGAACACCTTGCGCGTGCCGGGCTCCAGCGCGTTGTAGGCCATCTCGCGGCCGGTCGCCAGTTCGTTGACGACCCCTGCCAGGGGGCGCGTGCCGCGGATGACCATGGAGTACATGCCGTCGGCCAGGTTCGGGTCGGGGTTGAGGTAGGGGCGGACGGCGCGGGCGCGCCCGGGCTCCAGTTGGAAGGTCTCGGTAGCCGTGGCGACGTGCTGCCCGTCGGCCATGCGGTAG
>JARYMK010000008.1 GCA_029907165.1 Anaerolineae bacterium
GCGAGCGCAGCGAGCAAGGCCGACAAGCGGCGAAGCCGCCGCGCCGTTCAGCCGAGCGCGAAGCGGTCGGCTGAACTGGCTATCCAGCGCGCCGAGGTCCAGCCACTTCTTGAGGGCGCGCAGGAATGCCGCCGCCGCGATGAGCACCAGTGGCCGGCGATAGGGATAGTCGTGGGCGCGGCCCATCTGCAGCGCGACCGACAGGCCCAGCGCGAAGAACGCCAGGCCGGAGATAAAGTAGGCCAGCACAGTGTCGTGAGAGCCGAGTTCTGTCATTGCGTGCCCCCTGCGGGCGTGCCCATTTGTGCACTACCGCACAAACAGTATAGCAGGGGTTTGCCGATGGCGCAACACGCGCAGATGTCCGCAATCGGGTCCGTAGTTTGGTGGTAGTCGTCATTGCGAGGGCGCGCAGCGCCCGAGGCGCTCCCGGCATGGGAGATTGCTTCGCCGCCTGGGGCGACTCGCAATGACGGAGGAGTTGTCCTTACGAGGGCGATTCCCTCGCAAGGACACACGACCGGCAGTTACTGCCCGCGAATTTTGACACATGCCGCAACCTATGCTAAAATTTGCCTAACCGAATACGCGAAGCAACGGCTGTGATGGAAACGAGTAGTCGGGCGGAGCCGCCCAGCGAGTCCGGGCCTGGTGCGAGCCGGATGCGCGAACCCCGACGAAAATCCTTCCGGAGCCGCCAACCGAACGGAGGCAACTCCCAGTAGACTTGGCCGGGGCGCGCCCGTTACAGCGGCGGGGGTATGAACACGTACCCACAGAGCGGACAGGCTTGCCTGTCAACCAGGGTGGTACCGCGGGAGATGACTCTCGTCCCTATGGGGCGGGAGTTTTCTTTATGTGTGGCCGTTGGCCTTTAGCCGTTAGCCTTTCGCCGGGCGCCAGACCTGAGACGGTTCGCTAGAGGCTATGGGCCAATGGCGAAAGGCCTTTTTGGAGGAATCCCATGTTTCGTGAGGTTACGCCACAGGTCAACTTTCCGAAAATGGAAGAGGGCATCCTGGAGTTCTGGCGGGCGCACAACATCTTCGCCAAGACGCTGGAACTCCGCAAGGACGCACCCCGCTGGGTGTTCTACGAGGGGCCGCCCACGGCCAACGGTCGCCCGCACGCCGGGCACGTCCTGCCCCGCGTCCTGAAGGACCTGTTCCCCCGCTACCGCACCATGAAGGGCTACTACGTCCTGCGCAAGGGCGGGTGGGACACCCAGGGCCTGCCCGTTGAACTGGAAGTGGAAAAGGAACTCAAGATCAACAGCAAGGCCGAGATTGAAGCCTACGGCGTGGAGGCGTTCAACCAGAAGTGCCGCGAAAGCGTGTGGAAGTACGTCAAAGAGTGGGAGCAACTGACGGAGCGCATCGCCTTCTGGGTGGATTTGGAGAACGCCTACATCACGTACAAGACCGAGTACATAGAATCGCTGTGGTGGATTCTGAAACAACTGTGGGACAAGGGCCTCATCTACCAGGGGTACAAGGTGGTGCCCTACTGCGCCCGCTGCGGCACGTCCCTGTCCAGCCATGAGGTGTCCCAGGGCTACCGCGACGTGCAGGACCCGTCGGTGTTCGTCAAGTTCCCGCTGCGGGACGAGCCGGGCACCTACTTCCTCGTCTGGACGACGACGCCGTGGACGCTGCCGGGCAACGTGGCGCTGGCGGTGCACCCGCACGTGGAGTACGTCCTGGTGCAGCAGGGCGACGACAAACTCATCCTCGCCAAGGCGCTGCTGGACTACGCCCTGCGTGGCGAGTATCAGGTCCTGCGCTCGTTGAAGGCGAAGGAACTCATCGGCAAGCACTATCGGCCCCTTTACACCTTCCTGCCGGTGGACAAAGACTACGCCTACGTGGTGGGCGCGGAGTTCGTCAACACCGAGGAGGGCACCGGCATCGTCCACATCGCGCCGGCCTTCGGCGCCGACGACCTGGACGTGGGCAAGGAGTACAACCTCCCCGTGCTGATGACGGTGGATTTGCGCGGGCGGTTCGTGAACGAGGTAACGCCCTGGCGCGGGATGTTCGTCAAGGACGCCGACCCGCTCATCACCGACGACCTTAAGGCGCGAGGCCTGCTGTACCGCGCGGGCAAGTACGAGCACTCGTACCCCTTCTGCTGGCGCTGCCACCAGCCGCTGCTCTACTACGCCAAGACCACCTGGTACATTGAGACCACCAAGGTCCGCGACCAGATGCTGGCGACCAACGAGCAGATCAACTGGTATCCGGAGCACATCAAACACGGGCGCTTCGGCAACTGGCTGGAGACCAACGTGGACTGGGCGCTGGGCCGCGAGCGGTACTGGGGAACGCCGCTGCCCATCTGGGAGTGCCAGGACTGCGGCCACCGCGACTGCGTCGGGAGCCTGGCGGAGTTGATCGAGAAGGCCGGGCGCGACCTGTCGGGCCTGGACCCGCACCGCCCGTTCGTGGATGCCGTCGTGCTCAAATGCCCCAAGTGCGGCGGGCAGATGCGCCGCATCCCGGAGGTGGCCGACGCCTGGTTTGACTCCGGCTCCATGCCCGTGGCCCAGTGGCACTATCCGTTTGAGAATCAGGACATCTTCAAGGAGCAGTTCCCGGCCGACTTCATCTGCGAGGCCATTGACCAGACGCGCGGGTGGTTCTACACGCTCCACGCCGTGGCCACCATGCTGTTCAACAGCCCGGCGTACAAGAACTGCCTGGTTACCGAGTTCGGCACCGACGAGAAGGGCGCCAAGATGAGCAAGCACGTGGGCAACGTGGTGGACCCGTGGCCCATCCTCAACGAGCAGGGGGCCGACGCGCTGCGCTGGTACACCTACTCAGTGGCCGCGCCCTGGTATCCGCGCCGCTTCGGCAACGAACTGGTGCGCGAGACTCTGCGCCGCTTCCTGCTCACGGTGTGGAACACCCATTCGTTCTTCGTAACCTACGCGCGCATTGACAACTTCAACCCGATGGAGCATCACATGCCCGTTTCCAAGCGTTCGGAACTGGACCGCTGGGTGCTGTCGGAGTTGAACCTGCTGGTGGAACGGGTAGACACGTCGCTGGACAAGTACGATGTAACCGGCGCGACTCGCGCCATTGAGACGTTCGTGGACGGGCTGAGCAACTGGTACGTCCGCCGAAGCCGCCGCCGATTCTGGAAGAGCGGCGAGGATACGGACAAGGTCGCCGCGCACCTCACCCTGTACGAGTGCCTGGTAACCCTGGCCAAATTGGTGGCTCCGTTCACGCCGTTCCTGGCCGAAGAGATGTACCAGAACCTGGTGCGCAGCGTGGACGCGACCGCGCCGCTCAGCGTGCACCTGTGTGACTTCCCCGTGGCCGACCGCGCCGCAATTGACAATGCCCTGGTGTCGGATGTACAATTGGTGCGGCAGGTGGTGAGCCTGGGCCACGCGGCCCGCAACGCCGCCAACCTGAAGGTGCGCCAGCCGCTGGCAAAGGTCGTCGTCAAGCCCAGGGACGAGGCCGGGCGGGCGGTTGTGGAACGGATGGCGGCCGTCATCACCGACGAACTCAACGTTAAGGCGCTGGAAGTGGTGGCGCAGGCGGATGACCTGGTGCGGTATGAGATCGGCCTGCTGCCCAACGTGCTCGGCAAGAAGCACGGCGCCCTGTTCCCGAAACTCCGCGCGGCGGTGGCGGCGCTCCCGGCGGCGAATTTGGCCCGCGAATTGCAGGCGGGCAAGAGTGTGCGCGTGACTGTGGACGGGCAGGAGATAGAACTCCTGCCGGAAGAGGCAGAGGTGCGTGTCCACAGTGCGGAGGGCTTCTCGGCGGCGGAGGAGAACGGCCTCATCGTAGCCGTCAGCACTGCCCTCACCGAGGCGCTGGTGCGCGAGGGCCTGGCGCGGGAAGTCGTCCGACGCATCCAGACCCAGCGCAAGGATGCGGGCTTCCGAATTGAGGACCACATTCGGGTCTTCTACCGTTGTGGCGCGGAGTTGCAGGCGGTCTTCGCCGAGTTCGGCGACTACATCCGGCAGGAAACGCTGGCCGACGAGATGACGGAGGGGGACGCGCCGCAGGGCGCTCACCTGCAGGAGCATTCTTTGGACGGCGAACCCCTGGTCTTGGGGTTGCTCAGAATAGAAGGGTAGAAAGACTGTACACCACAACCAACAGAGGGAAGGGCGGTCATCCAGAGGAGGGAAGTCGCGCGGAATCCATGCAAGGCAGAACAACGCAACAACCCTAGTCCCCGGCCTTAGGAGGCGCGAGGCTCATTCCAATCGCGTCCGTCGGGGCCTTGTGCCTGCGCGGGCTGGGTACGTCGGGGCCGCCAGCTGAAGCGGGCCAGCAGGCGTGCCAGTCGGGAGGCACCGACCTCTGGGAGGCCCTGGGCCTGCCTGCGAGGCAGGATGCCTGCCCTGAGCATCAGGGGAGACGACAATGGTAGTCCGAAGTTACGAGCAACTGCACACCATGCTGTTGAAAGAGCAGCAGCGGCTCAAAGCGGCGATTGCGCAGCATCCGGTCATGGAACGGACTCCCGCCGGATATGGCAATCACGCGGCAGATGACGCGACGGACGTTTTTGACCAGGCGGCGAACGTTTCCTTGCTGCAGAGTCTATGGCGTAATCTGGAAGAGGTGGAGGCGGCGCTAGCCCGCTTTGAGCAGGGCACGTATGGCCTGTGCCTGCGGTGCGGGGAGAAAATTGAGTGGGCGCGGCTGGAGGCGCACCCGCAGGCGGCTCTGTGCATGCGCTGCCAGCGGCGGCAAGAATCGCGGTAGGCCGCACGATCAGGTTGGCACCTTTGCCTAAACGCAGATGGATACTGCCCCTGGTTTCGGCGCTGGTGTTCGCCGCCGACCAGGGGAGCAAGGTTGTGCTGCGCGCGGCGCTGCCCGAAGGCGCCATCTGGATGCCGTTTCCGGGCGCAGCGTGGCTGAGTTTGCGCGTGGGTACGAACACCGGAGCCGCCTTTGGCCTGTTTCAGGGGGCCGGGGCGGTTTTCGTTTGGGTTGCGATGGTGGCCCTCGTGGGCATCGCGTGGTTGTACGTGCGGCAGCCGCGCATGGCTGTGCCTGTCGCGGCGGGGCTGGGCCTTATCGCGGGTGGCGCGGCGGGCAACCTGCTGGATCGGCTCCTGCTGGGCGGGGCGATTGACTTCGTCCACGTTGGCCCGCTGCCCGCCTTCAACCTAGCGGACGTGTGCATTGTCCTGGGCGCGGTGGTGCTGGCGGTGGGGCAGGCGCGGCGATGGTAGGCTTTTTGTACCGGCGCCATTTGCCGCTGTGACACGAATCCCATACAATCCTCCCAACCCATACATCGGAGGCGCAACGTGATCCTGCTCTCCACTGGAACCCTCAACACCCTGGGGCTGTCCCGCATCTTCGCGCTGGCCGCCGAGGCCGGATTTGACGGCGTGGAGATCATGGTGGACGGCCGGCTGGACACCCGCGATGCGCGCTATCTGCGCCGCCTGTCGTCGGACTACGGCCTGCCCATCGCCGTCGTGCACAGCCCGTTCCTGCCCGACGTGGAGGGCTGGCCGGCTGACCAGTTGGGCCGTCTGGAGCGCACCCTGGCGCTTGCTGGCGAGTTGGGCGTGGGCCTCGTCGTTACGCACCTGCCCTACCGCCTGTACCTCATGTGGATCGGGGCGACTGGCCCCAGGTCATTCCGTTTCACGGCGCCCCTACCCTGGCTTCGGCGCGAGCCGTACTACGCCCTGCTGCGCGATGGCGGTCTGGCCGCGCTGGAGGAGGAGACCGGCATCACCATCGCGGTGGAGAACATGCCCGCGCGCAGGTACCTGGGGCGTCTGTGGAGGCTGTACTGGTTCAACACGCCCGACGAGATGCGCCGCTTCCCCCATCTGACGCTAGACACGACGCACCTGGGCACCTGGGGATTGGACCCGGTCGCGGTGTACGGGCAGTTGCAGGACCATGTGGTTCACGTGCACCTGTCCAACTTCGCGGGGGGCAAGGAGCACCGCGCCCCGACGGACGGCGACCTGGCGCTGGGCGAGTTCTTGCAGGCACTGGCCCGGAACGGCTATGCTGGCGCGGTCAGCGTGGAAAGCGAACCGAACGCCTTTCACGCCGATGACGAGGCTGCCTGCCTGGCGGAACTGCGTGCGGCGCTGGCGTTCTGCAGGGAGCACATTGGCCGCGCCAGCATGCAGGGTTGCCCATCCTAGCAGCCAAACGTCAACTCGCTGTTTTCGCAAGTTGTTTCAGCGCGCTGAACCCGGTATACAGGCCATACAGCGCCAGCAAGTGAAAGCCGAAACTCCACCAGTCCTGCACCCAGATGAAAAGCAGGCCATCCAATGCGTATAGGATCATGCCCACGACAAACGCCCATTTGCGTCGCTGATTGGCCAGGGCACCAAAGACGACGAACAGAACGGCGATGCCCACATTCACAACTAGGCCGACTATCCTAACGAGAAGAGCGATATCCTGCGATACAATTGTGACCACGGCTTGGACTATCCCGTCAACCAGTTGTGTAAAACCCTAGGCCGATCAAAAAGGTAACCCGTCCTCCAAACAGCCAGACCAGCGTGTTGATCACGGATAGGCCAGCGATTTAGTAGAACCAGTTTGCGCCCGACCTACACTGCCTCTCCAGCCTCTGCTGTTCTTGGCTTGCTGCAGTCTGCTGCAATGCAGGGCGTTGGCCCTCGCTAACGGCACTTTCGCCCACGACAGCCGTGCCGCCAAGCGCCGCAACTAGACCATCCATTTCTCGCTCCAGCACCGCGCGCTCTCTCCTGGTAACCCACTGGCCTGTCGTGTTCACATCCAGGACGGCAAACACGTTCGTTCCGCCTTCTGGAGATTCTGTGACCTGAACGCTAGCCTGGGCTTGCCACTTCTTGGGCGAGAAGCCAAACATGGAACCCGTGGCTGACCCTCGCTGGTAGACTAAGACCGGCGTTTCGCTAGCCAACTTGAAGCCAGCGCCCTCAAGATAAGCACCCACAATCTGCCGCGCAAATGTCTCGCTATGGGGTGTCACGGCACTTCGCGTGATTTGCATACCCCATCCTCCCTGACACTACATCGGCGCCCGGCCGTTGTGCACCCAAATCTCCTGCTGGCAGGTAAAATCCTTGGCCAGTCGCCGGTTGATGGATGCCCTTAGCACCCAGGTTACCACGCTGCGCCCGGTCCGGCGCGAAGGGCACCCCTGCTTCGGAATCGCAATGCTGAAGGGAAAGTCCATCGCAATCTCCGGGCGAAAGTCCTTGCTCCCGGCCAGGTCCATCTTCGCTTCCGTAACCGAGTGGGTGTTGCCGAGGCCGCGCGGCACGTACTCGGTGCGCACCAGTTCCAACCGCACACCGCTGGCGCCGAGGTCCTTGCGCGGGGCGATCCGCACCAGCCCTTCCACCTGCTCGCCTTCCACCCAATCCAGACGCGGCAACACGAATTTGATGTCCACGTCATCCGGGTGGCTGCACACGCCGAACGTGCCCGACTGGCTCGCTTCCGGCGGCGGCACGATAATGGGAATCTCCACTTCTGCCGAGATGTCCTTCTTCATGGGGCGGTCCATCACCGCCTTGATGAGCCAGCGGTTCTGGGTAATCTTGCCGGTGTAGGGCGGCGCAATGTCCAGCGGGATGCGGAAGTCCACGCGGTAGGTCTGCCGAAAACGGGCAGGAATCGTCCCCTCGTCCACAAGGGTTTCGGTGAGCAGGGCGTCTTCGGCCGTCGTCCACACGCTGGAGACATCCCCTTCATTGTCGCGCTCGCGGTACTGGTACTTCTCCCAGGCAACCAGCGCCACGGAGACGGAACGCACTTTGACCTCGGTTTCGGTCTCCAACGCGACTGTGGTGTGGATGGTCTCGCCTGCGTAGTAGGGCAGGCCGGGCTTGTCCACCGAGACACTGATGTTGGCCTTTTCGCTTTTCAGGAACCCGAGCACCATTTTGTCCCTCCAGATGGTGGTCCCCCATCGCGCGGATGGGGGGATGATGTGCCTACGGAAGCGTGATTTCCCAGAACCCCTTGCGCTGCCACGCGGCATAGTGCCCGTCGTCGTCCAGCGCGCTGGCGTAGATGTATCGCCAGCCTGCGAAGGCGGGCTTGAACCGTAGCGCCCAGTTGGACACCAGCGTGTCAGCCGTGCCGACTGCCGTGCACGCGGCCACATCCACGATGACGCGGCCGTTCTCTATGGTGTTCGGCGAGCCCGGCGCGTAGCCGCCCAGCCAGGCCGTGTTCGCATCATTGCGCAGGAAGATCTTGTTCAGGTCGCGGTTGTACGCCAGATAGACCACGTTGCCGCTGACGCTGGGGGTTTGGCCCACCAGCAGGTATGCGATCCTCAAGTTATCCAGGCCATCCGGGTCGCCGAACTGGGTGGTGAAGTGCGCCACCTCTCCTGCCGCGCTGGTGCCCGATGGCGGGTTCACCGCGCCGACGCACGGCGGGTGGCCGGTCGTCCCCACGCCCCACGCGCCGATGTTCTGCCAGCCGGAGTTCAGCCCGCTGTAGTCCACGCCCGCCACGTACAGGTTGTACGCATGGCCCGCGAAGGGAGCCTTGAACGTGATCTCCCAGCGCACCACCAATCGGCCATCCACCTCGGCGGCGGACGACTCGGCGACGTGGAGCGTGGCGCGGCCGGTGTTC
Source organism: Anaerolineae bacterium (assembly GCA_029907165.1). GTDB lineage: Bacteria > Chloroflexota > Anaerolineae > DTLA01 > DTLA01 > DTLA01. The sequence continues at coordinate 8,616 of JARYMK010000008.1, forward strand.
AGGTCGCCGCCGGTGCCGGGCGCGCTGCCCACGATCCAGGCCGTGCCGGCGTCGTTGCGCAGGCTCATCTTGTTCACCTGGCGATTGTAGGCCATGCCCACGCCGTTGGCATACGATGGCGCGGTATTGATGATGAAGTACACGAGTTTCAGGTCGGCGAAGCCGTCGGGGTCCTCCACGACCGTGATGAGTTCTACCTTTTCGCCCGGGTCGCTGCGCCCGCACCACACGTCAAACCCAGGCACTGCGGGCGCGCGGTTGGGGATGCGCGTGGCCGTGGGCGCGGGGGTACGGGTGGGCGTGGGCGTGCGCGTCGGCGTCTGCGTGGGCGTGGGCGACAGGGTCGGGCTGGGCGTGGCGGTCATGGCCGGGCCGCGGATGTCGGTGCACGTCCAGTCGTCGTCCACAGGCGTGTCGGGGTCGTCGGTCGGCTCGTCGGCCACGCACGGCCCGGAGGCACACCGCACGGACACCAAGCCCATGTTGCAAATGTGGTCTGGACCGACCTGCACGACGACGCGGAACCGCACCGTAATCACGCCGCCCGGGGCGATGTCACCCGCGACGATGATGGGAATCTCGCTCAAGACGGTGCCCGCCGGCGAGACATTCACGCTCCCCGCCACGAGCGTTGTCCCGGCCGGTATCTGATCGGTGAAGGTGAAGGCGGCGGTGGCGGCCAGGTTGGACTGGATGGCGACGACGTATTCCACGGTGTCGCCGGGGGAAACCTGCCCGTCATGCGCCAGGTCATCCACCAGCGTGTCCACCTTCCACACGCACAGCGGCTCGGCGCAGGCCGGGGGCCATGGCGTCGGGGTGGGCGTGTCCGTCGGTGTTGGCGAAGGCGTGTCCGAGGGGGTGGGCGTCAGGGTTGGCGTCGGGGTGTCGGCAGGGACGCCGGTTTCGGTGGGCGTCTCCGTGATGCCCGCGGCGACCGGGGGCGCGGCCTCCGTCTGGGTGCCCGGCGAGAGGGCCACGACCCCCAGGGCAACCAGGACCAGGGCCATCACGACAAAGGGCATCGCGCTGCCGCGTTCGCGCTCCATGGCACTCCTCCTTGTTCCTGTAACGCAAAACCCGACCGGCGGGTTCGCATTCCGCGTTGAGGCTAGGATAGCACCTCCCGCGCCGGGCGTCAAGGGCGTCGGCGTGCTGGGGGTGCACTTCCATTTTGGGGCGAGAACGACCGAATGTCGTTAGGTTGTCGCGCAGAATCTACCTCACCTATCCCCTCCCCGGCCCTCCCCTTTCCTCTCCGCCCGCGGAGAGGATAAGGGGAGGGTGTGGGAGGGGTTAGGTGAGGTCAAGCAGCCCCTTCGCTGTGCGTCGGGCGGCGAAAGTGGATTTCGTTGGTGGGGAGCGGCTCACGGCCCCGCTCCGACATGCCCATTGCAGCAGGCTTGCCTCCAAACTGAAATGCACCCGTCGTGCTGCCCAACCCGCCCGGCATGACAGAAAACCGCAAAGCGCGACGCAGCCGTGCTGCGCCTTTGCGGTCGCTGCAGCCCTCAACCGCTTGACTTGCAGGCGGGTGCGCGCTATGATGGGGCAACGCGAACGTAGGAGGCCGCATGATACCGCTGAAAGACACCATTCGGGCGCGGGGGTTCTCCATCGTCAACTGGAGCCTCATCGCCGCCAACGTGGGCGTGTTCCTGGTGATGACCTGGCTCAGCCCGGCGCAGCAGGAGTCGCTCATCCGCGCGCTGGGCGTGGTCCCCGCCCGCCTGCTGGGCAGCCTGGGCCTGGGCCAGGCGCTCACGCTCCTCACGTCCCAGTTCCTGCACGGAGGCTGGTTCCACCTCATCAGCAACATGTGGGCGCTCTACATCTTCGGCGACAACGTGGAGGACTGCATGGGGAGCCGCCGCTACCTGGCGTTCTACCTGTTCGCGGGCGTGGTGGCAGGGCTGACGCAGGCGCTCCTCTCCCCCAATTCCGGCGTCCCGATGGTCGGGGCCAGCGGGGCCATCGCGGGGGTGCTGGGCGCGTACCTGGTGCTGTTCCCCCAGTCGCGGGTCATCACGCTGGTGCCCGTGTTCCTGTTCCCGTGGTTCGTGCAGATACCGGCGGTGCTGTACCTGTTCCTGTGGTTCGTGTCGCAACTGTTCAGCGGGCTGTTCGCGCTGGCCGCCGCCGGCGCGGTGGGCGTGTACGGCGGCGTGGCCTGGTGGGCCCACGTGGGCGGGTTCGTTACCGGGCTGGTGCTGGCCCGCGTGCTGGCGCGGCGCGGATACAACCGCTGCTATGCCGACGAAATCTATCCCTGGTAAACCGCAAGGAGGTTATCGCCATGTCGCTGTTTGACTTCTTCTGGATTTTCCTCATCATCTCGTCGCTCACCCCCTTGCTCAAGCAGAGGATGCTGGACGCGGCGCGGGTCCGCACCATGCGCAAACTGGAGATCAAGCGCAAGAGCCGCGTCATCGCCCTCATTCACCGGCAGGAGACGTTCTCGTTCCTGGGACTGCCCCTGGCGCGCTACATTGACGTGCACGACTCGGAGCAGATTCTGCGGGCCATCCACCTGACCGACCCCCAAGTGCCCATTGACCTCATCATCCACACGCCGGGCGGGCTGGTCCTGGCCGCCGAGCAAATCGCCTACGCCCTGTGCCGCCACAAGGGGCCGGTTACCGTGTTCGTGCCCCACTACGCCATGTCGGGCGGGACGATGATCGCGCTGGCTGCCGACCACATCGTGATGGACCCCAACGCCGTCCTGGGGCCGGTGGACCCCCAACTGGGGCAGTGGCCCGCCGCGTCCATCGTGAAGGCCGTGGAGCAGAAGGACGTGAACGAGGTGGACGACCAGACGCTCATCATGGCCGACATGGCGCGCAAGGCCCTGGCGCAGGTCAAGCGGACCGTGATGCAGATTCTCAGCGAGAACAACATGCCCGCCGACAAGGCCGAGGAACTGGCTACGGTGCTCACATCGGGCACGTGGACGCACGACTACCCCATCTCGGTGCGCGAGGCGCAGGAACTGGGCCTGCCGGTGAGCACCGACATGCCCGCCGAGGTGTACGAACTCATGAACCTATACCCGCAGGCCATGCAGCGGCGGCCGTCGGTGGAGTACATCCCGACGCCCTACGCGCCGCCCGCCCGGCCCGCCCGCAACGGCAAGGACTAGCGCACTACCACGGTAAGGTCAGCGTGCAGTCCTGCGTCGCCTTGACCCAGTAGCCGAAGCCAGGCCGCATGGTCTTCAAGGTGTTGGCGAAGTCCGGCACCTGTGGGCTGTAACTGCGCCACGGGGCGTCGGGGGCCGAGGCGTCGTACTCAAACACGAGCGTGTACTTGCCGGCGATGGACGCCAGCGCGTCGGAGACGGACCGCGCGGCCCCCGCCGGATAGCCGATGAGGTTCCACCCCGTGTACAGCGGGATGCTGGTCGTCGTCGGCGTCTCGCCGTCAACCGTGAGCGTGCCCGCCTCCGTCATGTGCACCCACAGGCCCATGTTGCGCGAGATGTACGTGAGGTCGCCGCCCAGGCCCGGCATGTACGACTTCCAGGGGTCGGCCGGGTCGCTGGCGTCCCAAGCATACACCAGGTCGTACTTCCCCGCGATGGACGCCAGGACAACGTTCGGCGAGGTCCCGTTCAGCACGCGCGGGACGGAAATGAGGTTCCAGCCCTCGCGCAACTCCGCCGAGAACGGCGACGAGAAACTATACTGCCACACGCTGCCGCCCACCGCGCCCGCGAAGACGGTCGGGTTTGCCCCTGGCGAGATGCCCAGCGCCTGCACGTAGGTGTGGCCCAGGCCGTTGGTGAAGGCGCTCCACGTAGCCCCGCCGTCGGTGGAGCGGAACACGCCGCCGCTGTTGGAGCCGACGTACAGCGTGCGGTCGCTGGCGAACTCGGACGAGATGGCGATGGACGTGATGCGGCGCGTGCCGATGGTGTTGGTGAGTTGTACCCATGAGCCCCCGCCGTTGGTGGAGCGATACAGCCCGCCGTCGGTGCCCGCGAACAGCGTCTGGTCCGTCGCGAAGGCGGGCGACAGCGCCACCACCCACACGCGCAGGTTGCCCAAGCCGCTGCTAGCGTTGGCCCAACTCCCCCCGCCGTTGGTGGATTTGTACACGCCGCCCTCCCACATGCCCGCGAACAGGGTCTGGTCGGCGGCGTAGTTGGGCGAGACCGCCAGGGAGTAGATGCCCTTCTTGGGCAGGCCGGTCAGCGCCCGCGCCCACGTGTTACCCCCATCGGTGGACTTGAACACGCCGGTTACGTAGGAGTCGGTGCAGGTGGGGAAGTCCTTGCACAGAGTGCCGGCGAACACGGTGCGGTCGCTGGCATAATTCGGTGAAATGCCCAGGGCACGGACATTTTTGTTTTCCAAGCCGGTCTCTGGGTTGCTCCACGAGAGTCCCCCGTCGGTGGTGCGAGCGATGCCGTTGCGACCGTTGCCCATGCCCATGTGGTTGCCCGCGAACAAGGTGCGGTCGGCGGCGAAGTTGGGCGAGATGGCCAGTGCGTAAGTATCCAGCAGGCTGAAGGTCTGCGCGTTGCGGTTGTGCCAGGTGAGGCCGCCGTCGGTGGACGCAAAGATGCCCGGCCCACCTGCGGCGCTGTACACCGTGCGGTCGGCGGCGAAGTTGGGCGACACGGCCAGCGCCGTCAGCCGCTGGGCCATCATCCCGCGCCGGACGATGCTCCACGTGGCCCCGCCGTCGGTGGACTTCAGGACGCCCGTGCCGAAGGTGCCGGCGAACACGGTGCGGTCGGTGGCGAAGGCGGGGGAGATAGCCATGGCCCACACGTCGGGGTTGATGCGATTGCCCTCGTCCAGGTAGTCTATGTTGAACTGGTACATGGTCCACGAGTCGCCACCGTTGGTGGACTTGAACCCTTGCCACGACGGGCAGCCGGTGAACAGCGTGCGGTCGCTGGCGAAGTTGGGCGAGATGACGATGGAGCCGACGTCTTGCTGCGGGGTGTGGCCGGTGTTGATGGCCGTCCACGACGCGCCGCCGTTGGTGGAACGCCAGATGCCCGCCCGGCCCGTGCCCAGGAACAGCGTCTGGTCCGTGGCATACGCGGGCGAGAAGGCCACGGTGCGCATGTCCGACAGCGCCGTGGACGACAGGCCGGTGCTGATGGCCATCCATGTGTTGCCGCGGTTGGTGCTCTTGTACACGCCCGCCGACGTGAGGGCGACGAGCGTGTTGTCGGTGGCGAAGGCCGGGGAGACCGCTACCGCGCCCACGCTGACCGAGCCGATGTTCGCGCGGATGTCCGTCCACGTGGCCCCGCCGTCGGTGGAGCGGTACAGGGCGTCGGTGTTGCCGCGGCTCACGAACAGCGTGCGGTCCGCGGCGAAGGCGGGTGAGAAGGCGATGGCGCGAATCTCGCCCGTGTTGAGCGGGCTGGGCATCTGCGCCCACGATGCGCCGCCGTCGGTGGAGCGGAACAGGCCGGAGTAGTTGGTCCCGGCCATGATGAGGTTGTCGCTGGGGAACGCGGGCGAAATCCCCAGCACGTACACGGTCAGGTTGGTGAGGCCGTTGCTGACCGCAGCCCACGACGTGCCGCCGTCGGTGGTCTTGAACACGCCGCCGCCGTTGGTGCCGGCGAGGAGCGTCCCATCCACGGCGAAGTTGGGCGAGATCGCGAGCGCATCCACCGCGCCGCCTTCCGGCCCGCCGCGCGTCCAGATTCTGTCGCCGGCGCGCGCGGGCGCAGACCAGCCCGCGACGAGGGCCAGGCAGACGGCGACCGCCAGCGCCTTTCGGATTGTGTCCAACATGGCAACCCTCCCTTTTCCCCAGGGCGCAAGTTGTGTGCCAGGCAGGGCATATGCGCCTACTTCATTCTAGAGCGCACCGAGCGGGGGTGCAATAGGAAAACGGTATGATAGAACGATGGGGTACGGTATCGGGAGGAAGGTGAAGGTAACGGTCAACGTGAGCGGAGCCGGTTCGTGGGTACGGTCACATTCTCCTGGAACAGGACCTCAAACTCAACGGCACCCGTAAATAGATCGCCCTGAAGTGCTCGCAGCCTGCGTTCAGCCACTGCGATGGCGTGCTCCGACTGGTCTACGCCGATCCACCTTCGGCCTAACTGCTGGGCAGCCACCAACGTGGTGCCCGATCCACAGAAGCAGTCTAGTACCAAGTCCCCAGGGTTGGAAGAGGCTCCTATGATAAACTTCAGCAAGTCCAGGTTCTTCTCCGTAGGGTAGCAAGGATACTGCGGGTCTTTGAACTCCCATACGTCTTGCGCCTTCTTGCCCACCTGTTCATCGGCGAAAATCTTCTTCCGAGGAACTCCGGTGGCAGACCATTCAATGAGGCCCTGCCTGTCCAGTTCTTCCAGAACCTCCGGTGGGCTTCGCCAGTGCCGGCCTTTGGGCGGCATCAGCCCTCGCCAGGGTTGCCCTGTCTTGCCGTTCTGAGTCTCCCCAGGCGCATGAAGCGGAACGGTTGTGTACCTTCGGCCGCTCTTGTCCACTTTCTTGAAAAGCCTCTCCACATCCTCAGCCAGGAGGGGCATTCGTGGCTCGTTCCAGGTTGGCGAATCCGTCTTGGAATAGAAGAGGATCAAGTCTTTGATGTTGCCGTAAGCCTGTCGCCGGAAGTTCTTGGGGTTGCACTTGATTCGGGCAATGTCGTTTCGGAAGTTTTCTCGCCCGAACACCTCGTCCATGATGATCTTCACATAGTGGCCGATCTTGTAATCAATGTGCAGGTAGATGGATGCCCTGTCGGACATCAGTTCCCGCAGGAAGATGAGCCGCTCGCGCAAGAACTCCAGGTACTCGGCCCCGACCAGGGTATCGCTGTAGGCGACCTCGTCATCGTGGGCCATGCTCACGGTATTCGCCCGGTCGCTCCCGATACGGTACTCCACATTCGTGGAGAAGGGCGGGTCTATATATACCAAATCCACCCGCCCGGCCAGGTGGTAGTCCTCAAGCAAACAGCGCAGCACAGCAAGGTTCTCGCCGAGTATCAACTTGTTGGGGCTGGCGCTTGGCGAGCGGGGGCAGAGCACGGCCTTCTCCGCGCGGGCCAGAATCTCCTGTTCCGTTCGTTTTCCTGGATACACGAGAATCATCTTCACACCGAGTACAAGAACTCTCTGAGCACGAGCGCACTCACGATGCTATGCTCACTCAGCGTCGTCGTGATCTGGCGGTACATCTTGCTCCTGCCCTTGATGTACAGTACGCCGTCCAGGATAGCCACAGGGGTCGCATTGAGGCCTCGGTGGGTGAGCAGCGCGACCGCATCGTTGAATTGCGCGTTCTGATGTCCCCCGAAGTCGGTCAGGAACTTCGCTTCGCCAATGATGTACCTGCCATTGAAGCGAGCGACCAGATCCAGACCCTTGTCCAGAGTGTAGCCCAGGTGCTCTGTGGCGAACGCCTTCAGTTCGGCTTCGCTCGCGTCCAGCACTGCGTTCCCGTTTGAGTTCACGAACTGCGCCAAGGGCACAGGTTTCACACCGAGACACCCTTTGCGCAGCCAGCGCCGAAAGAGCGGGCCGATTTGCCTGTTGGTTTCTTTCGGCTCTGAACATTGTCGGTAGATTTGCCCCAGGCCCATTTCGTACAAGCGCCCGCATAGTCGCGCGACGGTCGCTGGGTTGCGGTCAATGGCAGACTCATCGCGCCTCAGGTATGCGACGTATGAGTCCTTGATGGGGAACAGGTCCAACCTGAGCAAACTCCTGATAAGCCTCTGGTTGTCTCTCTGCGCAAAGGCTGCTTCAACCTCGGCCCAGATAGCCCCGTCAATTTGCCGCAGGCCTTCAGGGATAGTTGGGTACACCTGGAAAAAGGTCGTCCAGGTAACTCCGCTGATTCGCGTACTCTATGCTTTGTTCGAGCCAATAGTTCATGACCCTGCCCCCAAATCTCGCGGCTCGCATCCAGCGCCCAGACAATGTTACTATGGGTGGCAGACTTTGTCCAATCGTCAATATGCCGCCCGATCAAGGGCACGCAGTGAATCGGGGGAGTTCTGGGCCTTGGTTTTACACCGTACGATATATGGCTACAATAGGAATTAGGTCTCGCCATGCCGAACCCTTTCCGTCGGGGCGGCATCCAACAAGCAGGAGGTGAACTGCTATGGAAACCAAGAAAACGGCATTGGGGCTTTCGGAAAACCTTGAGGGCGCGCTGGCCTATCTCGGATGGTGGATCACGGGCCTGGTGCTCTGGTTCCTGGAGCCCGAGAACAAGTTCGTGCGCTTCCACGCCATGCAGTCCATCGTGGCCTTCGGCGCGATCACGATCGCCGCATTCCTGCTGGGGCTGATCCCCGTCGTCGGGTGGATTCTGTCCCCGATCCTCTGGTTGGCAGGAGTCGTCCTGTGGCTCTGGCTCATGTACAAAGCCTACCAGGGCGAACTGTACAAACTGCCCTGGGCAGGTGATTTCGCCGGGCAACAGGTGAACAAGTAGTCCCCGCGCAGGGCCGCTTGGCGCAGGTCGGGCGGCCCTGCGTTCCTTACTCATCCGGATTGTCAGGGCGGGCCGGGCGTGCTATTATGAGTGCACAAGTCCGGGGTTGGGGGGCAGTGTAGGGGGGCGAGTTCCATGAGCGGACCTGCGGCGCAGATGCGGCCCGTGCCGCTTGCCCTCATCTTCACCGCCGACGATTTCGGGCGGGACGAGGCCATCAACCGCGCCGTCCTGCGTGCCCATCGCGACGGCGTGCTGACCTCGGCCAGCCTCATGGTGGCCGGCGCGGCTTGTGAGCACGCGGTGGACCTGGCCAAACGCACGCCGACGCTGGCCGTCGGCCTGCACGTGGTAACGGTGGACGGGCCGTCGGTACTCGGCCACGCCGCTCTGCCCCACATCACCGACGCGGCCGGGCGTTTCCCCGCCGACCCCTACGGCCTGGGCATCCGCTACCAGTTCAGCAGCGTGGCCCGCGCCGAGTTGGCCCGCGAGATGGAGGCCCAGTTTGAGCGGTTCGCTGCTACAGGGCTTCCCCTGGCCCATGCCGACGGCCACTACCACATGCACATGCACCCAGCCGTGTTGCCCATCTTCCTGCGCCTGGCCGAGACCTTCGGCGCGCCAGGTTTTCGCCTGCCCAACGACGACCTGCGCCTGGCGCTGGGGTACGACGCATCGCGCCGCCCGCTCAAGACGCTGTGGCATCTGTACTACGCGGCGTTGCGGCGCTGGGGCAAGGCTCACGCGGCTGCGTCGCCCCTGGCGCATGCGGACAGGGTCTACGGGCTGTACCAGACCGGGCATCTGTCGGAGCCGTACTTGCTGTATCTGTTGGAGCGCATCCCGCCAAGCGTGCACGTGGCCGAAATCTACGGCCACCCGTCGGAGCGGGATTTGGGCGAACCCGGCGGCCCCAACCCTGGCGACCTGGCCGCGCTCCTCAGCCCGCGCATGCGCGAGCGGGTGCAGCAGGTGGGCGCGCGGCTCATCTCGTACCGCGACCTGGTCGTGAAGCGGGGAAGTGCGCCATGACATCCGCGCTCCTGCTCCTTATCGTGATGAGTTGGGCTTTCTGGCTGGTAGCCTGGCTGTGCACGTATGATTTCTTCCACCAGGCGCAGGCCGCCTCGCGCCCCGACGAGGGCTGCCAACCGTACACGCCGCCCGTGTCCATCCTGAAGCCCATCAAGGGCGTGGACCCCGATGCCTACGAATGCCTGTTGAGTTTCGTGCGCCAGGATTATCCGGAGTACGAGGTGCTCATCGGCGTGCTGGACCCCGACGATCCGTCGGTGGGCCTGGCCGCGCGGCTCCAGCGCGAGTATCCGCAGCGGGTGCGCCTCGTCGTGGCCGAGCCGATTGGATACAACAACAAGGTCAGCATCCTGCACGCGCTGGCAGAGCAGGCGCGCCATCCCGTTCTGGTCGTCGCTGACAGCGATATGCGCGTGGGGCCTGATTACCTGCGGCGCGTGGTGGCCCCACTGGAGGACCCCGCGGTCGCGCTGGTAACCTGCGCCTACGTGGGCGACAAGGCCGTAACCCTCACGGCGCGGCTTGAGGCGCTCTACATGGGCGCGACGTTCCTGCCGATGGTGATGGTGGCGCGGCGCTACCTCAACATGCGCTTCGCCACGGGTGCAACCGACGCATTCCGCGCCGCCGACCTAGAGCGCATCGGCGGGTTCCGCGCCCTGGCCGACTACCTGGCCGACGACTTCCAGTTGGGGCACCAGTTGTCGCGGGACGGGGGGCGCGTCGTCCTTTCGGACTACATCCCACGCGCGGTGCTGGGCAAGACGACATTCCGCGACCAGTGGCATCGCGAGGTCCGTTGGGCGCGGTGCAATCGCGTCAGCCGCCCGCTGGAGTACCCTGCACTCCTGGTAACCCTGGCCGTGCCGCTGGCGCTGGGCCTTGCCCTGGCGAACGGCTTCGCTGCGCCGTTCTCGTGGATTCTCGTCGCCTCGCTGCTGATCCGGTGGTGGGTGGCGTGGCAGGTGTCGGGGTACACCGGGGACGAGGCGACGCGCCGCAACCTGGGGCTTCTGCCCCTGCGCGACGGCCTCACCGCCGCGGTGTGGGTAGCGGGCGGCGTCGGGCGGTCCATTCAGTGGCGCGGGCAGCGGTACACCCTGCGGCCGGGCGGGAAGTTGGGCCCGCCGCAGCCGTCGTTCGTCCGCACCCTGCTGCGGCGAACGCACGGGTAGGGGCTGATTCTCACCGCAGAGACACAGAGAGCGCGGAGAGACAATCGGGCATTTCGGGCGCGTTCTCGGGGCATGGCAATGATGGCGATGCGCGCGTCCGCACGTCGCGGGGGGCAAGTGTCGCCGCCCGCGCATTGTGCGGATGAGCGATACAACGCACATGCGCCGCGAATGAGCCGAGAGTGCGTTCGGTGGGCGTTTTGGAGCGCGAAAGGCACGAAAAAACGCGAAAGGCACGAAAAGGTCGGCATTTCGCGCTTTTCGCGGCCTTTCCCTAGGGCGTATTTTCGTTACACTCTGCGGCACCGGGGAGATTTTGGATGAGGACCCCGTGTTGAACGCATTTGGGGAGGCTGTCGCTTCATGCTGGGACAGCATTCTCCAGCATTTCCCTCACGTGCGGATAGACGCCTTGGTTGTGATGCCGAACTACGTTCACGGGATTCTGAGTCTCGCCGACAGAAGGGGCACGGCATGCCGTGCCCCTTCAAACTCGCAACTGCTCCGAGAATCCTGTGGTGTGCGAGAAGACATGACCTCCATCCTCAGGGGCACAGGGGTCGCAGAGGGGTTATGATAACCGCGAAAGGGGGCGGGGTTCCTGTCAGCCTGGGCGAAGCGAAGGATCTCGGCAGTGCGAGATGCTTCGCCGCGGTGCGGCTCAGCGTGACAGCACCCCCTCTGCGCACTCCGCGCCCTGGCGGTGATCCTTCGCGCCCCCTTTGGCGTCTTTCCCGCGCGGTGGTAGAATGTTGGGCAAACCTGTCTTGCGGAGTGTACCGACTATGCAGGTCCTTCTGTACATGTTGCTTGGCCTCATCGCCGGGGTGTTGAGCGGGGTGGTAGGAATTGGTGGCGGAACGATCATCATCCCCGCGCTGGTGTTCCTGTTCGGCTTCACCCAGCACAAGGCCCAGGGGACGACGCTGGCCCTCATGGTCCCGCCCATCGGCATCCTGGCGGCGTGGACGTACTACAAGCAGGGGTTTGTAGACCTGCGCGCCGCCGCGTTCATCGTGCTAGGGTTCTTCCTCGGCGGGCTGCTTGGCGCGCGTGTGGCGGTGGGTATCCCCGATACGGTGCTGCGCAAGGTATTCGGCGTGTACCTGCTCATCGTCGCGGCGCAGATGTTCTTCGGGAAGAAGTAGAATCGCAGGAAGGGAGGTTGCGCGATGAAAGCGCGACGCATCAGCGACAGGATCAGTTGGCTGGGGGCGGTGGATTGGAACAGGCGGCTGTTTGACTCTCTGATTCCGCTCCCCGATGGCACGAGTTACAACGCCTACCTCGTGCGGGGCAGCGAGAAGACCGCCCTGCTGGACACCGTAGACCCGGCCATGACCGAGGTCCTCATGGCGCAGTTGGCCGACGTGCCCAGGGTGGACTATCTCATCGCCCACCACGCCGAGCAGGACCACTCGGGTTCCATCCCCGCCGTGCTGGAGAAGTACCCCGATGCCCGGGTCGTTGCCACGCCCAAGGGCAAGGACATGCTCATGGACTTGCTCCTGATTCCCGGGGAGAGGTTCATCACCGTGGCCGACGGCGAGACGCTGTCGCTGGGCGACAGGACGCTGCGCTTTATCCATGCGCCCTGGGTGCACTGGCCGGAAACGATGGTTACCTACGTGCCCGAGGAGCGCATCCTGTTCTCGTGCGACTTCTTCGGCTCGCACATCGCTACAAGCGACCTCTACGTAACCGACGAGGGGCGCGTCGTGGAGGCAGCCAAGCGCTACTTCGCCGAGATCATGATGCCCTTCCGCGCGGCCATTGCCAAGAACCTGGAGAAGGTGAGAGCGCTGGACATCGCCGCCATCGCGCCGAGCCATGGCCCGGTGTACGGTCGGCCCGCGCTCATCGTGGACGCCTACGACGAATGGGTGTCGGGCGAACCGAAGAACGTCGCCGTCGTGGCCTATGTCTCTATGCACGGCAGCACCGAGAAGATGGTGGCGTTCCTGGTCAGCGCGTTGGCCGAGCGGGGCGTCCGCGTGGAGCAGTTCAGCCTGCCGGTTACCGACATCGGGAAACTGGCCATGGCTCTGGTGGACGCCGCCACGCTGGTGGTGGGCACGCCCACGGTGCTGGTTGGCCCGCACCCCGCCGCCATGTACGCGGCGTACTTGGCGAATGCCATCCGGGCTACGGCGAAGTTCGCCACGGTCATTGGCTCCTACGGCTGGGGCACCAAGGCGGTGGAGACCATCGCGGGAATGATCCCCAACCTGAAGGCCGAAATCCTGCCGCCTGTGTACTGTAAGGGCCACCCGCGCGAAGCGGACTTCGCGGCGCTGACGGTGCTGGCGGATACCATCGCGGCGAAGCATCGCGAACTGGGACTGCTGTAGTGATGAACGCGATCCGCCCCATCGCCATCTGCGTGTTCCGTCAGGATGACCACATCTTCGTCTTTGAGGGATACGACCCGTTTGGTGACGAGACCTTCTATCGCCCGCTGGGGGGCGGCATTGAATTCGGCGAGTACAGCCGTGATGCCGTCATCCGCGAGGTGCGCGAGGAGATCGGTTGCGAAATCATCAACCTGCATTACCTGGGGGTGCTGGAGAACGTCTTCACGGGTTGCGACGGCGAGCCGGCCCATGAGATTGTCATGGTGTACGAGGGGGACTTCGCCGATGCGGCGATGTACGCTACGGAGGCGGTAGAAGCCATAGAGGACACCGGAGCGCGGTTCAAAGCCCTATGGATGCTGTTGCAGCACTTCCGCGATGGACTATCGCCGCTGTACCCCTTCGGTCTGCTGGAATTGCTGACCGAGGCGGAAGGCCCATAGTCGTTGACCATGGAGCAGATTATCCGTCGTCATTGCGAGCGAAGCGAAGCAACCCCAGGCCTACAGGTCATCCTGAGCGAAGCGGAGATCTCGGTTGACGAGATTCTGATGCGCGAAGCGCCTCAGAATGACAGTCAACCAGGATTGCTTCGGGCACTGCGCGCCCGCGCGATGACACGCCATCAAGAATTCCTGTGGTAAAGTACAAGAGTTCCACAAACCATTACCTAACCTTAAAGCCCCCTTAAAAAGCAGTTAACGTCCAGCGTTTATACTGTGGCTGGAAAACGATAAGAGACAGGGCACGTATGAACCTGGACGACGTTACAATCGTACTGCCAACCAAGGACGAGGCGCACAATATTGCTACCTTTCTCCGCTCGCTGCCCTCGCAGCCGTGGCTTGTGGTCGTAGATTCCAGCCGAGATTGTACACCGGAGATCGTGGCTGAGCGCAGGCCATCCCGCACACTCGTGGTGCGGCAGCAGGTCAACGTAACGCACGCGCGGCAACTGGGCGCACGTGTGGCCGAGACCCCGTGGATTTTGTTCACTGATGCCGACGTGGTCTTCGGTCCCAGTTACTTTTCCCACCTGCGCCGATGGGAGGGCGTTGGCGCCGTCTACGGCCCCAAGGCGTCCCTGGACGTGTACGCGGGCTACTACTCGTGGTTCGCCAGAGGCCAGCGGCTGCTCCATTTCCTGGGCATACCGGCTGCGTCAGGTTCAAACCTGCTCGTCAGTCGCGAGGTCTTCTGGGCAGTGGGGGGCTTTGACCTGCGCCTTACGTGCAATGAGGACTCAGAGTTGGCCTTTCGCATTGCACGTCGGGGCTTTCGCGTGTGCTATGACCGCGACCTCGTCGTGTATGAGCGGGATCATCGCCGTCTCCGACGCGGCGTCATGCGCAAAACGGCGCATACCCTGGTGCGTTGCAGCCTTCTTTATCTGGGCCTGATGCCGGAGGCGTGGTGACACACAGACTGGGGCTACTGGAAAGTCCCGGCGGAGCGATATAAATGAGAGTACATCTTACACGACCCTTGTGGGAGGAGCCCAATCCTATGTCTATGGCGAGAGCCGACCTGCATGTGCATTCTATCTACTCGGAGCCGCCTTCTAACTGGCTCATGCAAACGGCGCACATCCGGGAGTCCTACACCGGTTTGGCCAGTATCTACCGACAGGCCAAGGAACGCGGCATGACCTTTGTAACCCTTACCGATCACAATCGCATTGACGGGGCGCTCTTGCTCCAAGAGCGATACCCTGACGACGTCTTCACGGGGGTTGAGGCCACAGCCCACTTTCCCGAAGATGGCTGCGCAGTCCATGTGCTGATCTATGGCCTCACCGAGGCGGATTTCCAGGAAGTTCAGCGCCTTCGCGCGGACATTTACGCACTGCGCCAGTTTCTCAAGGAGCGTGGGCTGGCCCACTCCGTGGCCCATGCTGCCTATGCGGTCAACGGCAGGCTGTCCATCTCGCACCTTGAACGCCTCATCCTTCTGTTTGACACCTTTGAGGTGATCAACGGTGGCCGCGGTCGGGCCGATAACACAACTTGGGAGCGCGTACTCCGAAGCCTCACGCCATACGAGGTGGAGGCGCTGTACCGAAAGTATCGCATTGAGCCATTCAGCGACACGCCTTGGATCAAGGGCTTCACGGGCGGGTCCGATGACCATGCGGGCCTGTTCGTCGGGCGCACCTTCACGGTGGCCCAGGCGTCCTCTGTGGACGAATTCCTCGCGGCTCTGAAACGCAAAACTTCGTACGCCGACGGTTGCTACGGCGATTTCCGTTCGCTCGCCTTCAGCGTAGGGAAGGTCTTCTTGGATTATTCCCAGGCCGAGAGTCGGAAGGCCCGCTGGTCGCTGCGGGGCAGAGTTGCCAGCGCCGTCTTTGAGAACAAACCGCTGCCGCTGGACGCTCGTCTGGCCATCGGCCTGGCAAAGGCAACCAACGGTCGCCTTGTGGATAGCAGCCGCAAGCCCCTGCTCAATCTGGCCAATGATCTGGGGAAAGTGGCGGGATCGCGCGACGCTAGGCTTGAGGCTGCCTATCAGTGCGTCGCCTCGTTCTGCGATGAGACCCTCATCCAAATGGCCCGATCTCTGAACGGAGGCCAGCAGCGCCGCGAGAAGATCGGTCGGCGCAAAAACGGCCTGCTGAAAGACTTGAAGGCCCTAGTGCCGGCGGCGCTGGCGGCTGGCCCCTTCTTGGGCACGTTGGTGCACATTCACAAGGGGCGCGAACTGCTGGAGCAGATGGAGGCCCGCTTCAATCTAACTCAGGCTCGGAGACTCAGGCGCGTGCTCTGCTTTCTAGATGCAGAGGACATGGGCGAGTTATCCGACTACCGGAGTCGGTTTTGGGGTTGCCCGGATGACGACGTGTGGGTAGTGGTCTCCGCAGAGGCAGGCAAAGCCGACGGCGAACCGCTTCCGCGCGTGTTGCGGTTGCCCGCCATTGCCCGAGTTGAATTGCCTACGGGCAAGGCACTCCCGATCCCGTCTTTTTTGGGAGGCTTGGAACAGATTGTCAGCATGGAGCCGGATGAGGTTCATCTGGCGACCCCTGGCCCGGTGGGGCTTATGGGCCTCTTGGCGAGCAAACTGATCGGCGTACGGTGTATCGCTACGTACAACGTGGAGTTTCTCCAATCGCTCAAGCCAAAGGCAGACGCTGTGGTAACCGCGGCACTGGAGAAGTATGTGAACTGGTTCTATTCGGCTGCGGATGAGATTGATGCGCCTGTAGCAGATTCGGAGTGGGCACATGCGGAGGCGGAGGAGGCAAGGAACGTGCTTTCGCTCTCTGTACACCCGATCCGTGCCCCGTTGCCCTACGATGATACGCGGATCCCCGCCTGATGAGTGCGTCCACGGCAACGCACTCTCCCGCCCGTCTCCCCTTCCCCCTCCTTCCCCCACCCCGCGAGGGGGAAGGGGAGGGGCAGGATTCCCAGGCGATTGACAATCAAGGAAGGACAGGGAATGCGGGTTGCGCTGTTCACGGAGGTGTTCCTTCCGAAAGTTGACGGAGTGGTAAATACGCTTTGCAGGGTGCTGGAGCACCTGCGGCGACGAGGGCACACGGGCCTGGTCTTCGCGCCCGACGGTGGACCTGGGTCATTCGCGGGGACCCGCGTCATCGGCCTTCCGAGCGTCGCAATCCCCATCTACCCAGAGTTGAAACTGGTCCCACCTTTGGTGGATGTTGAGAAGGAACTCCTAGAGTTTGACCCCGACGTAGTCCACATCATCAACCCCGTCTCGCTTGGACTGGCTGGTCTCCGAGCCGCGCGGTCTCTGGGCGTGCCGGTGGTGGCCTCCTATCAGACCGATTTGCCTGGCTTCGCGGAGCGCTGGGGACTGGGCCTGTTGAGGGAGCCGCTGTGGGCCTACTTCCGATGGCTGCACAATCAGGCTGACCTCAATCTCTGTCCGTCGTGCGCTACCCAGCGGGAACTGCTGTCGCAGGGGTTTGAGCGTGTGCAGGTTTGGGGGCGGGGTGTGGATACTCACCGCTTCAATCCGGCGCACAGATCTGCCGAACGGCGCATTCTCCTCAGCGGCGGGCACCCAGAGGCTCCGCTTCTCATCTACGTTGGGAGACTCTCTCCGGAGAAGCGCGTGGAGTGGCTACTGCCAGTCCTGAAGGCCGTGCCGGAGGCGCGATTGGCGATCGTCGGCGACGGCCCATCACGCCCGATTCTGGAGCGGCTGTTCAAGGACACGAACACGGTGTTCACCGGCCACCTGGGCGGCGACAATCTCGCCCAAGCCTACGCATCGGGAGACATCTTCGTGTTTCCCGCGGCCAATGAGACGTTCGGCAACGTGGTGTTGGAAGCCATGGCATCCGGGCTTCCTGTGGTCGCGCCGCGGGCCGGAGAACCCTCGGATCTCATCACGCACGGAGAGAGGGGGCTACTTTTTGAGCCAGGGGACCAGGATGGTCTTGTGGATGCGGTGCGGCATTTGGTGCGAGACTTGGAGTACGCCCGCTCGCTAGGCGCTTCGGGACGCGCGTATGCGGAGACCCTGAATTGGGAATTGGTGCTGGACGGGCTGTTTGACAGTTATGCCCGGGTGGCTAGCCATCGGGTTCTTCGCGCCGCGGCATGACCTGCTTCCCCTCAGGCGAGAATCAGCGCCATCTGCGGCAAGTCGCCACACTCGGATGGAATTCGGCTTGCACTTCTGGTGGAGATAGGCTATACCACTACTTGACCACAGGGAAGATCACCCGTTGTCACTGCGCGCGAAGCGGAGATCTCGGTTGACGAGATTCTTCGGCACTCCGCGCCTTCGCGATGACACGCCATCAAAACCCCTTGTGGTGAAGTGCTGGCACGTCACTGCCAGCGGCAAAAGGCCAAAGGCGAAAGGCTTCTTCCAGGAGGCGAAGATGCGTCGGAAGCGGTACCCCATACTGGAGTTTGACCCCGCGCGCGAGGCGGTCATCCATCCGAGCCAGGTGGTGAAGCCTGCCGATGTGCCCGAGCGGTGCGTCGTGTGCTTCTTCCGCGAGGTGCTCCTCGGCCTGGAACAGGGCGGGCAAGCGCGCCGCGTCGCCTGCATGCGGAGCGAGATCGGCGAGATTCCCGTGTACGCTGTGGAGGTAAATGGCGTGCGCGTTGCCGCGTTCCAGCCCGGCGTCGGCGCGCCGCTGGCGGCGGCCTTGCTTGAGGAGGTCATCGCCATCGGATGCCGCAAGTTCATCGCGTGCGGCGGGGCGGGCGTGCTCCGGCGTGACATCGCCGTGGGCCACCTGGTTGTCCCCACGTCCGCCGTGCGGGATGAGGGGACGTCGTACCACTACCTGCCGCCCGGACGGGAGGTTGCCGCCAGCCCCGAAGCCGTCGCCGCCGTTGAGCGGGTGCTGCAACGGCGCGGAGTGCCCTACCTCACGGGCAAGACTTGGACGACGGACGCGCCCTACCGCGAGACGCCCGACAAGGTGCGCCTGCGCCGCGCCGAGGGATGCCTCACGGTGGAGATGGAAGCGGCGGCCTTCTTCGCCGTGGCGCAGTTTCGGGGCGTGCCCTTCGCGCAAATCCTGTATGGCGGCGACGACGTCAGCGGCCTTGAGTGGGACCCGCGGGGCTGGCACAAGCGGACCACGGTGCGCGAGAACCTGTTCTGGCTTGCCGCCGAGGCGTGCGCGGAGATGTGAGCACCTTGCCGTGGAGTTTCCCGGGACGTCAGCCGCGCAACGCGAAGTCGGTCTTGTGCAAGGCACTGCGCGGCCAGAGTCGGACGCCGCGGAATCGGTTCCTGTTAGATGAGCGACGAGCGTTTCGGCCTGGGTCGGGCGGGTTTGTCGCCCGTGAGGGATGCCCCGCAGCGCGTGCAGAATCGCTTGCTCCAGGGGACTAGGTAGCCGCACTTGGGGCAGGTGATGGGCTGGTACTCGCCCAGGGGCGCGCCACACGCCGAGCACTTGGGCTGGCCGATGGGGTTGCCCACGCCGCAGTATGGGCACGCCACCTGCTTGAGTTCCTCGGGGATGCCCAGGCTTCCGCCCACAGACTGGCAGTACTGGTCAATGACCGCCCACACCTGGTCGCGCAGGCTGAGCCAATCCACGTTCCGCGCCACATTATCCAGTTCGTTCAGCAGGTACGAGGGGTTGATGAGCGCCATGATGCCGGTGCGGGCCAGGTCGGCGGCGATGCCGATCCACTTCTGCCGCCCCATCGTAACGGTGATGCTGTCTGAGTCCTGCACGATGCCCACGGTGAGGGCCGTTGTGGGGTCTGAATGCTCCACCTGGCGGTTGGTGATTTGCACCAGGATGCGGGTTCCGTCGCCGGTCATCTGGGCACGCGAAGTAGGCGTGTTGAAATGGGCCACGAGGGCGCGCGCAAGGCCGTCGGCGGAAATCTTGCCCCAGTAGGTGCGCGTGTCGGGTTGCCTATCGCTTCCGAGCAGGGACTGGACGTTTTCCATGCTCATAGTATAGCATGAATCGGAGCGGCGTCAACAACCCGACTCCCTCGCTCTCGTCGGATTTGGAGTTTCGGCGCTTTGGGTGTATCATGGGATTACAGCGGCAGAGACTTGACCTTACCAGCAGTTGACGCCCATCCGGCAGCAAACCGGATGGGTTTTGATTGCCCCCGTGCGAATCCCCTGCTGCAAAACCGATCAAGGAGATTTTCCTGTGCAAATTGTAACCGACCGCGGGATGGACCTCTCGCCCGAGCAAATGAAGGGTTTGGACATCCACTTCGTACCGCTGACCTTCACGCTGGGCGGTAAATCGTATCGTTCGGGCGAGGACATCCAGCCTGACGAGTTCTACACGTTGCTGGAGGCCGACGGCGGCTTTCCAACCACCTCGCAGCCTTCGCCTGGGGTCTTCGCCGAGTTGTACCAAAGGCTGGCGAAGTCGGACCCCGACATCCTGTCCGTTCACATCTCGTCGGGACTGAGCGGGACGGTGAACGCCGCGCGGCTGGGCGCGCAGATGGTGCCCGAGGCCAACGTTACCGTCGTGGACAGCAAGACGCTTTCGGGCGCGCTGGGGTGGCAGGTGGAGGCGGCTGCGAAGGCCGTGAAGGCCGGGTGGGCCAAGGAGCGAATTCTGGCGATGGTGGAACGCGTGCGCGCGGCCACGGATACGCTGTACACGCTGGCGACGCTGCGCTACCTGATCCACGGCGGGCGCATCAGCCACCTGAAGGGCCTGCTGGGTTCGGTGCTCAACATCAAGCCGCTGATCGGCGTGGAGAAGGAGCAGGGGATATACACCCAGCGTGGCTCTGCCCGCACGCTCCGCGGCGCGATCTCGCGGCTTGCGGACCTGGTGGCCGAGCAACACGCCCCCGGCACGGCGCTGCGCGTGCAGGTGCTGCACGGCGCGAACCCGGAGGGCGCGGCCCTCTTGCGGGAGCGGCTGGAATCGCTGTTCGCCTGCGAGTGGCTGCCGACAGGCCCTATCGCGCCGGTGCTTGGCGCGCACACGGGCCCCGGACTGGTGGGTGTCGTGTTTGCGCCCGTGGCTGCGTTGCCCGACGGGTTCTAGTGGTTGGCCACAGAGAAAACTATCTGTTGTCATTGCGAGCGAAGTGAAGCAATCTCGCGCTCCAGGGATTGCTTCGGGCTCTGTGCGCCCTCGCAATGACGCGCCACAAAGAATCTCTGTGGTAGAGTGCGTGTGAGGCGGTCGCGAACGATTTTTGACGCCTCGCGCCTTTGCGCATATAATGCGCTTCTGCAATTTGGGAAGGAGTGTTGGCATATATGGATCAACTCATATTGGACGCAGAACCCCGAACCATCAAGGGGAAGCAGGTGAATCAACTGCGCCGCCAGGGGCTGGTGCCGGCGGTCGTGTACGGCAAGGCCACCGCGCCGATTCCCGTTCAGATTCCGCGCCGCCCACTGGAAGCGGCCCTGAGCAAGGCGGGCGAATCCACCCTGATCTCCCTGCGCATCGCGGGCCGGGGCGAGCCGCTCACCGTGCTGGTGCGCGACCAGCAGCGAAACTTCCTGACCCAGGCCATAACTCATGTGGACTTCTACGCCGTCGTGATGACGGAAACCATCCGCGTCCACATCCCCCTGGTGCTGGAAGACGAGCCGCCCGCGCTCCAGAAGTTCCAAGGCGTTCTCCTTCAGCAGAAGGAGGAGGTGGAAGTGGAGTGCCTGCCCAAGGACCTGGTGCCCCACATCGCGGTGGACGTGAGCACGCTCCAGACGTTTGACGACGCCATCTACGTGAAGGACCTGGTGCTGCCTGCGGGTATTCAGGTGCTGGACGATCCGGAGGACCTGGTGGCGACCGTCAGCCCGGTGGCCGAGGAAGCGGTGGAAGCCGAGGCCGCGCCGGTGGAGCCTGGCGAGGTGGAAGTCATCAAGAAGGGCAAGAAGGAAGAGGAAGCGGCCGAGGAATAATCCTCTGCCAGCGCCATGCCTACGAAAAGCGGCGGGAGAACCCGCCGCTTTTGCTTTGCCGCGCATGAGCACTGGGCCAAACTGCTCTTGCCCGCATGTCATTCTGAGGAGCACGAGGAATTCGCACCGCCGAGAACACAGAGAACGCAGAGATTCCTACGATTTCTCAGCGGTCTCTGCGCCCCTGCGGTGAACCTAGCAAGTCTCGTAGCGCGGCTTCCCATAGCCCGCCTTTGGCGGTCTCCGCGTGCTCTGCGGTGAGTCTAATCCTGTGTCCTTTGCCCAGGGTCAGTTGAGAATAATCAGCGCCGGGGGCGGGCTGAAGTAGCGCCCGTTGGAGATGGGCTCCAGCCCGAACAGTTGGCGAGGCGTCAGCGGGTTGTAGTCATAGCGCGTTACGCTGACGTAGTCGTTCGGCGGGAAGATCTTGATGGCAGGGTAAGCGCCGCCTCCCTTGCCGAAGAACGGGTACGCCCGGGGGTCGGATATCCCGCGGTACTTGGCTAGTTTGATCTCCTGGCTGTTATCGGATGGGCTGAAGCCGTCGGCGTCAAAGACGAGCGTGATGCCGGGGGGAATCACGATGTCGGCCTTGTCCACGATCATGGTGCGTGTGTCGGAGGGCACGTTGAGATCCTCAAACTGGTGCAGGCCCACGATAACCTCGCGGCGGATGCCTTTCTCCTGCATGAACTGGTGGATGCGTTGGAGTGCAGCGTTGACATCGGCAGCGTCAATGCGTCCAGGCAGCGGCCTACCAGGGATGGTTACCTCGCCCGACTCGTACTGCTCCGGATAGACGTGGAATTCGGGGTCAAAGAAGAAGTGGACGTTGTCGTACTTCTCCAGGTAGGGGAGCATGGCCTCGGCCTGGCTCAACACCGACGATAGGCCCAACTGGTTGTCCAAGAACACGAGCACGCCCTTCTCGGCGGCGGGCTTTACATAATCTTCCTCAAACAAGCCCCCTCCGACGGCGTCCAGGTATTCCTGCACGCTGATGAGATAGGTGCCCCCGCCATTTTCCTTGGTACCCGACGCCAGTTGGAAGATGATGTCCATGGCAGGAATCACGCCCAGGTCGCCGTTGGCGGCGTCCACCTCGGCGCAGTAGGAGATGACCTCGGTGTAGAAGTGGTCAAAGTTGTCGTAGTAGCCCAGCCTGCCCAGGATGGCGACCTTGTCCATACGCTCGTGGGGCGAGAAGGCGCGGCCGTAGAAGGCGACGATGGTATGGGTGTCCAGCATGGAGACGCGCACGCCCGGCGGCACCTGCGTTGGCGTTGGGGTGGGCGTGGGCGTGGCTGTGGGCGTTGGGGTGCGCGTCGGGGTGGCCGTGGCCGTGGGCGTCGGCGTCATGGTCGGTGTGGGCGTTGGGGTGGGCGTAGGCGTGGCGGTCGGCGTTGGGGTTGGGGTGGGCGGGTGGGGCGAGCCGGGCGACGCGAAGGGCCGCTGAAGCGCCAGAAGTGTGATGCATACGGCTGCCGCTGCAAGCAGCAGTGAGGCGAGCAGATTGGTGCGATTCGCGTAGGTCGTGTTGGCCGGTTCCACGTCGTGAATCCTCGTGTGCACAGGTGCGGTGCGTGATGATGAGCGCGATGCGCGTGCCCTTGCTGAAAACGCAAGCGAGGCATTGAGAGGTGCGGCGTGCGCAAGACTCTACCGTATTCTACACCAGCAGGGTCTCACATGCAAAAGAAAAGGCGGCGAGAGCCGCTCTCTCGCCGCCTGGGCGGTATTCAGTTGTGAGGGATTTTACTGCTGCAACAGGTCGCAGATGCCGTCGCCGTTGGCGTCCACGAATTTCGCGCCGCGCATCCCGTGGCCGCGCCGGGCCATGCCCGCGCCCTGGCCATTGGAGCCGCTGCGAGCCGCGCGCCCGTAGCCCATGCCACCCTGGCCCGCGTTGTCGCAAACCCCATCGCCGTCGGCGTCCACGAAGCGGTCGTTCACGCCGTCGCCGTTCTCATCCACGAAGCCCCACGCGTGGCCATTGCCCTGGCCGGCGTTGTCGCAAACGCCGTCGCCGTTGGCATCCACAAACCCGTAGGCATGGCCATTGCCGTTGCCCGAGAAGTCGCGGACGCCGTCGCGGGTCCCCGCGGGCCCCTGGGCGAAGGCCGCCGTCGCGATGACCATCGCCAGCGCGAGCGCCAGCACAACCGCTACACCGATCACTACTGTCCGTTTCATGTTGGAATCCTCCTGTTTGAGTGTTCTGTCCGATTGGGGAAGGTGCCTGTTTCTCTCACCGTTCCGCCGACAGGATACCACAGGAGTGTGAAGGGATTATGAAGTGGGGCTGAAGGTCTGATGAAGATTTTGGGGAACAAAAAGGTGAGCCGTGCGCGACTCGAACGCGCGACACCCTGCTTAAAAGGCAGGTGCTCTGCCATGCTGAGCTAACGGCCCACACCTGCAGTATACCACAGCAGGGCAGGAGCGTCAAAAGCGGCGGGGCCAAACGGCGCGCTACGGCTTGCGAATCGGCTGGCGGATGACCGTCTTCAACTTGTCTGGTGCGGTGCGCCCTGGGTCGCCCAGGTAAATCTCATGGTGTTTGCCGTGGCCGACGTACCCGTTGGCGCGGATGAACTCGTGCATGCGGGCGATGGTCGGCCCCTCGTCCGCATAGGCTCCGATGTACAGAATCTGTACCGATAGGCCCTCGTGGTACGCCTCAAACCGCACGCGGGGCAGGGCTGGCGGGTTGCGCTTGCGCGCGAGTTCGGCGCGGGCCTTGTCCACCCCCTCGGCCGTAACAGGCGGCGGCTGCATGATCATCAGCGTCCAGTGCCAGGCCGACTTGTCGGTGGATGTGATGTCGCTCCCCGCGGGCGACCACCACAGCCCCTCCAACGGTGGGACGGTGTACTCTACCCCCTGGGCCTTCAGCGCGAACTTTAGCCTGTAGGCGAGACCATAGAGTGCGTTCACAACCTCCTGGAAGTCCGCGCTCGTGTTCGGGTCGCCGCTCCCGTCGGCCATCAGGAAGTTCATCGGTGGCACGTCCACGATGGTGAAATCCCTGGCCGAGGGCAGGTAGAGGTGCTTCAGGTCCTTCTTGTAATCCATCTTGGGCATGGTCGCCTCCTTGCGCCGGATGTCGGTCGGCGCGCCTCCATGAAAGCAGAACTCGGCGCGAGCGTCAAGGACGCGGTGTACAGGTTCGCCGAGACCGCGGAGACCACACAGGAATATTGCGAAGAGCAGGCCGACGGTCGGGCGCACTCCGTGCGGCACGGGCGGAAAATTGACAATCTCCGCCTTCCGGTGTAGATTTAGGCAACCTATTCTGACGGATGCGCTCGCATGAACATCGGCACAATGCCAGCATCCGAAATCCGACGACGAACGGACGAGAGGTCAGACCCCGCGTCTGGATAGTTCCGTTCGCCTTGCAATAGGGATATACGGCCAGCCTCCAGACAGGGGGCTGGCCTTTCTATTTGGCGCGATGGGGATGCCCGTCGCGCCTTTGCGTACCCAGAAGACACCCGAATAACCGCGACAGGAGGGGGAAAAGATGAAGAAAGGCAAGGTCAACAAAGTGGTTCTGGCGTACTCGGGCGGGCTGGACACGTCCTGCATCGCGCCCTGGCTCAAGGAGAACTACGGCTGCGAGGTGATCACCTTCACCGCCGACCTGGGGCAGGGGGCCGACGAACTGGCCGGCCTGGAGCAGAAGGCGCTGGCGAGCGGGGCCAGCAAGGCGTACATCGTGGACCTGCGCGAGGAGTTCCTGATGGAGTATGCCTTCCGCACCATGCGTGCGGGCGCCATCTATGAGCGGCTGTACCTGCTCGGAACGTCATTCGCCCGGCCCGTTACCGCCAAGCACCTGGTGAAGGTGGCCAAGCAGGAGGGGGCCGACGCCGTGGCTCACGGCTGCACCGGCAAGGGCAACGACCAGGTGCGGTTTGAACTATCGGTCAAGGCGCTGAACCCGCACCTGAAGGTCATCGCCCCGTGGCGCGAGTGGGAGATTCGGTCGCGCGAGGATGCCCTGGCCTACGCCCGCGCTCATAACGTGCCCGTGGCCGTTACCGAGAAGTCCATCTATAGCCGCGACCGCAGCCTGTGGCACATCAGCCACGAGGGCGGCGTGCTGGAAGACCCCTGGGCCGAGCCCGAGGAGTCCATGTTTATGCTCACGGTCGCGCCCGAGGCGGCCCCCGACACGCCCCAGTACATCACGCTGAAGTTTGAGCGCGGGTACCCGGTGGCGGTGGACGGCGAGGCACTGGGGCCGGTGCAGATTCTGGAGCGGCTGAACGACATCGGCGGCGCGCACGGCGTGGGCCGCGTGGACCTGGTGGAGAACCGCCTGGTGGGGATGAAGTCGCGGGGTGTGTACGAAACGCCCGGCGGCACAATCCTGTACACGGCACACCAGGGGCTGGAGCAGATTTGTCTGGACCGCGAGACGCTGCATTACAAGGAACTGGTCGCGCATCGCTACGCCGAACTGGTTTACTATGGCCAGTGGTTCACGCCGTTGCGCGAGGCGCTGGACGCCTTCGTGGACAAGACGCAGGAGCGCGTTACCGGCAGCGTGCGGGTCAAACTGTACAAAGGCTCCTGTACGGTGGTCGGGCGCAAGTCGCCGTTCAGCCTGTACCGCGAGGATTTCGCCACCTTCGGCAAGGACGACGTGTACGACCAGAGCGACGCCCAGGGGTTCATCAACCTGTTCGGCCTGCCGATGAAGGTGAAGGCGCTGCTGGACATGGAGAACGGCTGGGCGGCCGGCCTGGAGCGCCCCGACTACAGCCGCTTCAAGCGGGATTAGTCTCGTTGACCTCACCTCGCGCCGAAGCCGAGGGAGTGGCACGGCATGCTGTGCCACTACGGGCAAGCCGCGCTCCCGTGCCCGCATGGAGAAGGCTGGGGTGAGCGGCAATCTTGTACGGGCGACGCATCCGTCGCCCGTACAGGCCGCGCGGGGGCGAGTGGCACGCGGGGGTAAACCCCCGCGCTGAGAGCGCGAAGCCCCGCTGGGGCTGAGGTGAGGGGCATTCGGATCGTGAAAGGCGCGAAAGGGTATTCCTACAGGGGCGAACCGGCGTGATTGCCCTATCGTGGATAATGACCCCTACCCTGAACGGGCAAGTACTCCACCGAAAGGGAGAGGCGACGCAACGCATGGAGATTCATTCTAGTTCGTCCACATCAAACTCGCTCAGGATACGATCCAGCTCTTCTGACTCCATTTCCAGGATTTCGTTGTTCCGGGCTCGTGGAACGTAAGAGGAGGAGCCGCAGGGCTCAAGGTTAGGATTGAGGCTGAGTGCCATCATTACGCTTGACTCTCGGACAAATCTGCGGCGTTTCGCGATTTCCGCGACCACAACGGTGCAGGGAACTGGCCTGCCGGTACGTTCAAACATGTCCCGGACCACATTAGCCGTCTCTTCAAGGAGGCCTTCGTCTGGGCGCTGGTATCCCCAGTCCTCTAGAGCATACACACCTTTTGATCCCACCCACACAACGCCTTTCTGCTGACGAAGGAGAGTCGCATGTATTGCGCGTTCGGAGCAGGGTTTTTCTGGGAATAGGGACATGTAGGCGCGGAATATCTCGGAATAATGTGCTGGTGCCCCAATGCTTTCCAATGCAGCCCGGACACGATCTGAGAGTTTCATATGGTTACAACGGTAAGATATGACCGCACGCACTAGAACGAGAATAGCCTCCTTTGGCAGGGGAGGGTGGAATTGCTTATCAAGGGCACTGCCGAGTGCTTGTTCGTCCAGTGGTGCGGCCTTCACATACTGAGCGAGATCGCTCGGCGGTTGACTTCCCAGGAGAGCCAGAGGGAGCGGATTGAGCACGTTGAAGGGCACCCCTGTGCATTTTGCAGCAAATCGTAGATGGGCCTCTTGCGTCAAATCCTCAAGTGGGATGACCGGATTCCCACGGTTGGCCATTATGAGTCGTAGGAGGTAACCATCGTATCTAGCCGCACGAATAGGGTGCCGGGCTTTTATCCAAAAGCGATCTTCAAGCTGGCGCACGCGTTCTCGCGAGACACCCATGCGGCCGCCAATCTCCTGAAGAGTAGCCGGTCGCTCACCGCCAAGGCCTTCTCGGGCAATCGCTACGTTGGCGAGCGGGGAAGGAAACTCAGATAAATCGCAGTGCACCTCCCTGACCAGATGTTGCAGTATGTCATCAGCTTGCGAGAGTGACTCCAGGGGCTGCTCCTTCAGTTCGTGATGCAACTGCCTCTGCCGCAAGGGAGACAGGTGGCGGAGAACACCCGCAATGGGAAACACTATCGCTCCTCTTCGCCAAGCGGGGCAGCAGAGGCCGAATTGTTGACCGTATTCAAGCACCTTTCCCGGCAATTTCCGGAACTCGCACGAACAGTGAGCTCCCAAGAGACGCGCCAACTGCTTCTGGCGTAGACGGAAAATGCGGGCTGCCGCTAACCCGAAGTTTATGCCTAACAGCCACCGTTGAAGGTGCTCGCGGCGGATGTAGAACAGGCCGTCAGGGCCAGCCGCCCCGCGAAGGGCAATGAAACCCAATTGTGTTTCCAAGACGTGCGAGACGATTCGGGCATCTAGGGGCAGGCTCAGATGACTCATGATGTCGTCAATCGTAACGACTGGCCCCTGAAATAGCAGTGTCTCCAGAGCAATGGTGAGGTTGGCCCCATTCTTTGGACCACGGATCGGCCAAAATAAGGTGGATCCCCACCCCTCCGACTTGGGCACGCA
>JARYMK010000090.1 GCA_029907165.1 Anaerolineae bacterium
TGTCCGCGGGCCGAACCAGATTCTCACCCGACCGTCGCCCGCGCCGTCCCACCGGTCAAAGGCGTCCAGCGCCTGGCGCAGACTGACATCCCGATCCTCGCGCATGCCCGGATACATCCAGTTGTCCTTGGATGCATACGTGGCGGTGTCCATGACGATCTTGGACAGGACGCCGCGCATGCCCGACTGGATGACGGCCTCGGCGATGCCGTCCAGCCCATAGCGCCCGGCGATCATGCACTCCAGGAATGCCGTCGTGCCCGACTTGAGCATCTCCACCATGCAGAGTTCGGCGCTGGCGCGGCCATCGGCCTCGTCGTAGTTGCCCTGGAGCACCCAGACGCGCTTGCCCAGCCACTCTATGAGTTCCAGGTCGTCGGCGCACCCGCGGATCATGGCCTGGGCCAGGTGCGCGTGCGTGTCCACCAGGCCGGGGATCACCACGTCGCCGCGCAGGTCTTCGCGGGGCTCGTCGGGGAACGCCTGGGCCAGGTCGTAGGATTTACCCACCGCGGCGATGCGCCCGTCGCGCACAAGGATGGCGCCATCCTGGATGATGCGCCGGGCTTCGTCCACCGTAATCAGCGTACCGTGCTCGTACAGCATGGTTCCCCTCCGTTGGGCGTGGGACTGTGGAGACGGTTAGGGGCATTGTAGGCAAAGGGCACCGTGGGGTCAAATCGGCGCAGGCGATGCGCACCGCGAAGACGCCGGGAAGCGGGGGGGAATCGCCCTGTACGGGCGACGCTTGCATCGCCCGTACGGGGAGCGGGTCGCCAGCGCAAGACCGGCGGCCGACCCGCGCCGTCGTGCGCGTATCGGCTGCCTGTCCTAGCGCGGCGTGGCCATGGGCTGGAACGCCGACGTGTAGGTGATGCCTAGGTAAGGCCGGTTAGGGTCATCCGGGTGCTGGCCCAGCGTTACCCGCACCGTTTTCTCCTCGCCTTCGCGGCGGTAGGTGATGCGCACCTCGTCGCCGGGCTTGTACTTGCGGATGATCTCGGCGAGGTCTCTGGCCAGAGTTACCCGTTCATCATCCACGGCCACGATGATGTCGCCGGCGCGGAGCCCGGCCCTGTCGGCCGGGGTGTCTGGCGTTACCTTGGTCAGCAGCGCGCCGAAGGTCGGAATCTCCACCCGCGGCGGGGTGAACGGCGTCCGCTCCGGGGCCGGGGTCGCCGTCGGCGCAGCGCCCTGCTGGGGCATCTGCCGGCTCCAGGCGTTCCACTCGTCGCGCGCCACCGTGCGCGCCTGTTCCCGACCGACGAAGTATCCAGCCACGCCGCCCGCGACGGCGCCCAGAATCATGCTAAGCAGAAGGCCCGCGACCGCGATGATCCCAACAATCACATAGATACGGGTCTTGTCGCTCATAGATACCTCCCTATGGTCACAGGGTTTTCTCAAGCGCCAATGCACAGTATAGCATAGGGAGGTTAAAAAGAGGTTAGAGCGGGGGAGGATGACCGCAGGCCGATGACCATCAGCCTCAGCGGGGCGTTGGCCCTACGGCGCGTGCACCCGGATGGCCGCCTCGCCGTTGAGCGGGCACTTGTACTCGCAGATGCCGCACCCAATGCACCGCTCGCGGATCACGCGCGGACGGCGCACCTCGGCCACCGTGCCATCGGGCCGCGTTACCGTTTGCACGTCCAGTTGAATCGCCTTCTCAGGCACGGGGCACATCTCCTCGCACACGATGCAGTCCACGCCATCGGCCCAGGGGATGCAGCGGTTCTCGTCAATGTAGGCCACGCCGAGCACCGCCCGCCGCTTGTCGTCCAGCGCGAGGGGCGGGATGGCCCCAGTGGGGCACGCCTGGCCGCACGAATGGCACGAGTAGTCGCAGTAGCCCAGGCGCGGCACCAGCACCGGCGTCCACAGCCCCTCCAGCCCCGCCGCGAACAGGCTTGGCTGCAGGCCCGACGTGGGGCAGACCTTCATGCACTCGCCGCAGCGGATGCATTTGTCCAGCAGGCCATTCTCCCGCGCGCCGGGCGGGCGGATGAGCCACGGACTCTCGCGTCGCGCGGCTGGTGCGGCGCGCAGCAGGCCAACCCCCGCCACCGCCGCGCCCAGCGCCAACAGCGCCTGTCGCCGCGACGGGTCGTACTCGCGCCACGCGGCGGGGGCCAGATGCCCGCGAAAGCCCACGGCGTTCGTCGGGCACACCGCCGCGCAGTCCAGGCACAGAGTACACTCGGCGGGGTCGGCGGCGTATCCACGCGCGGGGTCAATCGTGCCGGTGGGGCAAGCGCGAGCGCACTTGCCGCAGGCGATGCAGGCGTCCGCATCTACCCGGTGCCGCAGGAACGCGACCTTGGACACAAGCCCCAGCAGCGCCCCAAGCGGGCACAGGTAGCGGCACCAGAACCGGGGGCGCACCGCATTCAGCGCCACGATTGCGCCGAACAGCAGCGCCAGGACGATGCCCTGCTGGAACGCCGGCTCGCCGCCTACCAGCCCCACGCCCCGCAGGATGCGGTCTGCCCACTCCAGCGGTCGCTGCAGCGGCCCGATGGCGTACAGCGCCGACTCCGCCGCGGTCAGCAGGGCATTGACGGCGGGCAACACCGACGCGGTCATCGTGCGGAACAGGATCGTGAGCGGGTCAAGAATCAGCAGGGTCAGATTCCCCAGGAGCGCGGCCCACAGGATGACCAGCAGCAGGGCGTGCTTCGCCGTGCGCCAGTTGCCGCGCGGGTCATCCTGGGCAGCAGGCTTGCGCGGGCGCGTCCAGTCCAGCACCGCGCCCAGGGGGCACAGCCACCCGCACCACGCCCGCCCCGCCACCACCGCCAGCGCGATGGTCGCCAACCCCAGCGCCAGCGCGGGAATCCACCGCCTGCCGGCAAGCATAGCCGCGGCCCCCGCCAGCGGGTCCACGCGGAAGAACAGGTCGTGCGGCAGGAACGTGGGCAGGCCCTGCCGCGTGCCCAGGAGCAGGTACGTGAACAGCAGCACGGCCAGAATCTGCACCGCCTGCCGCATTCGCCGCCAGGATTGTGGGGTCATGAGATCTCTCCGCGAAGGCCGTCGGCAAAGCTGCTACACGCTGATCTCTTCCACCCGCACCCCCGCCAGGTCCATGGTCCCCAGGCCCATCTTCGCCGCGGCGGGGATGTACGACACGTCGGCTGGCTTCAGCCCGAACAGCGACGTGGCCCAGGCGTCGGCGGCCACGATGTCGGCGCTGGCGATGACCGTGTTGGTCTGCTTCACGTCGGCGAGGTTGCCGCCCGTCGGGCCGTTCGCCACCAGGATGCGCACGGCATCCACCACCGTCAGCGTGGGCCGCACCAGGCTGGTCAGTTCGGCGATGCGCTGGCCCATGTTGCGGTGCATGGCGGGGCGATCCCAGATGACGCCGAGGAGGTTCTTCATTCCCAGCGTCAGGCGCGCCAGGCCGTGGTCCTTGGCAATGGGCACGTTGATGAACACGTCGGCATCCAGCGCGTCGCGGTAGATGCGGATTTGCTTCAAATCCTTGCCCTGCGGGATGGGCACGGTCGCGTACTTCATCTCGGACATGACTTCCATCTGGCCGCCCGCGGCCTTCACGGCGTCGGCGATGCCGCTGCGGGCGTAGGCCGCCTCGGGCGTGCCGCCGAAGGGGTTGTCCATCACGCGCACGCGCCTGGCCCCCGCGCCCAGGCACAGCGCCACCAGCGCCCCCACAACCTCGGGGTTGGTGGTGGCCGCGTACTCCGGCCCGTGGTAGGCCACGCAGATGTTGGGCTTGATGAGCACGTCGGCGCCGGGCTTCACGAACCGCTCCATGCCGCCGATGGCGCGGATGGCCGTCTGCACCAGGGCAGCGGGGCTTTCGCCGCGCGCCACGGCCAGGTAGGCGTCGCCTGCGGAAGGCGCAGGCGTAGGCGGTTGCGCGGTCGCGGGTGTCGCGGGCGCGGGGCCTGCGGCGGGCGGTGGGGCGGTCGGCGCGGCCGTGGGCGCTGCCGTGGGCGCGGCGGTCGGCGATTGCGCTGCGCCGCACCGCGCCAGCAGCGTCGCCGCTGCGCTCGCGCTGAACCCCAGAATCATCATGCGGCGGAGAAACTCGCGCCGGTCTATTTCGTTCATGGCATTGGTCTCCTTTCGGCACACGGCTATCAGCGATCAGCCGTCAGCAATCAGCAGTCAGCAGGCGGCAATCAGCGGGCGTCTCTTGGGCGGGCGACCCGTCGGTCTCCTGTGCAACAAGCGCAGCGCCCCTCTGTGGCCTCCGCGTCTCTGCGGTGAACGCACCCAGATTATACCCGCGCGCGCAAAAGCGGCCAAATGCGGTCGGGTTTCCGCCGCGGTCCCGAAGCATGTTGGTTACTGTCATTGCGAGGGCGCGCAGCGCCCGAAGCAATCCCCGGAGCGTGTCATTGCGAGGAGCGCAGCGACGAAGCAATCTCCAGGGCGCGAGATTGCTTCGCTTCGCTTCGCATGGCAGGCAGAGGGTTTAGAACACGAAAACCGCGAAAGAGCGCGAAAGGCGCGAAAGGAGGTTCGCGCCCTTCGCGGTCCAAATCTCCGGCCGCTCTCTGCGCACTCCGCGTCTCCGCGGTGAAACACGTCCTCACCGCAGGGGAAGGGAGGATGACCCATCATTGCGAGGGCGCGCAGCGCGCGATGCAATGCCGCCAAACTGTCATTGCGAGGAGCGCAGCGACGAAGCAATCTCCAGGGCGCGAGATTGCTTCGCTTCGCTCGCAATGACAGAACCGGATAGCGTGCGCGCAATCTATCAACCGAAGACGGAACCGAACCCGGGTTCCCGCCGCAAAACAGGCCTTTTTTCCCATTGCCTCGACCCCCGCGCCCCCTTACAATGGGCATAGACCGTCGGACGGCGGTCTGCGCATCCCTTGCGTGCGGAGGGTTTGGTGGTGAAACGCATTACCCTGGTCGGCATACTGGCGTTGGCATTGGGCATCGCGGTGGTTGCCCTGGGCACGGGCACACCTGCGGGGGCGTCCCAGCCCGCGCGGGTACACTTGCCGTGCGTGGCGGTCGGGAACAAAGCCGTGGGAACGGCGACCGCCACGCGCACGCCGTCGCGGACGCCCACCAGCACAGCCGCCGCGCCCACGCAGACACCCACCGCCACGCCCAGCGCAACCCGCACCGCGACGCCCACGCCCACCCAGGGGCCGGGCCTCGTCGTGCAGGGGCACGTGCGGCTCAATGACGAATCGGGCCCCGGGCTGGCCGGCGTTACCATCTACCGCCGCTTCGCGTCCTACTGGGCCGTGCCCGTCGCCACCACCGACGCCAACGGCTACTACCAGTCCGCGTTCCAGCCCATCCCCGGCGACGAGACCGTAACCGTCTGGCCTGAAAAGATCGGGTACACGTTCAACCCGCCGCAGGTGCAGTGGCGGCACTACTACGGCTACCCGGTGCGCATTCTGGACTTCGCGGCGCTGCCCTACACGCCCACGCCCGAGCACACGCCCACCGCCACGTTGACGCCCACCAACACGCCCACGCGCACGCCGACCCGAACCCGCACGCCCACGCCCATCCCGTGCAATGACCCCTACGAACCCAACGACACCTACGACACGGCGGCGGCCTTCCTCGGCGTGCCCATCTTCCTCAGCGATGCCTACATCTGCACGCCCAGCGATGAGGACTACTACGGCGTGTGGATTGACGACACCAAGTTCGTAACGCTCACCCTCTACCATCCCACCCTGGACCTGGGGCTGGAAATCTTCAACCCCGACGGCGAGTCGGTCGCATCCATTGACCACGAAGGTTCGGGGGCTGAAGAGGGCTGGTACGTGGTCAATCAGTCGGGGTACTACGTGTTCCACGTGTATGGGCATGGCGGCTCCAGCAACACCGTGCCGTACACCCTCAGCATCCAGCCGTTTGACAAGTACGACCACTTCTCCGCGCCGCCGCTGAACGCGCGGTGGCAATGGCTGCGGCCCGCCATGAGCAAGTGGAGCCTGACCGAGCGCCCCGGCTACCTGCGCATCAAGACCGACATCGGCGAACTGAATTTCAACGACACGGCGCGGAGCATCGTGCTCCAGCAGTTCCCGACGCCCAACTTTGACATCCGCACAAGCCTGGACTTCAGCCCAGTCCGCAACTACCAGGAAGCGGGGCTGGTGATTTACCAGGAGTCCAACCACTACGTGAAATTCACCGTGCGGTACAACAGCGGAACGCGCATGCTGGTGCTGGCCAAGCGAAAACCCGGCCACGACTTCTCATACTACAGCGAGACCGCCGTGCCCGCGCCCCCGTACCCCATCATGTACCTGCGACTGGTGCGCCACAACACGCAATACACCGCCTACGTCAGCGCCAACGGCCAGAACTGGACGTACTTCAACTCCCTGATTGCCGAGACCATGACGGCGCCAAGGGTGGGGTTGGGAGGCTGGAACGGCAACATAGACTTCTCAGACCTGGGCGTGAACGCGGACTTTGACTGGTTCTTCGCCGTGCCGTCCAACTGATGGCGCTTCGGCCGTCAGCGGGCATCTCTTGTACGGGCGATGCATGCATTGCTCGTTCAACAAGAATCATCGCCCCTCGGCGCGGCCGGAGCCGTGGCCCCAGAGCCTACCACACCCCGGGCAGCAGCCGCCACCGCACCCTGGCAGCGTACTCGGCATAGCCGGGGAGTTTCTCGCGCAGCGTGCGGTCTTCCAGCGCCGTCCGGATGATGACGACGAGAATCGTCAGCGCGGCGGGGATCATCGCCCATCGGGACCCCAGGATCAGCGGCGTCGCGACGTACACGAGAACCGAGCCTGCGTAGCCCGGGTGCCGCACCCACCGGTACGGCCCGCCCGTAACTACCATGTGGCCCTGCTCCCTCTGGATTTGCACCACCGGCGCGAAGAAGCGGTTGACGATGACGGCCCAGTCAGACACGGCATAGCCGACCGCGAGCAGGGCGAAGGCGAGGATGAGAAGCGCGGGCGGGGTGGGGGATGACCACCCGAATCGCCTGTCCAGCCCGGCCACCAGGAGCATGGCGATGGGGCCGATTCGCCCCACGATGAGCGCCAGCGGGATGTCCCACCGCTCGGCTCCCGCCTGTTCCACCTGCGTCCGCTGCCTCAGCAGGGCAGGGTCGGCCAGCAACGCGACGATAAGGGTGCTCGTCGCCGCGATGCCCACCCATACCCAGCCCATCGGCCACCTCAGCGTGCCTGCCGACAGGAACAGGACGAGCGCGAACACGACGACGGCGATGAAAGCCTTCGCCAGCGAGGCTGCGGGCTTGCTGTTTCGTTCCGACCCTTCGCTCATCTCCCCCTGCTTCACCGCAAACACCAAAGAGACCGCAGCGGAAACCCGTTCGTGTTGTCCCTGCGGTCTCTTTGCTCTCCGGGGTGAATCTTCTCTACTCCGCGCGCGCGGGCCGACGACGCCAGAAGCGCAGCGCGGGCACCTTCCACCCGCCCTCGCCGCCAACGCGGATGTCCCGCTTGACGAAGCGCCACCAGGCGAGCAGCACGAACACCGCCGCCGCGCCCATCAGCCAGGCGAACCATTCCCAGTTCATGCCCTTGGCCGCAAGCCCGCCCTGGTAGTACTTCATCGGGAGGTACTTGGCGACCTTCGCCACGTCGGTGCTCAGTTCCGCCATGCCGTTGATCAGGAAACTCGCCGCCACCAGCCCGCCCGCGACCGACGCAGCGAGCCGCTGGGATGGCAACACCATGCTCAGAAACAGCGCCAGGCCGCCGAACAGGAGCAATTGCGCCAGAAGCGCCAGATTGGGAAGCCACATCTGGCCCCAGCCCAGGTCCATGTATGTGGACCACTGCATCCCGATCATCGTGCCGAGCCACATGAGCGTCAGGATGCCCAGCAGGACGACCACGAAGCCGAAGAATCGCCCGAAGAACACCCCCGTCCGTCCGATGGGGTGTCCCAGCAGCAGGTCCATGAACCCCTTTTCCTCGTCGCCTGCCAGCAGGCTGCTGCCCGCCAGCACGGCAAAGATGCCCAGCACCAGCGGCATGTAGGAGTAGAGTTCCATGTTGATGAACGCCTCGGGCGAGAAGAAGTCCGCCGTACCGCCGAAGAACGCCCAGATTTCCTTCGGCCAGGCCGAAAAGGCTTTCTCCAGCATCTCCCGCTGCGCGGCGAGCGTGTCATAGAACGACACGAGCCACAGGCTGAGCAGGCCCAGCGAAAGCCCCCAGCCCAGGATGGCTCCCTTGGATCGGGCCACCGTATGCTTGAACAGGGTCAACATCGTCCAGCCCTCCTTGTCTCTGCAGTGCAGCGGCTTCTACACGGTGGGCCGCGCTTCGGCGGGCCTGCGGCGGGCGGGTCGCAGCCGCGCGGGCAGCACCAGCCGCCAGCCGCCCTCGCCGGCCACGCGGATGTCGCGCTTCTCAAACCGCCACCACGCCAAGAGCGCGAACGCCGCCGCCGGCACCAGAAGCCCCACGATCCAGCCCACGTTCAGCCCGAAGGCCGCCTGGCCGCCCTGGTAGTACGTGAACGGCGACAGTTTGGCGATGCTCTTGATGTCCGGGTCCAACTCGGCCATCCCCTTGACGAAGAAACTCGCCACGGCCAGCAGCGCCACACCCGATGCCGCCATCCGCCGCGACGGGAGCACCATGCTCAGGAACAGGCCAATCGCCCAAAACAGCACCACCATGGCGAAGATGGACGCCAGCGGCCCGATCATCTGCGCCGGCGTTACCTTCAGCGATGCGCGGTCCATCCCCACCGCGAAGCCCGTCCACATGAGGGCGATGATGAGGATGAGAGCCGTGAGGAACGCGAGCGCCTTGCCGAAGAACAGCGACTTGCGGCTCACGGGGTGCGCCAGGATGAGGTCCAGCAGGCCCTTCTCCTCGTCGCCCGCCAGCATGCCCGCGCCTGCCCCCATGGCGAAGATGCCCAGGATGATGGGCATCAGCGAGAAGAACTTGACGTCCAGAAACCGGTAGGGCGTCAGCGTCGCCAGGTCCAGGCCGAAGAACTCAAACAGTTGCTGCGGAAAGTACGCCATGGCCTGCCGCAACTGCGCCATCTGGGCCTCAAAGGAACTGAACACCGACGAGAAGTAGGCGGCCATAAGCGCCAGGCCAAGGCCCCAGCCCAGGATCCGCCCGCGCATGTGAGCCAGTTCATGCCGAAAGGTTGCCCACATGTTACTCCTCCATCTTGTGACTGTTGCGCTCGTCCGCGTAGTAGGTCAGGAAAATCTCCTCCAGCGACGGGCGCTCGGTCTCAAAGTCCACCACCGGATACGCCGCCACCGCCTTCAGCAGGGCGTCCATCTCGCCCTCCACCTGGAGCGTTACGGCCCTGCCGTTATCGCGCTTCAGGAGCGCGACGCCGGGCACCTGGGTGAGCGGCGTGGGATCCACGTCGTGGCGGAACTGGATGCGCACGCGGCGCAAGGAGCGATTGATAAGCGTCTGGACGCCCGCCACCTCCACGATCTTGCCGCGGCGGATGATGCCCACACGCTCGGCCACGGCCTGCACCTCGCTCAGGATGTGCGAGGAGAAGAAGACGGTCGCGCCGTTTCGCTTGGCCTCCACCAGCAGGCGCAGCACCTCCTGCTGCATCAGCGGGTCCAGGCCGAACGTCGGCTCGTCCAGCATCAGCAGTTCGGGCCGGTGCATGAGGGCCTGGATGACGCCCACCTTGATCTTGTTGCCCTTGGACAGGTTGCGGATGGGCCGCTTGAGGTCCAGATCCAGCCGCTCGGCCAGTTCGCGGACGTAGTTCCAATCGGCCTTGCGCCCGCGCAGTTCGTTCAGGAAGTGCAATTGGGCCTCGCCGGTGAGATTGTCGTCCAGTTGCAACTCGCCGGGGAGATAGCCGACGCGCGCCTTGACCGCCACAGGGTCGGCCTGGGGGTCTATGCCCAGCACGCGGATGCTGCCGCCGTCGGGACGGATAAGGTCCAGCGCGCAGCGGATGGTGGTGGTCTTGCCCGCGCCGTTGGGGCCCAGGAACCCGAAAATCTCGCCCCGCTGGACTTCCAGGTCTATTCCCCGGAGCGCCCGGACCTTGCCGTAGGATTTGGTGAGCCCATGGATTGCGATTGCCGGTTGGTTCGCCATACGCCCCTCCTCAGATTGCAGCGTGCGCCGAAGTGCGCATCGGATATACAGCGGCGTCGGCGGCACGGTTCACCGGCGCGTGCCCGGGCCGGACGTCGCCGCGACGCGCCAACGATTGAATATCATATCCCAAAACGCGCGGCGTGCAAAACGCGGCGTGGGCTAGTACGTTCCACAGGGATTCCCGATGGCATGTCATTGCGAGGGCGCGCAGCGACGAAGCAATCCCGGTAGGTTGTCATTGCGAGGAGCGCAGCGACGAAGCAATCTCAGCGCGCGAGATTGCCTCGCTTCGCTCGCAAGGACGTGACAAGGTATGTGCGACGCACCTCCAAGGTGCGTCGCACATGAGCCGCTAGGCTGCTTCGCTTCGCTCGCAATGACAGGGGAGGGCGTGTCATTGCGAGGAGCGCAGCGACGAAGCAATCTCCGGGGCGCGAGATTGCTTCGCTTCGCTCGCAAGGACGACGAGCAATCTCCTCTGTGGTCAACCACTAATTGTACCGAAACGTGTCCCAGAACATGGAATCGCGGGCGACTTCCACCACGGACGTCGGAATCCGGTCGTTGCCGTTTGCCAGCGCCCACAGCCACCCAAAATCATCCGGGGCGGGGTCAAAGCGGGCCTCGCCCAGCCAGTCGCGCGCCAGGTGGACGGCCACGAGGTGGAGGTCGGACCTCGCCGCGTACAGGAGCAGGCCCATGAGCAGGTCAAGTTGCTCTTGTGTCATCTTTCCCTCAAGCCTGCGAGGATAGGGAATGCCGGCTGACTGCGTTGTGCTCACGGGCCGGTATTATACGCCAATTGCGCGGCGGCCCAAACACGCCCGCCCGTCGCGCTCTGCGGGCAGCGCCAACGGCAGCCGCACGAATCGGCGCGAGATTGCACTCATCAAACTCGCAAACCCGGAGTATCCTTTGCGTGTGGCGAACAGCCCGGAATAAGGAGGCGGACATGTCCAAAGTGTGGGTGAAACTGTACGTGGCCGACCTGTTGGACGACCCGAAACTGGCCGACCTGTCGTGGGAGCACCGCGGCATCCTGGCGGCGCTTCTGGCGCTGGCGGGCAAACTGGACCATCGCGACGAGTCCGGCGCCGAGACCGGAAGACTGGACACCCTGGCCCATGTGGCCTGGCACATCCGTTGCGGCACCGAGCAGCTGGCCGAGGCCGTGGCGGTGCTGGAGCGGTGCGGCCTGGTGGAACAGCGCGACGGTGCGCTCTACCTGGTAGACTACGCCTCGCGCCAGTGTCGGCCGCCGTCGGCGTCGCGGGAGGCTGTGGCCGAGCGGGTGCGCCGCTTCCGCGAGGCGCAGGCCGCATCTTGTAGCGAGGACGTAACGAGGGCGCAACGAGCGCAGCCGCCCCAAGAAACAGAATCAGAACCAGAGGCAGACGCAGATGGAGAAGCAGCGTCAGCAACAGAGGCCGCCGCCGCCGTTTCTTCCGACGGGGAGGGGGCGGAGTTTTCGGGGCCGTGCGCCGAGTGCGCGGCCGAAGCCGACGACCGCCTGGCGCGGTACGGGGTGGAGGCGCGCGTGGCGTGGGACCTGATCTGCGAGTTCGGGCCGCGGCGGGTGCTGTTCTGGTGCGCCCACGCGGCCACGCGCGAGGCGCATCTCCAGAACCCCGCCGGGCTGATCATTGACCGGCTGAGGCGCGGCCTGGACCCACCGCTACCCGACCTCAACGATGGCGTGTGGCGCATTGTGTGCTGCGAGGCGTGCGCGGGCGACCCGCCCGTGTCCAGGTCGCATCGCAACACCGGGTACGGTCTCACCTAGGAGCAGCGGGCCGAACTCCGCCAGTACTGGAAGGGCGAACTCGCCGCGCAGCAGGGTGCGGTCGGCCCGTAGCCGCGAAGGGCTTTGCGTCGTCCCGCTCTTATCAACGCGGCGGCGCGGGCCTATGCTCCGCAAAACGCATTCGGAGGTGCACGATGGACGCGCTTCTGACGCCAGAGGGGTTTCTGGACCCGCGAGCGGCAGGACTGGCCGCCATCTTCCTGACCCAGTGGCTGAAGATGTACCTGCCCGACAAACACTGGTCGCAGTTGCTGGTGCTGGGCATCACGGCGGTGCTGGAAGTCATCGCCGCGACGATCACGGGCGCGGACTACTGGGGGGCGCTGGCTGCGGCCTTCTGGGGCGCCACGCTGGCCACGTTCGGCTACGAGGCGGTGAAGAACGCCGCCGAACTGCTGGGGCTGAAGGAAAGCCATTAGTCATTGGCCGTTGGCCGGTCGGCAGGCGACGGCGCGCGAACCGATGCCGGTCAGCGGCTTGCAGGAGGGACACCATGCCACGCCATGCGAACAAGCGGCCCTGCGCCGTGGAAGGCTGTCGCGCGTGGGCCATGCGGGGCGAGACCGTGTGCGCGGCACACCGGCGGGCAGCGCGGGCGCGGCTGTCGGCCCCCGATGGGGCAGTCGCCCAGGCCCCGCCGCTCACCGCCGACTACACGCTGGACGACCTGGCCGCCCATGCGGCGCTGGCGCTGAACCGCCTGGAGGCCTGGTACGGCACCCATGCCGCCGACGGGGACCCGCGGTGGATGCTGGCCTACGTGCGGCAGTTGTACGGCTGCCTGGCGCGCCTGGCCGAACTGTGGAAGCAGCGCTCGTCACTGGGCGAGGGGGAACTGGAGGCGGCGCTCAACGGCGCGCTGGCCGAGTTGCGGAACGAATGCGCGCCGGATGGGTCGGTCGCGGGCGACGGGTGAGCGGCCGCCCGGATCTGGAGCCATCGTCCCGTACGGGTGGCGGCCTACGGGCTACCCCAGCCCCAACGGGGCTTCGCCCTTTCAGCGCGGGGGTTCAGCCCCGCGCTGTGCCGCCCCACCGCCCGATGCTGAAGCATCGGGCTACATGGACAAAGCCCTGCGGGCTGTAGGGGCGTAGCACGCTACGCCCAGCCCCAGCGGGGCTTCGCCCGTTCAGCGCGGGGGTTCAGCCCCGCGCTGTGCCGCCCCACCGCCCGATGCTGAAGCATCGGGCTACATGGACAAAGCC
>JARYMK010000091.1 GCA_029907165.1 Anaerolineae bacterium
GACGCCACTCCAGTACCTCGTGCACAATGGAATCCTGGGAAAGGAGGATGTGTCACTAAGGTACTGAACGAGTACATAAACTGGACAAAATGACACTTTTATGGTATAATAGAGATGCGCTGTAGAAGCGCGAGCGTGGTAGGTCAGTCTCGGCAGCGAGCATCCCTCGTAACGCCAGAAGGAAGAAGGAGGTATCCGATGCCTGAAGCAAAAGACCAGTGTGTAACCCCAGCGAAAGGTGTCATCCCACCGCCTGAGGCGGCGTCCGCCTCGGCACCCACTACCCAGGTAAAGGAGGTTCCAAAAATGGTAGCCAGGGTTGGCAAGCCCGCACCCGATTTTGAACTGCCCGCGTTTGTGGACGGCGGGTTCAAGAACATCAAACTGTCCGATTACAGAGGCAAATGGGTCATCCTGTGCTTTTACCCCGGCGACTTCACCTTCGTTTGACCGACCGAATTGTCGGCGGTCGCCGTCAAGTACCCCGAGATCAAGGCGCTGGGCGCCGAAGTCCTGTCCGTGAGCACCGATAGCCGCTTCACCCACAAGATTTGGCAGGAAACCGAACTATCGCAGATGGTGCCGGGAGGCGTTCCCTATCCGATGCTGTCGGATCAGGGCGGGCGCGTCGGCACCGCGTACGGCGTGTACGACGAAGAGGCCGGCGTGGACATTCGTGGCCGCTTCCTTATTGACCCCGACGGCGTGATCCAGGCCATGGAGGTGCTCACGCCGTCTGTGGGCCGCAACGTGTCCGAACTCATTCGCCAACTGAAGGCCTACCAGCATAATCGCGCCACAGGCGAGGTGTTGCCTTCGGGTTGGCAGCCGGGGAAACCCACCCTGAAGCCAGGCCCTGATTTGGCCGGCAAGGTGTGGAAAGTCTGGAAACCCGAAAACGCATTCTAGTTTCACCATGTCCCGAGAATGCCCTACTCTCCCGCAGGCAGCGCGCCCGCGGGAGAGTTTTTTAGCGCCTTGACACGGCTCGTGCCGCATGTTACAATGCCCCACACGTAGGGAGGCAAGTGCCAATATGACCGAAGCGGACGCCATCTGCCAACTGAGCGACCTGCTGGCCTGCCTGGACGAACTGGAGCGGGAGGGTGAACCCACGCCTGCGTTCCTGGCGTGGCGCGATGAGGCCGAGGCCACCATCCGGCGCATCTTCGGCGACACATCGCGGGAGGCGGCTGCCTTCGTGCAAGTTCGCTATACGCCACTGACCCACGCCGCGTGTCTTTCCGACGACGACAGGCGGATCGCGTTCCAGCGCGGCCTTGTCCAGTCGCGGTACCTCTTGCAGACGCTGATCCAGGCTCTGCAAAACCAATCGCCGTGAGGTGCTCCATGTGCGACGGCCATTCCCACGAGGGGCCCAGCGTCAGCGAGACCATCCAGAACCTGCGCCGGCCTATGCCGCTCGGGCGCAAGATTCGCCTGTTCATCCGCAACAACTGGAGGAAGATCCGCACCGGGAAGTCATGCTGCGGCAACTTCGGCGAGCCCGGGTGTTGACGGGCCGCTCCGCCCCGTGAGGGCGAGGGGTAAGCGTTCACCGCAGAGCACGCAGAGGCTTGTCGGTTTCCCCTCTGCGTTCTCCGTGGTCTCTGCGGTAGAATCGTCAATTCTGAGGGGTCTGACCCATGCTGGTCATCGTAAGCGACCTGCACTTCCGCGATGGCACGGCGGGCGAGCACAACGTCTCCACCCGCGCTTTTGAGTGGTTCCTGGAGGCGCTGGCCGCGCTTTCTCGCTCATCTGGCGCCAGCGAGGTCAAGATTCTGTTCCCCGGCGACATCTTTGACCTTCTGCGCACCGAGATGTGGTTTGCTGTCCCCGCAGACGAGCGCCCGTGGGGACTGTCGGGGGCTGCGCCCGAAGCCCTGGAGCGCCACGCGGGCTACATTCTGGATGCCATCCTGGAGCATCCGGTCAACCGCGAGACGTTCGCCCTGTTGAGCGGCAGCCTGAAGGAGCGCTTTCCGCAGTTCCCCGCCGAGCCAGAGCGCATCTATGTCCCTGGCAATCACGACCGCCTGTGCGCTCAGTTCCCCTCGCTATTGCGCAAGGTTCAGCAGGCACTGGGGGCCGCGCCCGCGCCTGTGCTCCACGTGTACCGCGACCCGCGCTACGGCGTCCTGGCGCGCCATGGGCACGAGCACGACGTGTTCAATTACGAGGGCGGCTCGACATTCTCGGACGAGGACTACGCGCAAGTTCCCATCGGCGACGTGATCACGACCGAATTGGTGGCGCGCCTGCCGTACACAATCATGGCGCATCCGAAAGTTCGGGCGCTCCCCGCGGCGACGCAAAAGGCCCTGCGGCGCAATCTCCAGCAGATTGAGAACGTTCGCCCGTTGCACGCCACGCTGCACTGGCTGTTCTACCAGGTGCAGCAACACGAATGGCTGCGCGGCGTGGTTGAGGACGCCATTGACGAAGTGGTGGCCCACTTCAACAACCTGCCGTTTGTCCGCGACTGGTATCGCCGCCACGACCGCTGGCCCAACCCGCTGGACGAGGCCGACCAGATTCAGACCGTCCTGTTCCTGCTGGACAAGTTCCGGGTTACGCGGATGGGCGGGCTTCTGGCGCTGGCCGAGGCGCTGAAAGGCATCCGCCCCAGGCCCGCCGAGGAGGCCGCCCGCCGGGAACTGGCCGAGGCAGACCCAGACGTGTACTACCTGGTGTACGGCCACACCCACCAGCCGGTTCAGATTCCGATTGGGATTGGCGAGACCGCCGACGGCAAGCCGATGGAGCGGGTGTACCTGAATACCGGCTGCTGGGGCACGCGGCACGTGGAGGCTGCCGACGGGGGCTTCGTGTCGTGGAAACAGATGGCCTATGCCGTCTTCCACGCCGAGGATGAGGATTTGCCACCCGAACAGGAGCGGCGCGGCTTCCCGTCGTTTGAGACGTGGTCAGCCACGCTGAAGGAAAGCCTGACCTGGCCGCCGCTGGGCCATTAGCCTTTGGCCATTCG
Source organism: Anaerolineae bacterium (assembly GCA_029907165.1). Taxonomy (GTDB): domain Bacteria; phylum Chloroflexota; class Anaerolineae; order DTLA01; family DTLA01; genus DTLA01. The sequence goes on from JARYMK010000091.1 coordinate 2,993, forward strand.
CCATTGGCCTCTGGCCATGGCAGAGATAGATATCTGGGAGGAGGGGTAGCATGGCAGAGTCCGCAGCGCAAGCCTTGAGTATTCTCCGAGACCCGACGCAGTTCAAGTGGTACGTCATCCCTCTGTTTGCCCTCGTGGTCATCGTGTACGCCAACGAGATAGAGCGCCGCAACTGGAGCCTGGTCTTCGCGGGCCTGGCCTACTGGGGCATGGACTGGTTCAACGAAATCTGGAACGGCCTGGTGTTCCACTTCACCCAGTACGCGCCGGTGTGGGGTGCGCCCGGAGCGACCGCCTATCTCATCCTCATCGGGCTGAACATTGAAATCTGCTTCATGTTCGCCGTCGCGGGCATTGGGTTCGCCAAGATGCTCCCGCCCGACAAGCGGATGAAGGTGCTGGGCATCCCCAACCGCCTGTTCTTCGCCGTCGCAGGCTCCATCTTCTGCGTCATCGTGGAGATTCTGCTGAACGCGGCCAACGCGCTGACATGGGAGTACACGTGGTGGAACGCGGGCGCGCCGTGGCTCATCTTCCTCATCGGCTACCTGCCGTTCTTCCTCGTGTCGTTCTGGGTGTACGACATGGAAAGCGTGCGGAAGAAGGCCCTCACCGTCGGCTCCATCTTGGGGTTTGATCTGGTGTGCCTCATCGTCTTCGCAGGCATTTTGGGCTGGATATAGAGTTTATTCACCGCAGAGACGAAGAGAGCGCGGAGAATTCATGGTAAATCTCTGTAGTCTCCGCGTGCTCTGCGGTACACCTAGAAGTTGCTCATCACCGCCGAGAACGCGGAGCACGCAGAGAGGATACGAAGAACTTCTGCACTCTCCAAGTGCCCTCCGGTGAGATGCACGCGAATTGCAGGAGAAGAGGCGATGTCCCGCTACCGATTCCGCTCGGAGCCGCTGGCCCTGGACGACGCCGCTCGCGCGTCTGCCCCTGGGCAGTTCGTGCGCCTGTCCGACGGCTGGACCAACTACGAGTTGGCTGGCCCGCCGGATGCCCAGGCGGTGGCCCTGATTCACGGCTTCTCTGTGCCCTACTATATCTGGGACCCGACGTTCGCCGCGCTGGCGCAGGCCGGATTCCGCGTGCTGCGGTATGACCTGTATGGGCGCGGCTTCTCCGACCGTCCGGACGTGGAGTACAACGCCGACCTGTACGACCGCCAGTTGTGCGAACTGCTGGACGCGCTCGGCATCCGTGCGCCGTTGGATGTGGCCGGGCTGTCCATGGGCGGGCCGATTGCCATCCACTTCGCCGACCGCCACCCGGAGCGCGTGCGCCGACTCGTCCTCGTGGATCCGGCGGGGTTCCCCCTGAAGCAGCCGTGGATGGCCGGGTTGATTCGCATCTCCCCGCTGGGCGAATGGCTCATGGACCGGTTTGGCGAGCAGATTCTGGTCCAGAGCCTCGTCAAGGACATGAAGTATCCGGAGCGGTTTCCGGACTACACGGAGCGGTATCGGGCGCAAACGCGCTACGCGGGGTTCCGGCGGGCGCTGCTGAGCACGATTCGCAGTGGGATGCTCACCGGTGCGGCCGAGGCGTACCGGCGAGTCGGGCAGCAGAAGAAGCCCGTCCTGCTCATTTGGGGGCGGGAGGACCAGGTTGTGCCGTTTGCGGCGAGCGAGCAGGTGCGGGCCGCCATCCCGCACGCCGAGTTCCATGCCATTGACGAGGCCGGCCACGTGCCCCACCTGGAGCGGCCAGACCTGGTCAACGCGATACTCATAGAGTTCCTGCAGCGTCAACCGTAGGGCCCACCCTTCTCCGAGGTTTCGCTGTGAAAAACGTCAACGTCATCACTGCAACCTGCTACTTGTCCATGCTGTTCCTGGGAGCCTCTATTTCGCTGGTGGGGGCGGCGGCCCGCAACATCGGTCTGAGCGCCGAGCAAATTGGCTTCCTCGTGGCGGCGCAGAACGTTGGGTTCATGGCGTCGGTCTTCACAACCGGCACCCTGTCGGATTCCCGAAACAAGGCACGCCTGCTGATGGTCGGCAGCATGATCCTGGCCCTGGGCTTGCTGACGTTCTACGCGACCGGCGTGTTCTGGATCAACCTCATCGTCATCGCCCTGGTCGGCGTGGGCACGGCCACCTACGAGGGAGTTACCGACCCGCTGCTGGTGGATATCCACAGCGAGCGCGCCAGCGCGCACATTAACGTCAACCACTTTTTCGTCAACCTGGGCTCTGCGCTGATCACGTTCTACCTCATCTTCCTGCAGGCCGACTGGCGGCGCTCGGCGGTGCAGGCCGGGCTAGCCGTGCTGGTGCTGGCGGTGCTGTACGGCCTGATGCAGGTGGAGACGAAGCGCCAAAGCGCGACACGTTACGTGGACCGCCTCCGGGCCGTGCTGCAGGACCGACATGTGCTGGTGCTGGCGGCGGCCACGGTAACCTGCGTGGGCGTGGAACTGGGCTCCATGGGGATACTCACAACGTTCCTGATGGAACTGCGCGGCTTCACACAGGTAACGTCCAAGGCCGCGCTGGTGGTGTTCTTGCTGGGCATGGCGCTGGGCAGGCTGCTGGTGGGCCTGCTGCTGCGCAAGGGCAGCCTGACGCGGGCCGCAGTCGTGCTCTTTGGCTTGAGCGTCCCGACTTTCTTCGCCCTGTACTTTGTGCCGATGGGTGGCCTCATCTATCCAGTCATCGGCCTGGGAGGGTTGACCCTCTCGGCGCTATACCCGCTGGTGCTGGCGCTGGCAGGCGCGCTCCATCCCGAAGCCGCCGGGTCGGCCATGGCGGTGCTCAAACTTTCCGGCGGCGTGGGCGGATTCCTGATGCCTGCGCTGATGTCGCTTGCAACGAGGGCTGCCTCGCTTCAGGCGGCGATGGCTGTGTATCCGCTTGCGTGCGTGGCGGGGCTCGCGCTCATGCTAGGATTCGCGGCAAGCGGCGGGCGACGAGCATCTCGGTGGGCCGAATAGGCCACCGGCGCAGAGGACCGGACCGCCCCACCGCCCCTGAAGCGTGTGGGCAGCGGGTTGGGCGCGCGAAGCTCTGCAGGCAGGCCAGCCCGCGACGGGGAAGCACGTGTGCTTCTGTCTCTGTGCGCTGGCTGTACGGGGGCGACTTTATCTGCTATACTGACGCTGTGGGCTCTACAGGGGTGGCGACCTTCGCCGTCGGACGCGCGGGGCGCAGAGAGCATACAGGCGGGGCTTCGCAGATGCTGCGCGCTGGGGTGAGGCGGTCATCGCTCTGGTGAGCCAACGTGTACCATAATTCTGTGTGGAGGTGGGTGAGGTGAAACGACTTCTGGCGATTGTGTTGATCATGATCTTGGTGGCGCTGGCCGCGGCCCCGGCTATGGCAGAGCCGCCCCCGGACAGCCAAGACACGATCAAACTCAAGGTGTACGTCCATTACCCCAAGCCTGGGAAGCCCCAACCGCAGCCCGGCGTGTGCGACCCGACACAGAACGAGACCAGCAACTACGGCCTGGCGGGCTGGAAGCGGTCTGGGACCGTTACGTACCGGGTGAATTACAGTTCCATCCCCAGTACAGTGGTGAACCCGCAGCCGGCCATCAACAACTCCTTTGAGGTATGGGAGAAATACACCGGAGGCAAGGTCAATTTTGTGGAGGGCACGCCCACGACCCTGACCCGCTACGCACGGGACGGCGTGAATCTGGTCGCGTGGGGGCGGGTGTCTGCATCCGGGGCCATCGCCGTAACGTACACGTGGTACAACTCTAGCACGGGCGAGGCAGTGGAGCAAGACGTCATCATGAACTCCAAACTGCCGTGGAAGCAGACCTACGCATCCAACCCTGATGCCACCTGCGGCGACCTGTACGCCTACGATGTGCAGAACATCCTCACCCACGAGGTGGGCCACTGGGTGGGCCTGGACGACCTGTACGACAGCGTGGACCAGGACCTGACGATGTACGGGTACGGTGACAAGGGCGAACTGAAGAAGGTAACCCTTGGACTCGGCGACATCGCGGGAATGAACGCCCTCTATTAGGTTAGTGCCTTGCCACACTGATTCTTGATCGTATGTCATGGCAAGGAGCGCAGCGACGAAGCAGTCCCAGCAAACTGTCATTCTTAGACGCAGAGAGCCGAAGAATCTCGTCAACCGAGATGCCTCGCTTCGGTCAGCATGACATCCAGGGCCTGGGATTACTTCGCTTCGCTCGCAATGGCGACGGACAATCTTCTCCGTGGTCAAGCATGAGGTCGCGACGGCAGGGGCGAACCAGTTCTCGCCCCTGCCTGTTTCCGCCGGCCAGCGGCTGATTGCCAACCTCTGATCGCTGAGTGCTGTCTGCTACCTTTTGGGCGCGGCGTCAAAGATGCTTTTGAGGATGCCCGCGCGCTCCTCGGGCGTGGCCCAGCGCGGCTGCGCGTAGTCCTCTAATACACCCGTTAGAATCTCCGTGCTCAGCAGCCGCCCATCGTAAATGGTGTGGCGGGCGTACAGTTCCGTGCGCGTCTCCCACGACCACATCTGGTCAAAGAACAGGTTGCCCAGGCCGTACACGATGATGCCGGGCCCACCCGGGTCGGATAGGCCATACGGCTCCATCGCCTGGGGGACGTGGCTTTGGACGCCGGTAACGATGTCGGCGCCTGCCGCACGCAGTTCGCGGAACTCCTCCACCTGCTTGTCGGTGGGGTAGGGATTGTACGTCTCGTAGTACTGCAACTCCACCGCCACGATGTCCACCTGCTGGCTCAGTTCGGCCACCTTCTTCAGGATTTCGTCCTTGTGGTCGTAGTAGTAGCAGGCGCCCGGCTCGGTGTCGGTGGCCCAGGCGTACCAGGGGTCAAAGGCCAGCGCCGCGATGAAGGCGAAGGTGTTGCCGTTGTGCTCCCACATGAGCGGCGCGCATGCCTCGGCGGTGTTCATCCCGGAGCCGTAGATGGGGATGTTGTGGCTGCGGTACCAGTTGAGCGACGTGCGCGCGCCCTCGGCGCCGAAGTCGTTGACGTGGTTGCCGCTGAGGCCCACGATGTCCGTGCCGATGGCTTCCAGCGCGGCCCAGTACGTCGTGTCGCTGCACATGGTCAGGTTGCCGGGCGTGGGGTTTACCTTGCACCCGGGGATGAAGGGGACCTCGTTGCTGACGTGGGTGATGTCGGCGGCGCGCAGCGTGGCCGAGATGATCTCGGCGGGATAGGTGTAGCCGTGCTGCTCCATCTTCAGGGCAGTCATCCGCGTCATGGCTGTTACGCCCGTCATGATGAGCGTGGTCAATTTCGCGGGGTCGCGGTTGGTACGGGGCTGGATGGCATCGGCAAGTCGCCCGGCGAGCAGGGCCGCGTCGGGTCCTTCCACCGCCACGCCCACCGCCAGCGGGTAAGTCTTGGCGTCCAGGTGGTTGTCCAGGACGTTGACGCCGTCCACGGTGAGGACCTTGAAGCGCGGGTCCAGCCGGTCAAAGGGTAGGAGGCCGACAGCCTGAGGCGCGGCCTCTAGGCGGGCGAGCATTTCTTCGGCGGGAACGACCTCGGCGTTGCGGTCGGTGCCCAACACGGCGGCCAGGTCATCGGCGGCGTCTTGGGTTACGTACAGGATGCCCTTGCTGGACGCGCCCACCCACCGCCCGCGCAGTTCATCCAGCGCGATGTCGTCGGCGATGGTCGGGAACGGCACGACGACAGCGTAGAATCGTTCGGCCAGGGGGTTCTGCGCCACGGGCAGCGGCACAAGGGCCAGCCGCACCGTGGCCTGGTCGGCGGCATCAACGACCGCGACCGGGCGCTCGGCCCCGCCGTCGGCAACGGATGGGATGCTGGCGAGGGCGGCGCGCAGCGGTGTAGCGTAGGTTTCGGGCAGGCCCGCCAGCGCCACGGTTACCGGCTTGGGGGCCGGCGTGGGCGAGGGGGCGGGCGTGGCCGTGGGCCGTGCTGTGGGTTGTCGGCCGACGGGAGATTGGACAGCAGAAGGCGACGCTGCCGGAGTGCAAGCCGCCAGCAGGGCCGGAATCAGCAGCGCGGCGACGGCGGCCACGAAGGTTCGCTTGACGATGATCTTGCTGCGCATACAGCATGCTCCTCAGTGCGTAGGGTAGGGTCGCATAACGAGCAGTATAGGACGGCGCGGCGGAATGGTCAAAATCGGCTCGGTCGGCGTCTTTCACCGCGGAGGCGCGGAGGGCGCAGAGAGCGTGTGAATTGAAAAGGCAGGGGCGATGTATGCGCCCTACAGCATGCCGTTCATGTGTTGCGCGCAGGGGCAGGTCTGAGACCTGCCCCTGCCATATCACCGAATTGCCACGCGTAGGGGCGAACGGCCGTCCGCCCAGCCAATCGTCATCGCAGGATCACGGGCAGGTAGGCGTGGGGGGCTGGCCCCGCGGCACCCCAGAACCCACCCAGCAGGGCGTAGGCCCCGCCGGCGAGCGCGCCCGCGTCGGGCTGGCCGACGGTGCCGCCTACCTGCGAAAGTTGACACTCCGTCCCTTCGGTGGCATCCTATGGACTTGCACAGCATTCACTGGAGGCGACTCATGGCACGCCGAGGAACTCTCATGGCAATCTATGCGCATCCGGACGACGAGTCGTTCGGCACGGGCGGAACCCTGGCCCTGTACGCCGAGCGGGGCTACCGCGTCGTCCTCGTTACCGCCACGAAGGGCGAGGCGGGTGAGATTCAGGACTCCACCATGCGGTCGGACGAACCTATCAGCGAAATCCGCCAGCGCGAACTGAAGTGCGCCTGCGAGATTCTGGGGATTGAGGGGCCGTACTACCTGGGCTACCGCGATTCGGGCATGGCGGGCTCGCCCGACAATGAGCGGCCTGACTCCTTCCTACAGGCTGACCTGGACGAGGCGACGGGGCGCGTGGTAGAAGCCATCCGTCGTTTTCGGCCCGACGTGATCATCACCTTTGAGCCCGGGGGCGGGTACGGCCACCCCGATCACATCAAGGCGAGCGAGGTGGCGACCCGCGCGTTCCACCTGGCGGGCGACCCGGCCCGCTATCCGGAGCAGGGCCTGCCGCCGTGGCAGCCGCGGAAACTGTACTACACCGCCCTGCCGCGCCGCATGTTCCGCGCTATGGCCCAGCGCATGCGCGAGGCGGGCATTGACCCGGCCCAGCGCGGCTACAACTACGAGGAGCGCGGGATGCCCGATGAGGTCATCAGCACAGAGATTGACGTGAGCAGCGTGCTGGACAAGAAGACGCGGGCTTTCCTGTGCCACCGCAGCCAGATTTCGCCCAACGGGATCATCGCGCAACTCCCCACCGAGGCGATGCGGGAGTTCATGCGCACGGAGTACTTCTGGCGCGTGGTACCAGAAACGCCGGTGGCAGGCGTGGAGCGGGATTTGTTCGCAGGACTCTAGGGCGCGTCGCCGCCCAGGATGTGCCTCACGTCGGCGATGGTCTGCTCGCGGGTGCGGAACTGCACCGCGTACATCCCCAGCGCGCGGGCGGCCTCCACGTTGGCGGCCATGTCGTCCACGAACACGGCCTCGGCGGGCCGAACGCCCAGCCGCTGCAGGGCAATGTGGTAGATGGCCGGGTCGGGCTTGGCGACGCCTTCCTCGGCGGAGATGATCATCTCGTCCACGGCGTCGGCCAGCCCCCACCGCTCGGTCAGGGCCTTGCGCGCGCCGGGCCATGCGTTGCTCAGGATGGCGGTCTTGTAGCGGGGCCTCAGGCTGCGCAGGAAGCCCGCCAGTTCGGCGTCGGCGCGGTCGCCAGACCAGAAGTCGCGTCGCAGTTGGCGTAACGTCTCGTCATCCAGGCCGAGGCGGCTCGCCACGTGCGCCCACACGTCCTCGTCGGTGGCGAGGCCCACCGTGGCTTTCTGCGAGACGGGCGAGTTGAAGACGATTGCGGCCAATTCGCCTTCGGCCAGCCCCAGACGCTGTTCCCACTTTCTGCGTCCGCTTTCGCTCTCCGAACGCAGCAAGACACCCCCCATATCAAAGATGACGGCTTGGACGGCCATGTTACGTCCACCCCCTTGGATGGAGCGCTACTTTTGTTTGTAGAACTATCGTGCTCAATCCGTGCATAGGGATACGCTCCTACTCTTATGTTAACCAACTGTCCGCGTGACACGCATGTAACTCTGCAAATCTCACCGCAGCCGGTACACGGCCATGTTGTCGCCGCCCGCCTGAATCGTCCAGGGGGAATCGGTCTGGTACACCATCACCACGTCGGGCCGCGCCGTCATCTGCGGATACCACGACGGGAACGTTACCAGGTACGACGCCCCTCGCGCCCGGATGTAAGCGTACAGGCGGCCCTCGTCGCGGATGAAGGGCACTACCTCCGGGCTCACCAGGCCCGCCAAATCCAGCAACGGCCGCCGCGTGAAATATCCCACCGCGCCGATGTCGTGTACCGCGATCACGGCGTCGGGCGGCGTGTTGGCATCCAGCCACCGCGCCACATCCACCATCTCGCTGTCAATGATGCGCACGTCGGCCAGGTACGCCCGCGCGCCCATCACGACAAACGCTGCGAGCACTGCGCACGCCGCCAACGCCAGCGCCCGCGACAGGATGCGCCCCGCCCTTCCGTGCGCCGCCTTCACGAGCAGCGCTGTGCCAGGCGCGCCGTACACCAGCAGCGCCGGAATCACCGGCATCACGTACCTCCCGTGCTGGTACGTTACGGGCAGGCGCGCGGCGTACAGTGCCACCGTCGCCGCCCACCACGCGAGCGGCAGAAACCCCATCCAGTCGCGCCGCCTGGCGATATCCCGCCACGCCGCCAGCATGCCCGGCGCCAGTAGGGCCATCCCGCCCACGAATTGCACACCAGCCACCCGCATGGCCCGCACCAGCCACGGCAGCGCCTCGGCGACCTCGCGGTACTCGGCCTGCTTGGCGTAGAAGGTATTGGGCAGGATGGTGCCCGAAGCCTTCCAGTTGAACACCAGGTACGGGACTGCCAGCGCCAGGAAACCCGCCGCTGCGAGTCCATAGCGCGCCAACGCCGTGGCGCGCGGGCCTCGCGTCCAGTCTGCACGTCGGACGATCAGCAGGCACGTGCCGGCCAACCCCAGCGGCAGCAGCCCTTCGGGGCGTGTGAGGAACGCCGCGCCGCCAAGCAGTCCCCAGCCCAGCCACGCCCACGGGCGCTCTTCGCGGGCCAGCGCCATCGCCCCGCCGAGCACGGCCAGCGCCAGCGCCGCAAACAGTGCCGTCTCCATCCCCGACGCGCCCGCCCACAGGAGATGCCATTCCAGCGCGCACGCCAGCGCCGCAACCCAGCCCGCGTCCACGTACCCCCATACCCCCGCTCGCGGGGGCCAGGGGGTGAGCCGCCGCGCGACCCAGCCTGCGACCACGGCCACTGCCGCCACCGATAGCGCCCCGACCGCTGCCGTCCATATGCGGAACGGCACACCCAGCGCGTACCCCAGCGCCAGCATGAGCGTCCACAGAGGCGACGTGGATCCCGCGCTCACCTCGCCAGGCACGTAGGCCCACACGCCAGTCTCCACAAGGTTGCGGGCGTAGGTCTGGTGAATCCAGCCGTCGTCCAGCGGGAAGCCCACGAACCCCTGCGCCGCCGCGTAGCCCACATAGGCCAGCGCCCCCGCCGCGCCAACTGCTGCCGCTGCGAGAACCCCCCTATCGCTCTTGGGCCATTTCATAGACCACGACCTTCTCCCCAAGCGAATCGTGGAACACCTGCCGCGCGACCCATCCCTCCAGCGTCTCATCGCCGCGATAGACCCCGTCCAGGAAGCGCGGGTGATTGTACTCCAGCACCAGGTAGCGAACCCGATACTTGGCCTGCACGAGCCGCAGGCCGTCCATCCCATCGGATGGAATCGCCGCACACTCTCGCCTGCTGTAGTAGTAGAATGCCGCAGGGTCGCCCACCAACGCCCGGTCGGCCGGCTCGGCGTGGTCGTCTAGCCAGCGCGCCACGAGCAGATACGCATCGTACCGCGCGTTCCAGGGCGCGACCGCCGGCCCCCTGCCCCCGATGGCCCGTGCGTACAGTGTCGCGCTGACTGCGAGCGCCATCGCCACCAGTGCCACGGCAAAGACGCGATACGCCTG
>JARYMK010000092.1 GCA_029907165.1 Anaerolineae bacterium
CTTCGGGGATCGTTTCGTCGTCATCTCCACGCGCCCCCTCAAGGAGATGTACGACCACGCCACCCTGCTGGCCGCCCTCGCCCAGCCCGGGGGGGAGGGGTTCGCCGCCGTCCTCGGTGCCCACCTGCTGCTCCACGACGGCGCTGCCCCGGCAGTAGCGGTTGAACAGTTCCACCACCGCCTCGGCCGATTCCTCGTCCACCTCCTGGGTCAGTTCCAGCCAGCCCACGCCGCCCTCCTAGCCCGACCCGAACGCATCCTCAAAGGCATCGCGGACTTTCTCAAAGAACCCCTTGCCGTTGCTCTGGGCCACCTGCTCGCGGCCCAGGGATTGCGCCAGTTTCTCAAATAGCGCGCGCTGCTCGGCGGTGAGTTCGCGCGGGATCGCCACGTGGATGGTAACCAGTTGGTCGCCTCGGCCGTTGCGCCGCAGGTACGGCACGCCCTTGCCGCGCAAGCGGTACACCTTGCCGTTCTGCGTGCCCGGCGCGATGGTCAGCGTTTCGTCCCCGTCCAGCGTGGGCACGCGCACGGTGTCGCCGAGGGCCGCCTGCGCCACGTTGATGTAGAGGTCCAGCAGGATATCGTTCTCATGCCGCTTGAAGATGGGGTGCGGCTTGACGCTGATGACGACGTACAGGTTGCCCGGCGGCCCGCCGTACTGTCCTGGCTCGCCCTCACCGGCCAGGCGAATCTGGGTTCCCTCATCCACGCCCGCGGGAATCTTGACGTGAATCTTGCGCGCGATCCGCACCTGCTTGCGCCCGCGGCACTCCGCGCATGGCGTGTTGACGATTTCGCCCTCGCCACCGCACCGCGGGCAGGTTACCACGCTGACGAACGAGCCGAGGATGGACTGCTGCACGCGGCGCACTTCGCCGGTGCCTCCGCATTCCGGGCAGCGGATGGGCGACGTCCCCGGTTCAGCCCCGCTCCCCCCGCAGCGTTTGCACGTCTCCAGGCGGGGCACCTCCAAGTCCTTCTCCGCTCCGAATACGGCCTCCTCAAACGAGATGGTGAGGTCGTAGCGCAAATCGGCGCCGCGCCGGGGCGAACGGCGGCTCGTCGTGCCCCGCGTGAACCCCGAGAAGAAACTCTCAAACAGGTCAAACGGGTCGGTGAATCCGCCGAAGTCGGCGAACCCGCCCTGGAATCCCGCATGCCCGTACCGGTCGTAGGCGGCGCGCTTCTCGTCGTCGCTGAGCACCTCGTAGGCCTCGTTGATTTCCTTGAAGCGGGCCTCGGCGTCCGGCGACTTGTTCAGGTCGGGATGGTACTCGCGCGCCAGCCGCCGGTAGGCTTTCTTGATGTCTTCTTTTGTCGCGCTGCGGCTCACGCCGAGCACTTCATAGTAGTCGCGCTTGTCAGGCATTCCTCACGTCCCACGCAGACACCGAATGACTGCCGTCCCAGTATACACCCGCCGCGGGCATCCGGCCAAACGCCCGTCAGCCCGACGCTGAAGCATCGGGCTGAATGGGCGAAGCCCTGCGGGCTGGTTCTACGCCACAACCTGCCGTCCCCCGCGCGGGCGAGGGGACGGCCCCGCGCGGCATTGCCGGCATCACGCCTGGCGGTAGTCGCCGTCCACCACGTCCTCGGGGCCTTGGCCCGTGTCGCCGCCAGGCCCGCCCTCCGGCGGCGGGGTCCCGCCCGGCTGGCTGTACATGGCCGCGCCCACCCGCTGGAGCGCCTGCGCCAGGTCCGCCGTCTGCGCCCGAATCGCGCCGATGTCCTCGCCGGCCATGGTCGCCCGCAGCGTGGACATCCGCCGCTCCACCTCGGCCTTGTCGGCGGGCGCGACTTTGTCGCCCGCGTCGCGCAGCAGCCGCTCGGCCGAGTAGATGGCCGCGTCGGCCTGGTTTCGTGCCTCCACCAGTTCCTTCTTGCGCCGGTCCTGCTCCGCCGACTGCTCGGCCTCGCGCACCATGCGCTCAATGTCCTCCTTGGACAGGCCGCTGGACGGCTGGATGCGGATGTTCTGCTGGCGGCCGGTGGCCTTGTCCAGCGCCGTTACGCTCAGGATGCCGTTGGCGTCTATGTCAAACGTAACCTCAATCTGGGGCACGCCACGCGGGGCCGGCGGGATGCCATCCAGGATGAAACTCCCCAGGAACTTGTTGTCGGCGGCCATGGGGCGCTCGCCCTGGAACACCTTGATCTCCACGCTGCGCTGGCCGTCGGATGCGGTGGAGAAAATCTGGCTCTTGCGGGTTGGGATGGTGGTGTTGCGCTCTATCAGAGGCGTCGCCACACCGCCCAACGTCTCAATCCCCAGGGTCAGCGGCGTAACGTCCAGCAGCAGCACGTCCTTGACCTCGCCGCCCAGGACGCCCGCCTGGATGGCCGCGCCGATGGCCACCACCTCGTCGGGGTTCACGCCCTTGTGCGGATCGCGCCCGAATATCTTGCGCACGGCCTCCTGCACGGCGGGCATGCGCGTCTGGCCGCCCACCAGGACCACCTCATCAATGTCCTCGGGGCGCAGTTTGGCATCGGCCAGGGCCTGGCGCACCGGCCCGATGGACCGCTCAATCAGGTCCGCTGTCAGTTGCTCCAGCCGCGCCCGCGACATGGTCATCACCAGGTGCTTCGGACCCGACGCGTCGGCGGTGATGAACGGCAGGTTGATTTCGGTCTGCAGCGTGCTGGACAGTTCTATCTTGGCCTTCTCGGCGGCCTCTTTCAGGCGTTGCAGCGCCATGCGATCCTGGCGCAGGTCTATGCCGGTGTCCTTCAGAAACTCCTGCACCACCCACTCAATGATGCGCTGGTCAAAGTCGTCGCCGCCGAGGAACGTGTCCCCGTTGGTGGATCGCACCTCAAACACGCCGTCGCCCAAGTCCAGGATGGAGATGTCAAACGTTCCGCCGCCCAGGTCGTACACGGCGATCTTCTCGTCCTTCTTCTTGTCCAGCCCGTAGGCCAGCGACGAGGCGGTAGGCTCGTTGATGATGCGCAGGACCTCCAGGCCGGCGATGGTGCCCGCGTCCTTGGTGGCCTGGCGCTGCGCGTCGTTGAAGTAGGCCGGCACCGTGATGACCGCCTGGGTAACCGGCTCACCCAGGTAGGCTTCGGCGTCGGTCTTGAGTTTTTGCAGGATCATGGCCGAGATTTCCGGCGGCGAGTACTCCTTGCCCCCCATATGCACGCGCACATCCCCATTGGGCGCGGCCGATATCTTGTAGGGCACCACCTTCATGGCGCGCTGGACTTCGGGGTCGTTGAACTTGCGCCCCATGAACCGCTTGATGGAGAAGATGGTGTTCTCCGGGTTGGTAACTGCCTGGCGCTTCGCCAGTTGGCCGACCAGCCTCTCGCCGTTCTTGGCGATGGCCACCACCGACGGGGTCAGGCGGCTGCCCTCGGCGTTCGGGATGACAATCGGCTCGCCGCCTTCCATGACGGCGACTACCGAGTGGGTGGTGCCCAAGTCTATGCCGATGATTTTGCCCATGTTATCTCCTTACTAGAATCTCTGCCAAAGCCCAATGGGGCCAGGCCGCCGGTCGGGTGCAACTACTGCGCGTCCTGTTTGCTCTCGGCTGGCGGCTCCTCGGACGGGGTCTGCGCGCCGGCCTGCTCTTCCGCGGCGGGCGCAGCGGCGGGTACCTGCTTCGCCACGCGGACGAGCGTCGGGCGCAGGACGCGGTCGCCGAGTTTGTACCCCTTCTGCACCTCGGCGAGGATGGTGCCGTCCTCCACGTCGGCGCGCTCCTCGTAGGCGATGGCCTCGTGCTCCATCGGGTTGAACTTCTGTCCGTTGGCCTGGATGGGCTTCAGCCCTTCCTTTTCCAGAATCAGTTGCAGTTTACGGTGGACCAGTGCAATGCCTTCCACCCAGGTCAGTTTGTCCAGGCCGGATGGCACGGTCAGGAACGCGCGCTCAAAATCGTCCAGCACCGGCAGCAACTGCGCGATCAGGTTCGCGTTGCCATAACGGATGAGTTCCTGCTTCTCCTGTTCCACACGGCGCTTGTAGTTGGCGTAGTCCGCGCGCGAGCGGAGCAGTTGATCCAAATAGTCCTTCGCCTCGGCCTGCGCCTTCTCCAGCGCCTGGCGCAGGGATTCTTTCTCGTCTTCCTCCGGCGTGCTCACCGGGGCAGGCTCCGCCGCCTGCGGGGTCTCCTGCGCTTCGGTCTCTCGCTGCATCTCGTTCGGTTTTGCGTCTTCTGCCATGATGCCTACCCTCCTATGTCAATGTAGCGAAAGCATCATTATCGTGCGGTAGGGACACAGCATGCTGTGTCCCCACCGTGTCCCTACATGCCGCGCCCTCTAGTACCCGTACCATTCGTACATGAGGTCGCCCATGAGTTCGGCCACGTAGCGCACCACCGAGATGGCGTGCGCGTAGGGCATGCGGGTGGGGCCGACGACCCCCAGCGCGCCGCCGACCCTGGACTCGCCGCCGTAGCGGGCCATGACCACGCTGCAATCGCTGAGTTCGTCCCAGCGCCCCTCGCCGCCGATGATCACCTGCACGCCGCCGCGCTCCATGACCTCGGCCAGCATCTCCTCAAAGAACATGCCGCGTTCCAGCAGGTCCACCACCTGCCGCAGCGAGCGCACCTCGTGGAACTCGGGGGCTTCCAGGATGTAACTCAACCCGTCGCGGTAGATGCCCTGCGACATCTGGCGGTCTTCCTGGCTCATGATGTCGTGCACGATGCGGGCAACCCGCGCCTCCAGCGAATCGGTGGCGAGCACGTCGGGCCGCACCTGATCCACCGTTACGCCCGAGTACAGGTGGTTCAACTTGCCCGCGATAGCGCTCAACTGCTCCTGCGTGTAGGGCGCGTCCAGCGTCAGCACCTGCTGCTTCACGAGGCCGCCCTGCAGGACCAGGATGAGCAGCGCGACGGTCTCGCGCAGGGAGATGAGTTCTAGGTGCTTGTAGCGGCTCTGGGGCGCGCGGGGCGGGGTTACCAGCGCCGCCGAGCGCGTCTGGCGGGCCAGCACCGACGCCGACAGCCGCATCATCTGGTCCATCTCCGCGTGCACTTGATAGAACTGGTGGCGGATGGTGAGGCGCTCCTCAAGCGGTAGTTCCACCTGCTGCATGAGGTACTCCACGAAATAGCGGTACCCCTTCTCGGTAGGGACGCGCCCTGCCGAGGTGTGCGGGTGGGTCAGGTAGCCGCGCTCCTCCAATACGGCCAGTTCGTTGCGCGCGGTGGCCGGGCTGATGCCCAGAGGGTACTTCTCCACCAGCACCTTGGACGCAACAGGAACGGGGTTCTGTATGTATTCGCGGATGACCAGGCCCAGGATCATCCGCTGGCGTTCGGTCAGGTCCATAGTCCTCTCCTCCAGCAAGGCGTTGTTAGCACTCTCGCTGTCTGAGTGCTAAATCATAGCACCGGACGGCGATTTTGTCAAGAAAGTTGCGGGCAGGGCAGACAACCGTCCCCCTGCATCGCGGTGAGCGGCGCGCCCCGGTGTGGCCCAGCCTTGCCTGTGCGCCACGTTATGCTACACTTACCCCGGGGATTGGTAACGTGCAGCCCCGCAGGAGCGCAGCCGATGAGAGCGAACACGGGCTTGAGAGAGCGATTCTCGCTCACTGCAGCCTTCTTGCTCATGGGGTTCAGTTTCTCCATCACCCAGGCCGTGATGGCCCGTGAACTCCTGACCTCCTTCGCCGGCAACGAGATGAGCATCGGGCTGGTGCTGGGGGCGTGGCTGCTGCTGGAGGCGATAGGGTCAGGGCTTGTGGGCCGTGCCATCGCCCGTAGAGGCATGGGCGCGGCTGGGTATGCGCTTCTCCAGTGCTTGTTCGCGCTGATGCTAGTCCCAGTCCTCGGAGCCGCGTATTCGGTACGCCAGTGGTGGGCCGGCACGCCAGTTCAGGTGCTCGGCCTGCCTGCCACGCTGGTAGCCGCGTTTCTCCTCCTGGCCCCGCTGGGCCTGGTGGACGGCGCCATGTTCGCAGCGGCCTGCCGTGTGGACAGCGCGTACCGCCAAGCCGCACGCGCGGCGGGCCGCGTGTACGTTGCTGAGGCTGTCGGTGGCATTGCGGGCGGCCTGGCGTTCACCTTCCTGTTCATCCCCCGCCTGCACGCGAGCCAGACAGCCCTTATTCTCGCCGCGCTGAACCTGGCCTCGGCGCTGTCGCTGGCCACGCTCCGGCCGTTGCACGCGCGCCATCCGCTACCCCGGGCGAAAGTTCTGGTGCCTGGCCTGCTCCTGGCCTGTACCTTGGTGGCGCTGCTCTCGCCCGCGGGCGATGCGCTGCACCGGCAGTTCGCCGCATGGCAGTGGCGCGGGTACGAGTTGGCGTTCTACGCAAACTCGGTCTATGGCAATGTGGCTGCGATCCGCCAGGGGCAGCAGTTCACCTTCTTCGCCAACGGCGCGCCCATCCTCACATCGCCCGTACCAGATGTCGCGCTGGTGGAAGAGATTGTGCACCTGCCCATGCTTTTCGTGCGCGAGCCCAAGAAGGCGCTGGTGCTCAACGGTGGACTCGGGGGCGTCATCCACGAATTGCTCAAGTACCCCCTTGAGCAGGTTGACTATGCGGAACTGGATCCGCTTCTCATTGAAGCGGTGCGACGGCGGCCCACGCCTCTCACCGAAGCCGAACTCAACGACCCCCGCGTGCGGGTGGCCCAGGTGGATGGGCGTCTTCTCGTGCGGCAGTTGGCCGGCATGCGGAACCCGCCGCGCTACGACCTCATCGTCCTGAACCTACCGTATCCGACCACCTTGCAGATGAATCGCTTCTACACCGTGGAGTTCTTGGAGATGGCGCGGCAATTGCTGGCGGACGGGGGGGTCTTTGTCTTCCCCGCGCCCGGAAGCCTCTCATATCTCAGTCCGGCCATGCGGGACATGCACAACGGGTTCCAAGCCACGCTTAGCGCGGTGTTTCCCCACATCAGGGCGATTCCCGACGACGTAACCTACTGGCTGGCGTCGTCGTCCGAAGCGCTGGAGAGCACCGTCGTGGAGACTTTGACGACCCGGTGGCGCGAGCGCGGTATCCCCAGCCAGTTGATGACCGAGTTCCACATCCAACTGAAACTGAGCGAGCAGCGCCGGTCATGGTTCGCCGAGTCGCTGACCCAGGGCGAGACGGGCGTGGTCAACCGCGACCTCCAGCCGGCCGGTCTGCGGCAGGGCCTTGCCCTGTGGAACGAAGTGTTCTCGCCGGAACTGACCCCTGTCTTTCGTTTGCTCAGTCGACTCAGCCTGCGGACTCTGGTCTTGCCGCTGCTTGCAGTGCTCGTTGCGGGCGTAGCGGCCATGTGGGCGCGACCCCGTCGGCGGGCCGCGGCCATTCCTATCGCCGTCGCAGCCACCGGCTTTGGGGGCATGACCGCCGACCTGCTCATCATCTTCGCCTTCCAGGTGTACCACGGCTACGTGTACCACTCCATCGCGCTGCTCATCTCCGCGTTCATGGCGGGCCTGAGCCTGGGCGGCTGGGTCGCGACGAGGACTGCGGACAGCACCCGCGGCAGCCGCCAGTGGTTCCTGGCGGTGGAAGCGGCGTTAGTGGTCTTCTGGCTAGGATTGCCAGTAGCGCTGAAAACGCTTTACCATGCAAGGGGCCTTCCTGCTACCTTCGTTGAACCCGCGCTATTCGCCCTGAACGCGCTGGCAGGGTTCCTGGTGGGCGCACAGTTCCCGCTGGCCAACCGGCTGTACCCCGGCGCCCACTCCGACGCCACACGTGCGGCAGGGATGCTGTACGCCGCAGACCTGGCGGGGGCCTTCGCGGCCTCGTTGTTGGTGTCGGGGATTTTCCTGCCGTCTTTCGGCATCGCGCAAACCTGCCTATTCGTCGCGATGCTGAAGGTAATGAGCGGGGTGCTCGCGGCCGCCTTCTTGCGGGGGAAGGAGAACGGCGCGTAGTGGTTGACCACGGAGAGCGTTGTCCGTTGTCATTGCGAGCGAAGCGAAGCAATCCCTGGTCCATCTGTCATGCTGAGCGAAGCGAAGCATCTTGGTTGGTGAGATTCTTCGGCGTTCCACGCCCCAGAATGACAGTCAGCCGGGATTGCTTCGGGCGCTGCGCGCCCTCGCAATAACACGCCCTCAAGAATCCCTGTGGCAAAGGGGTAGGTCGCCACGCCACACGCCTGCTATGCCCATATCCCTGGAATGGGCTGCCCGCATGTGGCGCACTTCCCGTCGGCCAGCGCCATCTTCAGCACCGCGAAGTGAACCCGGGCGATGAGGGTCTCGCCGCACTGCGGGCAGTACGTGCTGTTGCGGGGATGGCCGGGCACGTTGCCGATGTACACGAACTTGAGTCCCTCGGCCTCGGCAATCTGGGCCGCGGCTTCCAGTGTCTCAATCGGCGTGGGCGGCAAGCGCTGGAGTTTGTAAGCAGGGAAGAAGCGGGTGAAGTGCAGCGGAACGTCATCCCCAAGGTTGGCCTTGATCCAGGCGCACATGCTTCGGATGTCGTCCAGGTTGTCATTGAGCGTCGGGATGACGAGGTTCACGATTTCCAGGTGCTTGCCCGCGCCCCGGATGACCTCCAGCGTGCGCAGCACCGGCGCGAGGCTGGACTCGCTGACCTCGCGGTAGAACTTCTCCGTGAAGGCCTTCAAGTCCACTGTTACGGCATCCATCACGTCCAGCAGTGCCAGCATTGGCTCGCGGTTCATGCCGCCGTTGGTGTGGAACAGGGCCCGCAACCCATTCTTCTTGGCAAGCGCCGCGATGTCGTACATGTACTCGTAGAACACTGTTGGCTCGTTGTACGTGAAACTGACCGCACCGCAACCTTCATCCTGGGCCATGGCGACAATCGCCGCAGGCGGGGCATCGTACGTGCGCAAATCCCACAGGGTCTGCTGCGACAGATGCCAGTTCTGGCAGAACTTGCAGCGATTGTTGCACGAGGCGGTGCCGGTGCAGAAGATGAGGGTTCCGGGGAGCATGTGAAACGCAGGTTCCTTCTCAATGGGGTCCACCTGCAGCGCCGCCGGACGGCCATAGACCAGGCTGTAGTACGTGCCGTCCACGTTCTTCTTGTTCGCGCAGAAGCCCAGTTTCCCCGGCGTCACAACGCACCGGCGCCAGCAGACCCCACACGCGACAGAGCCGTTCTCCAGTCGCGTGTAGAAGTGCGCCTCGTGGGTCCGTGGCGGAGGGGTAGGAGTTGGCCGCGCGTGCGTGGGCGTCGGCGTGGTCTCTTCGCGCAGACCGCAGCCGCCTAGGAACCCGAGCCCGGCACCTGCGCCGGCCAGCACAGCAGCCCTCAGAAAGTTGCGCCGGCTCAACATGCACACCTCCTGCCCGCGCGGGCACTCCAATTATGCCATAGCCTGCCGCGCGCGCAACTGCGCACCGATTCGGTTCTATCTTCTGTTGGTGGGTCGCGCGCGCACTCCCCACCCCTTGTCATTGCGAGCGAAGCGAAGCAATCTCACGTCTTGGGAGATTGCTTCGGGCGCTCCGCGCCCTCGCAATGACAAGTACCAACAGACTTTGAAACCGAATCTGCGCACCGCACGGCTTGACGTTTGCCCCTGCGCGGCGTAACATGAGGGCAAGACTCGGAGGAGAGGGCATCCCATGGCCAAGGACGACCTGTTCGCCCGCGCCCGTGCGGAGCAAATCCGCAAAGAAGCCCCCCTCGCCGCGCGCATGCGCCCGCGAACGCTGGACGAGTTCGTGGGCCAGGAGCACATCGTCGGCGAGGGCAGGCTGCTTCGCCGCGCCATCCAGGCCGACCAGTTGAGTTCGCTCATCTTCTGGGGGCCGCCTGGCACCGGCAAGACAACCCTCGCCATGATCATCGCCAACACCACCAAGTCGCACTTCGCCGCCATCAGCGCCGTCATGGCCGGCGTGGCCGACATCCGCCGCCTGATAGACGAGGCCAAGGAGCGCCGCAATCTCTACGGCCAGCGGACCATTGTCCTGGTGGACGAAATCCACCGCTTCAACAAGGCCCAGCAGGATGCGCTCCTGCCCCACGTGGAGGACGGGACCATCATCCTCATCGGTTCCACGACCGAGAACCCGTACTTTGAGGTCATCCCGGCGCTGGTGTCGCGCTCGCAGGTGTTCCAACTGCGCCCGCTGACCGAGGAGGACATCCTTGCGCTCCTGCGCCGCGCCCTGGCGGACAAGGAGCGCGGCTATGGCAACTGGAAGGTGCGCGTGGACGAGGAGGCCATCCAGCACATCGCCCGCATCGCTGGGGGCGACGCCCGCCGCGCGCTCAACGCCCTGGAACTGGCCGTTACCACCACCCCCGCCGACAAGCAGGGCTGGGTACACGTTACGCTCCAGGTGGCCGAGGACTCCATCCAACGGCGCGCCATTCTGTACGACAAGGACGGCGACGCCCATTACGACACCTTCTCGGCGTTCATCAAGAGCCTGCGCGGGTCCGACCCCGACGCCGCGCTGTACTGGATGGCGAAGATGATCTACGCGGGCGAGGACCCCCGATTCATCGTGCGGCGGATGATCATCTTTGCGTCGGAGGATGTGGGGCTGGCCGACCCGCAGGCGCTGGTGGTGGCCACCGCCGCCGCCCAGGCGCTGGAGTGGGTAGGCCTGCCCGAGGCGCAGTACGCCCTGGCCGAGGCGGCCATCTACCTGGCGACCGCGCCCAAGAGCAACTCCACCGGCGGCTATTGGAAGGCGCTGGCCGACGTGGAGCGCGAGGGCAAGGTGGAGGTGCCCGACCACCTGAAGGACGCCAGCCGCGACGCCGAAGCGTTGGGCCACGGCGAGGGGTACAAGTACCCGCACGAGTTTGATCGCCACTGGGTGGAGCAGCAGTACCTGCCCGATGCCCTCAAGGGCCGCCGCTACTACGAGCCCGGCACGCTGGGCTACGAGAAGCGCATCCGCGAGTGGATGGAGTGGATGCGGGGCAAGGGCGGGGACGCCGGAGAAGCACCCGAAGAGTAGGCGCGCGGCCATTCGCCCCCGTCGTCTACGCAGATTCGTAAACCTCTCGGCGATGCCGGCAGCTTGCCGAATACTCGTTGCACGCCGAGCGAATCCAGGCGGCTCAGGTCTGCCGCAGCCCCAGGTGTGCGGTGCACGTCGTACATCTCATCATCTCACGCTCGCCTTCGCAGCCACTTCCTGAGCGGGGATGGTTTTGGCCCCGGCTTCCACGTCGGCGGGGGATCGCTGCAGCGCCACCCTTAGATCCTCGCGACGTTCCAGGCCCTCATCGGGGTCGCCGAGCATCTCCGCTAGCGTTTCCGCGCCTGCATCGCGGATGAGTTTCTTGAATTCGTCAACACTCAAATCCGAAACTTTGGTCTGCGCTATCGGCCCTCCTAGCGCCTTGCCCCTTGTTTCTTCCAACACTCTCCAGTGCCATCCACATCATAGGGCAGGCGGGCACGGGGTCAACGCCCGCCGCTCAATCCGCATGCTGTGCGCCGGCATCTGACTGGTTCTGTCCCTGCGACCAGTCCTCCACGCTCAACCCGGGGACACGCGCGAACTCGCGGACGTTGTTGGTAACCACGGTGAGGCCGCGACTGACCGCTTGCGCGGCAATGAGCATATCCAGCGAGCCGACTGGAACGCCCTGGGCCTCAAGCGCCGCACGGAGGCGTCCGTAGGCCACCGCCGCCAAGTGGTCAAAATCCAGAATCGTGAGCGGAAGAAGGAACAGCGCCAGAGCCTGCTCGTTCTGCACCGGACTCTGGCTGCGGTAAACACCATACTGGAGTTCGGCAACGGTGATGGAGGAAATGCCGATGTCGGCGACCGTGTGTTGGGCTATCTTCTCCAAAAGACTCGCGGGCTTGTGGCGGATCAGGGCAATGCAGATGTTGGTGTCCAGCAGGTACTTCATTCAAAAAGCCCCTCGCGCTGTTGCGTGGTAGGCTGCGCGCGCTCGGCCATGAAATCGTCCGAAAAGAGCGCCAAACTGTCCAGAAGCGCCTGCCAAGAATCCTCCTCAGGGATGAGAACCACCGCGTTGCCAATTCGCTTGATGTAGACCTTGGTGCCTGCGAATCGGTACGCCTTCGGAAGTCGCACGGCTTGGCTTTTTCCATTTCGGAACAACCTGGCAGTATCCATACGGCTCACCTCTCTCCAGGGTATATATCTCTAGTATATACGTGCTTTGTTGCCCTGTCAAACGGAGGCCGCAATGCCCTCAGGACCGGCCATTGCATCCTGAAGCCGACGCAACCAGCACGGCTTCCGTGTGGCTCGTGATGACGCGCTGCGCGCCAGTCTGCTATCCGAAGTAACTCGCCGCCAGCGCGATGAGGAACTGCCCCGCGTAGTAGAACGCCAGGCTGATGCGGTGATATGGCCACGGCTTCCAGAAGCGCGCCGCTGCCAGAATGACATCCGACACGTAGAACAGCACCGCCCCAACCGCCACCATCGCCGCCTGCCCCGCACCGAACACGGGACTTGCCAGCGTGGACACCGCGCGGTTCACCATCACCGAGATCACCACCATGTAAGCGATGACCGGCACGCGCATTGCGCCCAGGTTGGGCCGGATGAGTGCGTAGAACCCCGCGCCCGCCACCAACAGCGCCGCCGACACGATGTCCCAGCCGGACGACCGCCCCAGCGCCGTGAACACGACCGTGTACGCGACGTGGGCCAGCAGAAACAGAACGAGGCCAACCAAGAAAGCCCTGCGGCTCTCGCGGAACATCAGCGCCACATCGCCGCCCAGCGACAGGACCAGCCCGGCCAGCGCGCCGACGGTGTAGGTCAGGTTGTGGGCCGGGTCCAGAAACGCCAGCGCGCAGGCGGCGATCACCAGCAGCGTGGACAGCGGTTTGAACACGTACACCAGGCGCCGCCTATCGGCGAACTCGGCCCAGATGAGGATGCCCACGGTAACTGCCAACACGGGAGCGAGGAGAACTGCCGGTTTCATCGCGCTGCCCTCCCCTGGTAAGGATAATAACCAATGGTGCTACTTCACAGACTGAACTCGGCGATGGACAGCCGGACAAAACCGTCCTTGTCTGGCTGAAG
>JARYMK010000093.1 GCA_029907165.1 Anaerolineae bacterium
ACCCACACCTGCCAGTCAAAGTTCTGGTTGACGTACTGGGTGAGGGACGAGGGCGACAGGTGCACGGTAACAGCCGCCATGACGCGGGGCGAATCTTCCGCTTCCGGTTGCACCCGTTCTACATTGACATCGCCACCGGTTTGCCAGAAACTGCTTCTCAGGAGCGCGAAATCGGTAACATCTACCGTGCCGTCTTCGTTGAAATCCACAAGGTTGTCGTAGCCCGCTTCGCCCTTGGATTTGAAGAATGACGCCTTGAGCCTGGCGAAATCGGTAACGTCCACGACGTTGTCCTGCGTGGCGTCGCCTTCCTTCAGCGTGCCCAGGTTCAGGGCGTTGATGCCCGGGGCGAGGGTTACGTTGGCCACGCGCGACCACAGGGTGTGCCAGTTGCGCACGGCCACGTCATAGGTTCCAGGCTGCATGTTCTCCATCAGGAAGTTGCCGCTCTGGTCCGTGTCCAGGTGGGCCTGGTAGGCGGGGATGGGGTCACCCGGCCTGTGCACGGTAACGTGGACGGGCACCGCCCAGCGCGGGTCGGGCGGAGTGGGGCGGCCCTGCAGGTTCACGTGGCCCAGGATGTGGGCGTCGCCGGTGGGCATGGGCGTGCGGCTGGGGGTCGGCGTGCGGGTCGGCGTGGGCGTATACGCCGGCGTGTTGGTGGGCGTCGGCGTGGGGGTGTAGCACGGGTTCGGGATGGTGGGCGAGAGGCTCCCGTTGTCCGAGACGACGATGGCGTCCACCCGCGCGCCGACTTCTTTTTGGCCCACCATGATGCGGTGCCAGCCTGCGTTGAGGTTGAAGCGCACGGGGTTGGAGCCGCCCAGCCGTTCCCACTGCCACGAGCCGGGTGTGAACTCCATGCTGTACTCCAGCCCCTCGTCCACCGAAACCCAGAACGAGTTGCTGTTGGTGTTGGGGCCATAGACCCTGAGCCAGACGTAGTACCCCGAAGCCACGGGGATGTTGACGGAGATTCTGACATTGCCGCCCCCGCTGGCGGGGGGCGAGTCTACGTAGGCGCAGTTGGATGCTGCAGTCTGGCCGGAGACGATGCGGAAGTCGCCCGACAGGGAGCCGCCCTCGGCCTCGCGGTAGATGGTCTTGGGGCCGGGCGTGCCCTGAGGGGTGGGCGTGGCGCGCCAGGGGTCCGAAGTGAAGTCGCGGTAGTTGATGCCGTAGCGCGTGATGACGCCCGGATACTGGACGACCGTGTAGTCAAACAGCGAGCCGTTCCACTTCCACGGCGGCGAGTTGAGGCTGAACCATAGCCACCGCTGGACGAGGCGGTTGCCGTCGGCGGGGTAGCCGATGTCCGGATCGGTGGCGTAGAGCAGGTAGCGGAACGTGTTGGTCATGTAGTCGTTGACGCGGTCCACGGTGAAGCCGCGGTCCTCGGTGAACAGCACGCCGTACTCGGAGATGATGAGCGGCTTATTGCGCTGGCCGTGGTCGCGCATCCAGGTGCGCATGGCGCGCACGTGCTGGATGAACAGGGCCAGGCTGTCGTTCTGTTCGGCCTCGTAGAGCATGCCGACGGTTCCTGGCGGGAATCCAGGCGGGATGCCCGCGCCCCAGTCGCCTTCTTTTTCGCGGGCGATCTGGTTGTGCATGTTCCACACGTCCACGGGCATGTCCGTGCCGTAGTACTCGCGGTACTTGTTCCACACCATGTCCAGGTACTGCAAGCGCAGCGGCGTCCCCTGCACGATAGCGCCGTTGGCCACCAGCGCCGTGGCGTCGCGGCTCTTGATGAAGTTGTAGAACTCGTGATAAATGACGGCGTACTCGTCCGGATACCGATTGTTGCAGTCGGGCCACTTGCAGTCGGGTTCGTTGCCGATGATCCAGACGGAGCCTGGGTTGGCGGCGATGGCCGATTCCAGGTTCGCCCAGCCCGTGTAGGTGATGGTTTTGGTCGGGGTGTACACCTGCACGGAGTCGGCGCGAACGTTGATGAGTTGGAAGTATTCCAGGCCGGCGGGCCGAGGCGGGGATACACGGAACCCCCAATCCGAGTACCACCCCGCGCCCAGTTGGGTAACGTCGTAGTCGCCGATTTGCCCGATGGACGTGTCAATGCCGAAGCCGAAGCGGAAGCGAGGGTTGGGCGTCGGCGTGAAGGTGGGCGTGGGCGTGCGGGTGGCGGTGAGGGTCTTGGTGGGCGTGGCCGAGCCGCGGGTGTTGGTGGGCGTCGGCGAGCCGGTATTGGTAGGCGTGCGCGTGGGCGTCGGGGTGGGCGTGGGCGTGGGCGAGGTCAGTTGGATGACGACGACGCCCGCCGATTCGGCCGCGGCGTACACATACCCGTCCTTGTGGAAGATGCCCCAGACGTTGCCGGGCGTGCTTACCGAGGCCACGAGCACGGGCGCGGCCGGGTTCGTTACGTCGTACACCTTGATGCCTGCGGGCCCGTCGCCCACGTACACGTAGTTGCCTTCGGCGTACACGGCCTGGGCCACGCCGTCGGTGTCCACCGTAGCAACGTGCACGGGGGCGCTGCGGTTGGAGATGTTCACGATGCGCAGCCCGGCGGCGTCTCCCGCCAGGTAAGCGTAGTTGCCGTTGACCCAGACGTCCCACTGGTAGCCGACGGGGTCAAAGGCCAGGGTGGATAGCACTTGTGGCTTGGTCGAATTGGACACGTTGACGATGCGCAGGCCGCAAGAACCGCCCGCGACGTAGGCGTAGGTGCCATCGGACCAGACGCGCTCGGCGAAGTCGCACCCGCCGCTGGCCGTGCCGACGATGGTGTAGGGCGCAGTGGCCCGAACCACGTGCATGCCGTTCCATTCGTCGGCGATGTAGGCGTAGGAGCCAATCGCATCCACGCCCTTCACGAACGCATTCGTCTTCATGATGCCCAGTTGGTACGGGCCGGCGGGGTTTGTGATGTCGTAGATGTGGAGCCAGCCGTACTTCTCGGCCATGAAAAGTTGATTGCCCAGCAGGGCCACGTCGTGGGCCTCGCCGGAACCATCGCCCGCGCGCCCGGCGATGGTGGGGCTGAGCGGGTTGGAGACATTGAGCACCGTGAGGTGGGCCAGCCCGTCGGCAACGTACGCATAGTTGCCCGCGACCTCTACGTCGTAGGCCTTGTCCAGCACGGGCACAGTAGCGACGACGGTCGCTGCGGCGGAAGGTCCGCCATAGGCCGGCGACGGGCCGCCCTGGGACAGGACAGCCTCGCCGCGGGAGACGGCAGGGCGGGCCGCCGGCGGCAGGCTTACGTCGGCGATGCGGGCATCGCGCGCGGTCAGGTTGGGGGCGATGCGCGCGCCGGTCGCATTGCGCATGACGAAGGGCAGGTAGAGGTTGCTCTGGCTCAACAGGGCGTTGGCGAAGTTGACGAGGTAGGTCTCGTCGGCGGTTACCGCGCCGAACCACGGAGCCGAGATGCCCTGCCAACCGGACGGCGCCCCGCTTTGCACCACCTGGTACACGCCCGGGTAGAGCGCCAGGAACTCGTAGTACCCGTCCGCGCGCGAGGTGGCGGTCTTCAGTTGCACACCGTGAGCGTCGCGCAGGGAAATGCCCACACCTGCAAGCGGCGGCTCGTAAGGCTCGCGCGAGTCATTGTGGTTGACGTCCCAATAGGCGAAGCCGACGATTTGCCCGCGCCCAGGCATAGGCGTCGGAATCGGCGTCGGCGTGGATGTGGGGGTCGGCGTCGCGGTTGGGGTGTTGGTGATGGTGGGCGTCGGTGTGGCCGTCGGGGTGCGAGTGATTGTCGGCGTCAGCGTGCGGGTGGGCGTGTGCGTTGGGGTCAGAGTCCGGGTAGGTGTGGACGTGGCGGCACTGGACGTAACGATGACGTTCCCGTTGCGCGTCTCCACGCCGTAAATAATGACGGTTGCCGGACAAGTGAATCCGGGCCCGCTCACGCTGGCGTCGGTGAATGTCAGCGCGGTGCCCGAAGTGGCTGCCTTCCCCTTGAAACGGACGGTGGCAATCTTGACCGATGTCTTGTTTTCGTTATTGCAGGGCGTTGTGTCTTCAGCGTCGTACTGAATCCGGCCGGTGCTGTTGTTGGCGGAGTTGAGGTTGACCTTGTTCAGGATGGCAGTGTTCGGCGTGATTTGGCTGGTCGGGTTGCCTGCCGCGTCCACCACCGTGAGGTAGCGCGGGTCAAAACTCAACGTGAACTGCGCTCGCTGCGTGTATGCGCCAGGGCCAGCGGCATCTACCCAGAACTCCAGCGTGAGCACCGACCCCACCTGCACCGACCACTCAAACGGGGGGCCATTGAACCGCACCCGCGCGGGGATGGTCTGGCTCAGCGGCGCGGAAGGCGGGCCGGCCCAGGAATCCTGCATGCGCGCCAAAAGGGCAATGGCGACAAGCACGATGATTATGGCTGCGATTTTGAGGATCAGGCGGCGGTCATTGCCGGCGGTGGGTACTGGGTGTGCGGTCATCCCTGGTCTCCTGGCGTCGTGTCGTTCTCAGTCATTGTATGCGTTGAGCCGTCGTTTGGCAAACAGGTCTCGCGTGCGCGGAGCGTGCCCGCGTCCGTGACGCCTGGCCTCCCTCCATACATACAACGCACGAAGGGGCGCAGGCGATGCGGGGCGTTGGGGGCGAATCGCGCAAGACCGCAAGAGACGCGAATCTGGGTAGACACGGCGATCTGCGGCTACAGGTTCGCCTGGGCCATGCGCCCGCCCTCGGCCAGCAACGCTTGCACCATGTCGGCTGTGTGCGCTTCGGCGTAGATGCGCAGCACCGGCTCCGTGCCCGACGGGCGGATGAGCAGCCACGAGTCGTCCTGCAGGCGATACTTGATGCCGTCGCTGTCGTCCACCTCGCGGACGGGGACGCCCGCCAGGCGCGCGGGGGCAGCGGCCTTGAGCGCGCGCACGAGGTCGGCCTTCACGAACGGCTTGGTGCGCAGGTCATTGCGGGCGTACTGGAACGGGCCGACGGTGCGCTGGAGGTCGTCCACCAGTTCGCGCAGCGATTTGCCGCTGGCCGCGACGATTTCCAGGAGCAGAAGGCCCATGAGGATGCCGTCGCCGACGGGCAGGTGACCCTTGATGCTGATGCCACCGCTTTCCTCGCCGCCGATGAGCACGTCCTTATCCAGCATGTGGTCGCAGATGTAGTTGAAGCCCACCGGCGTCTCATAAAGGGGCAGGCCGTACCGGCGGGCCAGGCGGGCCACCATCTCGCTGGTGGAGACGGTCTTGACCACGCAACCGCGCATGCCGCGATTCTCCACGAGATGGCGCAGGGCCAGCGCGATGATGGCGTGGGGGTCCACGAAGTTGCCGAGATGGTCCACCCCGCCGATGCGGTCGGCGTCGCCATCGGTGGCCAGGCCGATGTCGTACCCGTTGCGCACGGCCCGCATGAGGTCGCCCAGGTTGCGGCTGATGGGTTCGGGGTGAATGCCGCCGAAGCCCGGATTCATTTCGCCGTGGATTTCGTCGGCGACGAGGCCCACTTCGGAGAGGAGCGCGCGCATGTAGCCCCTGCCTGCGCCATACATGGGGTCAATGAGGACGCGCAGGCCCGAACGGGCGATGACGTCCAGGTTGATGAGTGAGCGCACATGCGCCAGGTAGTCGGGCATGGGGTCAAAGCGGGTGATTTCGGCGCCGCCGGGCTGGGGCGGAAGGGAGCCGCGCTCAATCGCCCAGTCGGCCAGCACAGGCTCGCGGCCGGAGGCGAGATTGGCCTGAAGGTGAGCCTCAATCTGGGCGGTCTCGGTGGGCATGGCCGACCCGCCAAATGCGGCCTTGTATTTGATGCCGTTGTAGCGCGGCGGGTTGTGGCTGGCCGTTACCATGACGCCACCCGTCGCGCCCATCTTGCGGATGGCGTGGGACACGGCAGGCGTGGGGCAATCCGACTTGCTCAGGTACACGCGGATGTTGTTGCCCGCCAAGACGCGGGCGACTTCCGCGGCGTATCGGTCCGAGAGAAAGCGGGTGTCAAACCCAACGACGACAAGGGGGTGCGAATGCGGCCCGCCGTTGATCGGGTCCTTGAGGATGTGGTCAGCAATCGCCTGGGATACATGGCGCACATTGGCGAAGGTGAACTCATCGCTGATGACGGCTCGCCAACCGTCCGTTCCGAACTTGATGGGCATGCTCTCCTCGCAGTTGGCCGAAGTTGACGTTGGGATGAGCCCTGCGCGCCGATGCGCGGGCGCCCAGGGAAAGGCGGCGGTAGTATAGCACAGGTTCGGCGAGAGGCCAACACGAGCGGATTGAGAACACGCGCCTGCTATCCGTCCCATGGTCGCATGCCCGACCAGCGCGTGCAAACAGCAAAAGCGGCCCCCTCGGCGAGAGGGCCGCTCGGCAGTTGTCTAGTCCGATAGGGCTATGGGATGATAAGCGTCTGCCCGACGTAGATGATGCTGTAGAGCGTCAAGCCGTTGGCCTGGGCCAGGGCCTGAACGGATACGCCGTAGCGCGCGGCAATGCCGTAGAGCGTGTCGCCGGGCAGCACCACGTGGGTGCGCGTCCCGGATGACGGGGGCGGCTGGGTGCCGGTCGCGCCGCTGGGCAGGATGAGGCGCTGGCCCACGCGCAGGGTCGTCGGGTCGGTGATGCCGTTGAGTTGGGCCAGTTCCTGCCACGTGATGCCGTAGCGCAGCGCGATGCGGTACAGGTTCTCGCCTGCCTGCACGATGTGGACGTTGGGCGGATTGGCAGCGCCCGCAGGAATGGTGAGAACTTGGCCTGTCAAGAGCATCGCGTCGGGCGGGAGGTTGTTCAACGCCGCCAGTTCGTTCACGGTGGTGCCGAACCGCACCGCAAGACCGTAAAGTGTATCGCCGGGCTGAACGGTGTAGGTGGACGTGCCAGGCGCAGGCGTCGGTTCAGGCTCCTGGGGCACAGGCGTGGCCGTTGGTTCCGGCGGCGTGAACGGCGTTGTTATCGGGGTGGCCGTCGCCTGCGTTGCGGGCGGTGCGGCGGGCGTCGGGGTCGACGTAGGCGTGCCTGGCGCCGTCATCGTTGCAAGCGTGGGCGTTTGGGTTGGGACTGTCTGCGGTGCGGCCGACGGGGTTGGTTTGGGCCTGGTGCAGCCGGCGAGCATCAGCGCGACGGCAAGCACGCACACGGCCGCCACAAGGATGGCCCTGGTTCGCGCATTCATTTTGTGCCTCCTATGAGTAGGTGAGGTGGTTGGCCTATTATAGCACAGATGGGCGGTTTTGTCTCAAGAATGCCCGCGCGCCAATTAGTCTTCCTGATGCCGGCCCTTGCGCGCCGCGAACAGGAGCATGGCAAATGCCGCACTCGCACCGATGAGGGGCAGGAACGACCCGCCCGTGTCGGGCACTTCCCCGCCGCCAGGCGGTCCCTCGGTGGGCTTTGCCGTGGCGGTCGGGGCAATGGTGGGCAGCACCGCGCCTGTCGGTGTGGGCGGCACCACCAGCACCAGCGTGGCCGTCGGGCGCACGGTCGGTTCCCGCGTGGCCGTTGGGAATCGCGTGTGCGTGGGCGCTGCCGTGAACGTGGGCGTGGCCACCGCCGTAGGCACCGGCGCGGTCTGCATCTTGTTGAGCAGCGTGACGCCGGCGACAGCGAGCAGGCCAACCGCCAACAGGCCCACGAGGGCCAGGGTGGCGACGGCGAACTTCCGGTTTCTGAACGGGTTGGAAAATTGAGGTCTCATGGTCCTACTCCGTGAACGGGGTGCCGTCTGCCCGCTGAACGCGCACGCCTATGTAATAGTGGGTCAGTATTTCGTGGGCCAGAGCGCCTTGTTGGGCCATGCGAATGGCGCCCTCCTGGCACATGCCCACACCATGGCCGTACATCTTGACATTGCCGCAAATGCAGGGGACGCTCCTGCAGTAGGGGAGAGCGGCGCGCCACACGTCTTCGCTGTTGCGGGTATGGCCGTCGCAATGGGCGAAGTAGTACGCGCCGATGAGATTGTTGCCAAAGGCCAGGACGACGCCGCGCGTCTCGTCCACTGCCTTGTCCGAACGGGCGCTATGCTTGGCCGACCAGTTCTGGCAGTGCGATGTGGTGCAGACGGCGGCGGAGCCGTGGCGCGGCTGCCGGACGGCGCGGGCGGCGAAGGTGCGGGCGGCGATGGCCTGCGCCTTCAGCGCCTCCATAGGGCTGCTGGTGGGGATTTCCCGCGGAACACAGCCCTTGACATAATCCTCCAGATCCATCGTTACGGTGCGCCCGTCTTCCAGGAGCACAGACACGGTTGCGGGCACTTGGAGCGCGGTCCGGGCCCGCTTGGGCAGGTCGGTGAGCGCCTGGATGGTTTCGCGCAGGGCGGGCGTGGCGTCGGGTTTATACCACCGGTGCGCCGCGAACGGATCGCCATCTTCCGCTGCCAGAAGCCAGAATGCGGTGTTGACCAGGTACGAGGGCGAGTCGCCCGCCATGATGCCGCGCGCCATTTCGGCTGCATGCGCCGCGTGGCGGGTCGCGTCCATCGGCGGATAGGCCGCATGTGCGCGGTCGCCGACAATGGGGCCATTGGCCGCGGCCAACATCAGCGCCGCGCGACCGAGCCGCCGCACCGCGATCTCCTGGTACCATTCGTGCAGACAGTAGCCGATGTGGTCTTCGCTCCCCTCTGGGCAGCGGCCGGGGCGCGTCGCAGGCCACGCTCGGCTGCCGCCGTGGCCCCACGTGAGCGGCGCGTTGCCCGTGAAGTTGTGGACGGCGACTCCGAGTTTGTCCTTCAGGTTTGCGCTGGTCTTGGCTGCCAGAATCTCCAGGCAGCGGTCCAGGAACCGCAGGTCGTGGTAATCGCCGCCAGGCTCCAGCGGCGGGAACAGCGGCACGAGCGCCTCTTCCCGCGCGAGAATCTCCAGCGCGGGCAGCGCGATGTCCATGAACGTGTCGGCGGCGCTGTCGCCGGGCCACTTGGCCCACTGTCCCATCTGGTTGGGCCGGTCGTAGAGGAACACGTAGCGGACGCCCGCTTGGGCCAGGTGGCGCGCGGTTTTGGTCAAGTCGGCTTCGGGCACCGAGGCAATGAATGGCGTCCAGAGGTGCACGACAGGCTCAATGGCCCGGTCTCGGAGCCCCTCAAGGAAGTGCTCGGGGACAGGGTCGCTGATGCCGCTCATCACGGTGAGCCAACTGGCTCCCAGCGCCTTCAGCACGGGGCCGAACCGCTTGAGCCAGGCCCGGTCGTAGTGCTGCGTATCGGGGAACCAATGAAAGCCGATTCCCGTATCGCCCGCCGGTCGCGGGTATGACGCGATGTCCATGTCCGATCACCGTCCGAACGATGTCATCAGAAGGGGCGCTTCTGTCCACACTTCTTGCATTTTTTGTACCGCACCCCTTCCTTGCTCACCTGCACAACCCATTCGTGTTTGCCGCCTTTTGGACACTTGTACGTTCCAGGCATAGGTCGTTCTCCCAGTCGTCATTTGGGCATCATCGCCAGGGTTTCCATGGCGAGGCGCGCGCTGTTGTCTCTGTTGATGATGCTGTAGGCCGCGCGGATGTCGTTGGCGGCCACCTGCGGCGCGAAGTTGAAGTTCCAGAAGGCCATCAGTCCCACGTAGGGCCGCGCGAGCCCAATGGCGTAGGCTTCCACGAGGTAGAGGGCCTGTTCCTGTTCGGTGTTGTCCGCGGCGTACTCCAAACCCCCCACCGCCGCACTGCTGCTGGCCCAGCCGAACTTGACCAGCCAGATTTGCTTCGCACCGTCGCCGTACTTCTGCATGACGGGGTACAGCAGTTCAAAACTGCGGAAATACAGATGCCAGTCGCCCTTGAACGTCGTGCTATCGGCGGTGCTTCGCGTGGGGTCATCGGCGGGCGGATTGTTGTAGCCCCAGGATTGCGCGCCCACGGCGTCAAAATGCCCTTTGGCCCCGGCCTGGTACATCTGCGCCAGGTATGCCTCGGGTTCAATGGCCTCGCGCGGGTTGTGGCTTCCTGTAGGGATGAGCGCGGCCGTTACGACGATGGCGCGCGCGTCGGCGGCTTTGATGGCCGCGTGGGCCAGCGTGAGAAGTTGCACGTAGTCGGAGGCGGGCATGACGCCATTGCCGCCCCAGGTGGGCGCCGCGTTGGGCGGGTCCCAGATTTCATAAGCCTGCACCTGGCCCCGGTATCGGTCGGCCATCCGCCCCAGGAGGTCTGCGTAGCGCTGCATCTCCTCGGGGGTCAGCGTCAACGCATCGCGCTGGCGCGGCGGGTCCTCAGGCGGGAATCCGCCAACCTGGAGCAGAATCTTCACGCCGGCCTCGGATGCGTCGGCCACCAGGCGATCCAGCTCGTCCCAGTGATACTGGCCCTGTGGCCATTCTACCGCCGCCCAGCGGACTTCCTGGCGAAGCCAGTCAAACCCGATACCCCGGATGCCCTGGAGCACCGCGCGGTGTTCCTGCCCCAGCAGTTGCACGTTGGCAGCGTAGCGGAAGACCTGCTGGCCGGGCCTGGGTGTAGGCGCGGGGAGGGCAGGCGCCGGACGGTAGGGCTTCGTGGGGATGAGCAGTTTGGCGCCGGTGGCGAGCGGGCTGGTAGCCTTCAGATGGTTCGCCACGAGGATTTGCCAGGGCGAGACGCGATACCTGCACGCGATAGTGATGACCGTCTCGCCGGCGCGGACTACATGGGTAGCCCAGTGGCTTGGCGCAGCGGCCCGCAGGGGCGGGCCTGGAACCACAAGCCGCTGGCCCACGGCGAGGGGCGCGCCCGGGGCGAGGCCGTTGGCCTGGGCGATGGAAGCGGCGCTGGTGCCGTAGGTCTCGGCGATAGCGTCCAGCGTGTCGCCCCAACCGACGGTGTACACGCCCCACGGCACTCGGGTCTGAGCGCGGACAGCGCCGAGCCGCACTGCCAGGCATGCGCCCGCGATGAGAAGCGCCACGACGAGTAGCCGCTGTCCGAATTGTCGCATCTCAATTCTGCCCTTTCCCCTGCAAGTCAACATAATCTCATCTACATATCATACCTGCTGTTCTGTTGCCCTGTCAACTCATGTGTGTGCGACGTCGCCCAGTCGCGCCGACTGGATGCGCCGCCGCAGGAACGCGGGCACGTCCAGGTTGCCCGCATCCCATCGCGGGGAGTAGGACGGCCATTCCTGGGATGGGGCCTCGGCGGGAGCGGGCGATGGCTCTGGCTGCGGGCGAGGGCTTCCTTCGGCTTGCGTCGGACTCTGGGCCGGTGCTGTGATTCTGGGCTCGGGCAGGCGGCCAGGCACCGACTGGACGGGAATCTCCGCCCCGGCCACCTGGATGACCTGCCGTTCGGCGATGCCGATGCCCGTTGCCACCAGCGTAACCTGCACGCGGCCTTTCATGGTGGAGTCTATCGTCGTGCCGATCTTGATGTTGGCGTCCGGGCTGGCGTTCGCCGCGATGATCTCGGCAGCCTCGCCCACCTCGGCCAGCGACAGGTCGTCGCCGCCGGTGATGTTGACCAGCACGCCTGTGCAGCCCTGGATGGAGTCCAGGTTGACCAGCGGGCATTTCAGCGCGGCATGGACTGCGTCGGCGACGCGCTTGGGGCCACGTCCCTGGCCGATGGACATGAGGGCCTGGCCGCCGATGGTCATGATAGCGCGCACGTCGGCGAAGTCCAGGTTGATCAGTCCAGGCTGGGTAACCAGTTCTGCGATGCCCTGGACGGCCTGGCGTAGCACGTCGTCGGCCACGCGGAAGGCCACGTCCAGCGTCATGTGCTGCGAGACCAGTTGCAGAAGGCGGTCGTTGGGCACCACGATGAGCGTGTCCACGTGCTCGCGCAGGCTGGCGATGCCTCGCTCGGCGGCCCGCTGCCTGCGCGCGCCCTCAAACGAGAACGGGCGGGTTACGATGGCGACGGTGAGCGCCTGGGCCTCGCGCGCGATGCGGGCGACGATGGGCGCTGCGCCGGTGCCCGTGCCCCCGCCCATCCCTGCGGCGATGAAGATCATGTGCGCGCCGGCCAGATGCTGGCGCAGTTCGTTTTGCGATTCCAGCGCAGCCTGGAAGCCGATGTCCGGATTGCCGCCCGCGCCAAGGCCGCGCGTGAGGCTCTTGCCCAGTTGGGTGCGGGTGCAAGGCTCGGACGAGGCTAGCGACTGGGCATCGGTGTTGGCGGCGATGAACTCCACGCCGGGGATGCCGATTTGGATCATGCGGCTGATCGCGTTGACGCCCGCGCCTCCGACGCCGATGACTTTGATGCGGATGGGATAGGTCGGTTTGTCTGCCATTGCCGCCTCCATGTGCGCTAAGGTTTCCAGTTGAGCCAGCGACTCAGCCACTCTTCCAGGCTAGACCAGTTGAACGGCTTGGAGCCTTTCACCTCCAACCGCACCGGGCCGAACAGGTTGTTCTGCTCGTCCGATTCGGCCACCAACCCTGTCTGGCCTTCGGTGTGGTAGGCGTCGGCCAGCACATAGATGCTGTGCATACCGCTTGCCAGACTACCCGCGAAGTTGCCGTATTCGGGGTACGGATTTGAAGAGAGCAGCGTAACCTCCTCGCCGGGGGCCAGGTCGGGGACGTACCAAAGGATGCCCGTGCCCAGCAGGCTGGCGATGGAGTTGACATAAGGTACTGTTTTTGGGTCAATGTACAATTGCACCCAGAAGCCGGGCGCCGGGCCGTCGCCCTGGTTGCGCACGCGCACGCGGAACAGGACTGGCTCGCCCGCGTCGGGCTGCGGCGGGAAGATGTCCATCCCTGCGACGATCACATCCGGCGCGGTCGGGGATGGCGTGGGCGAGGGCTCCGGCAGCGGCTCCGTCCCTGGCTTCGGCGGGCACGCCTCGCAGGGCAGGGGGTACACCGGGCTCTCGGCCAGGTTGCCGGCGAGGTCGGATATTCGGAATCGCACCAGCGTCGCCTCGGCGGGGATGCGCGCGTAGAGTGTGGCCTCGGCCCCATCGGGCGTAACGATGGCAT
>JARYMK010000094.1 GCA_029907165.1 Anaerolineae bacterium
AGCATCGTGCTGGATGTGAACCGCCGCGAGGTGCAGGTGGAAGGCCGGCCAGTTCGGTTGACGCCCACCGAGTTCAACCTGCTCCAGCAACTCATGCGCAATGCGGGCAAGGTCCTACCCCACGAAACGCTCCTGGCGCGCGTGTGGGGGTCGGAGTACAGGCGCGAGATAGACTACCTGAAGGTGTACATCCGCCGCCTGCGCGAGAAGTTAGAGCCAGACCCGCAGAACCCCGAATACATCCTGACCGAGTACGGCATCGGCTACTGGTTCCGCAGCCCGTAACTCGCCGACATCGGTTTTCACCTTTTTTCACCAGTTTTTCCTCGTCATATTTACCCCCTTGTGATACCCTGGATGTAGGAGCATCACCGTCCGGCGCATGCTGTCCTGTTTGCACTGCCCGCTACACGCCGACGAAGGCCGTTGCGGCGGAGGCCAGAATCCGCCGTGGAGGACGCGCCTATGCGATTGATTGCCGCCATGGTTCAAGACGCGGATGCAGAGGACCTGTTGAACGCGCTCGTGGAGCACGGATTCCGCGCGACACGGATTGAGACAACCGGTGGGTTCCTGCGCGGCTCCAACAGCCTCATCCTCATCGGCGTGCCCGCCCAGCAGGTGGAAGACGTGCTGGACGTAATACGCCATCACTGCCACACACGTACCCAGGTCGTTACCCCTGCGGACGCGCCGTTCCTCAACGGGGCCATGGAGGTGGAGATCGGCGGAGCCATCGTCTTCGTCTGGGAAATCACCCGGTTTGAGCGCCTATGATCCATAGTGCCTTGCATCCGAAGGTGCGGCCACACGGGCAGTCAGCCGTGCTGGAATATCCTGCGCTGACCATTGACCTGGGGAGTACCTATACCAAGGTGGCCGTCGTAGACCTGGCCAAGCCCAGGCTTATGGCACGGGTGCAGGCGGTTACCACTGCAGATCGCGACATCACCGAAGGGCTGATGAACGCGCTGGCCAAACTACCGGAGGATTGGGGCCGGCGCGCCATGGAGTTCCCGGTGCGTCTGGCCTGTTCCAGTGCGCGGGGCGGCCTGCGGGTCGTGGCCATCGGCCTGGTTCCCGAGCTGACCGCCGAGGCGGCGCGGCGAGCGGCGCTCGGGGCGGGCGCGCGGGTGTTGAAGGCCTACTCGCATCACCTGACCCTGGCGGAACTCGGCGAAATCGTCCGCATGGAGCCGGACATCATCCTGCTGTGTGGCGGCACCGATGGCGGCAACCAGGAGGTCGTCCTGCACAATGCGAAGGTCCTGGCCCATTCCGCCTTGCGCGCGCCCATCGTCTTCGCCGGAAACAAGCATGCCGCCGACGAGGCGCGGGCACTGCTGGAGGCGCGAGGCAAGGAGGTCTTCGTTACCGAGAACGTCATGCCTGCCTTGGGCGAACTCAACGTGGAGCCGGCGCGCCAGACCATCCGCGAGGTCTTCATGCGGAAGATTGTGGATGGCAAGGGGCTGCGGAACGTGGAAGCATTCGTCCAGTGCGTCGCCATGCCCACGCCGGAGGCGGTGATGCGGGCGGCCAAACTCCTGGCGAAGGGCACCAAGTCTCGCGATGGGCTGGGGGAAGTGATGGTGGTGGATGTGGGCGGAGCAACAACGGATGTGCACTCCATCGCAACCGGCGAGCCGACCATGCGCACCGTGGTGCAGCGTGGGCTTCCCGAACCGTATGCCAAGCGCACGGTGGAGGGCGACCTGGGCCTTCGGGTGAGCGCGGCGGCGCTGCTGGAATCGGTGGGCGGACGCCACCTTGCCCGAGAGGCAGGTCTGCCCGACGCCAACGTAGCCGAGATTGTGAGCAGGCTGCCGCGCGACATCGGCTGGGTGGCCCACGACACCATGGAGTGGGCGCTGGACGAGGGTATGGCTCATGCCGCGGTGCGCCTGTCGGTGGAGCGGCATGTGGGCTACCTGAAGGAAATGCGCTTGCCTGCAGGCTACTGTTACATCCAGACCGGCAAAGACCTGACGAACGTGCAGCATCTCATTGGGACGGGCGGGGTCTTCGCCTACGGGCAGCACCCGTTTCGGGTCCTGCGCGGCGGGCTGTATGACCCGCAGAACCCGCTCGCGCTCAAGCCGAAGGCCCCGCGCCTGTGGATTGACAAACCCTACATCCTGTGGGCGGTGGGCCTGCTGTCCGAAGTGAATCCCGACGCAGCGTTTGATCTCGGCGTCGCCAGTCTGCAAGCAGAGGAGGGAACATGACTCAGCCAGTTAAGGTTGCAATTGTGGGTGGGGGCAATGGCGCTCACGCCATGGCGGGCCACCTGGCTCTGAAAGGCCATACGGTGCGCCTGTACAGCGCCTTTCCGCAGGAGCTACGCGCCATGCAGGAGGCCGGGGGCGTATTCGTAGAAGGCGCGGTAGAGGGCTTTGGGCGGCTGGACGCCATCTCGGCGGACCCCGCGGCGGTCATCCCCTGGGCCGAGGCCATCATGGTCGTGGTGCCGGCGTTCGCGCACCGCCCGCTGGCCGAGGCCCTTGCCCCGCACCTGCGCGACGGCCAGGTGCTCTTGCTCAACCCGGGGAGGACCGGCGGCGCGCTGGAAGTGGCCGCCGTGCTGAAGCGCCTGGGCGTTACCGCCGACGTGGTGGTGGGCGAGGCGCAGACCCTCATCTACGCCTGCCGCATCTCCGGGCCGGCGCGGGTGCGCGTGCTGGGCCTGAAACGGACGGTGCCTGTGGCGGCGCTGCCAGCAACCCAGAACGACCGCCTTCTGTCGCAGGTTACGCGCCTGTTCC
This sequence comes from Anaerolineae bacterium, assembly GCA_029907165.1. GTDB lineage: Bacteria > Chloroflexota > Anaerolineae > DTLA01 > DTLA01 > DTLA01. Next base: position 2,766 of record JARYMK010000094.1, read on the forward strand.
CGGAGTTCTGCGCCGCGCAGAATGTGCTGGAGACCAGCCTGGACAACATCGGGGCGGTGTTCCATCCTGCCACCATGGTGCTGAACGCGAACCGAATTGAGGCGGGCGACGATTTTGACTTCTACCAGGGCATGACGCCCATGGTTACCAAGACGCTGGAGGCGGTGGACGCGGAGCGCCTTGCCGTCGCCCGGGCCTACGGCGTTCCCGCCGATTCCGCCGCCGACTGGCTGCTTAAGGCCTACGACGGGGTTCGCGGCAACACGCTATACGAACGCATCCAGAGCAACCGCGCCTATGCGGGCATCAAAGCCCCCAAGGCGCTGAACGTCCGCTACATCACCGAGGACGTGCCGACGGGGTTGGTGCCCATTGCGGCCTTTGGCAGGGCGGCGGGCCTCACCATGCGCACCTGCGAGGGCATCATTGACCTGTGCTGCACCCTGTTGGGGCGGGACTTTTGGGCCGAGGGTCGGAACCTGGAGAACCTGGGCCTGGCCGGCATGGATCGGGAGGCCATCCTGCGCTACGTCAACGAGGGCGCGGCGGCCTGATCGGAGGCGACATCTGTATGGACGCGGGCAAGCCGAAAATCCTGGTCATCGGCGCGGGGCACGGAGGGAAGGCGATGGCGGCCGATTTGGCCATCAGGGGCTTTCCCGTGCGCCTGTACAACCGCACCTACTCGCGGATTGAGATGATCGCCCTGCGCGGCGGGATAGACCTGGAGTTTGAGGACGGCCGCTCTGCGTTCGGCCCGCTGGAGATGGTTACGTCCGACCTGGGCATGACGCTGGAGGGCGCCAGCCTCGTCATGGTGGTTGTGCCCGCGTCGGCCCATGCCGACATCGCTGCCCAGTGCGCGCCGCTGCTGGAGGACGGCCAGGTCATCATCCTGAACCCCGGACGCACGGGCGGGGCGCTGGAGTTCCGCCGCGTCCTGCGGGAGAACGGCTGCCGCGTTTCTGTCGTCGTGGCCGAGGCGCAGACGTTCGTCCTGTCCAGCCGCTCCACAGGCCCGGCGGAGGCGCGCCTGTTCCGCTCCAAGATCACGGTGCCGCTGGCGGCGCTGCCATCCACAGACACGCCGCGCGCGCTGGAGATGGCTCGGCTCGCCTACCCGCAGTTCATCCCGGCCCGCAACGTGCTGGAGACCAGCCTGGACAACATGGGCGCGGTGATGCACCCATCGCTGATGATCCTGAACGCGGGGCGCATTGAGGCCACGCGGGGCGAATTCCAGTTCTACATTGACGGCGCGACGCCGGGGGTGGCCACGGTTCTGGAGCAGGTGGATGCCGAGCGCGTCGCCGTGGCCCACGCGCTGCAGGTGCGGGCGCGGTCGGCCCTGGAATGGTTGCGCGCGGCCTACGCTTCGGTGGGCGATGACTTGTTCCACGCCATCCAGGGGACGCCCACGTACCGAGGCGTGGCGGCCCCGCGCTCGCTGATGCACCGCTATCTGTTTGAGGATGTGCCCATGAGCCTGGTGCCCATCGCAACCATCGGAGCGCAGTACGGCGTGGAGACGCCAACCATCCGCGCCGTGATCCAACTCGCGTGCGTGCTGCACCGCAAGGACTACTTCGCGCTGGGCCGCACGCCCGCACGCCTGGGCATTGAGGGCATGAGCGTGGAGCAACTGACGCGCTACGTGGAAGGCCGATAGAACCGCTGCACTAGACCATACCGATTGCATATTGTGAGGAGGAGTCATGGCAGGAAAAACAATACTTGGGGGCTCGCTGGGGGAATGCGTCCATGTCGCGGGGGTTCTCAACTTCCTGCGCATCGCCGAGGAGCAGGGCTACAAGACGGAGTTCACTGGCCCCGCCACGTCCATCGCCGAGTTCGTGGCGGCGGCCCAGGAGGTGGACCCGGACATCCTGGCCGTGAGTTACCGGCTCACGCCCGAAAACGCCCGAATCCTGTTCCAGGACCTTTGGCAGGCGTGCGAGGAAGCAGGTCTCACCCACAAGCGGTTTGTGTTCGGGGGCACTCCGCCGGTGGCCGCCGTCGCCCGCGAGGCCGGGTACTTTGAGGCCGTGTTCAGCGGCGAGCAGCCCGTGGAGGCTGTGATCGCCTACCTACGCGGGCAGCGGTTTGAGGAGATGTCCGCCGCCGACTTCCCCGATGAGACCATGGCCCGCATCCGCTGGAAGGCCCCGTTCCCCATCATCCGCCACCACTTTGGCCTGCCGGCCGATTCCATTGAACCCACGGTGGAGGGCATCAGGAAAATCTCCGAGGCGGGCGTGCTGGACGTGATTTCCCTCGGCCCCGACCAGGACGCGCAGGAAAACTTCTTCCATCCTGAGCGACAAAACCCCAAGCGCAAGGGCGCGGGCGGCGTTCCCTTCCGCACCGAGGAGGACCTCATTCGCCTGTACGAGGCGTCGCGCTGCGGAAACTACCCGCTCATGCGCTCGTATTCGGGCACATCGGACCTGCTGGAGTACGCCGAGGTCCTTTGGCGCACGATTCGGAACGCCTGGTGCGCCACCTCGCTGTTCTGGTTCAACGTCGTGGATGGGCGCGGCCCCTTGAGTCTGCGCGATTCCATCCGCGATCACATGCTGCTCATGAAGTGGCATGGCGAGCGCGGCATCCCCGTGGAGGGGAACGAGCCGTACCACTGGGGGCTACGCGATGGGCATGACGCGGTGGTGTGCGCCGTGTCCTACATCTATGCCCACGTGGCCAAGGCCATGGGCGTGCGCGACTACATCAGCACGTATATGTTTGAGACGCCGCCCAACACGTCCAACAAGATGGACCTGGCAAAGGCGCTGGCCCAGATTGAACTGACGGAAAGCCAGCAAGATGCCAACTTCAACGTCGTCCGCCAGACGCGCACCGGCCTCATGAGTTATCCGGTGGATATGGACTATGCCAAGGGGCATCTGGGGTCGTCGGTGTACCTGCAGATGGCGCTGCGGCCTTCCATCGTCCACGTAGTCGGGTACTGCGAGGCCAACCACGCGGCTACGCCCGAGGACGTCATTGAGAGTTGCAAGATGGCGCGGCAGGTGATCCAAACGGCACTGGCGGGCCAGCCGGACATGACCCAGGATGCCGAGGTCCAGCGCCGCAAGGACGAACTGGTGCGCGAGGCAATGGTCATCGTGGACGCCATCCGCCAACTGGGCAGCGGCGTTGCCGATCCGCTGACCGATGTGGAAGTGCTGGCGTGGGCGGTGGAAATCGGCCTGCTGGACGCGCCGCAACTCAAGGGCAACCCCCATGCGTGCGGCAAGGTGCGCACGCGCCCGGTCAACGGCGCCATCGTGGTGGTGGACGAGGAGGGGAGACCGCTGACAGAGTCGGAGCGAGTTGCGAAAATCTTCGCCTCCTTGTAAAATGCAGGTGGAATTTCCGACTATTTCGCAGGCGACGCTCCATCCGTAGGAGCCATCGGCGTCACGGAGAAAGGGGGTGGTAACCGAAAGAAACCGGCGCGAGCGTCTTGGAGCCTATCGTGTGTTGGTTCGTTTCGTTAGCAGCAAAAGGAGGAAACAGATGGCTAGAGCAAGACTTCGGGCATTCGCGGTTGTCACGGTGTTGGCGATGGTATTGCCGCTCATCGCAGCCTGTGGACAGGCAGGCCCCACACCCACGCCGGTCATCGTCAAAGAAACCGTGCCAGTAACGGTCAAGGAGACCGTGGTGGTCCAGGTAACCCCCACGCCGGGACCCAAGCGGGGAGGCACCCTCATCGTGGGCCTCATGAGCCCGGTGCTGACCCTGGACCCCGCAGACTATCGCGACCGCCAGACCGAGACCGTCATCCGCAACATGTTTGACGGTCTGGTAACCCGCACCAAGGACAACCAGGTCGTGCTGGAGATGGCGAAATCGGCCACGCTGATTGACCCCCAGACCTGGGAGTTCAAACTCAAAGAGGGGATGACGTTCCACAACGGGGATCCGGTAACCGCCGAGGACGTCAAGTTCACCTTTGACCGCATCATCACCGAGAAGGCCATTGAGTATCCGGAACCCCACACCGCCGCCCGCAAGGGTCTCATCGCCCCGCTGGAAAGCGTAGAAATCGTGGACCCGCTCACGGTGCGATTCCATCTCAAAGCGCCGTGGCCCGTGTTCATGCAGATGCTGTGCCACCAGCAGATCATCCCGAAGAAGTACTTTGAGTCCGTAGGTGGCACCAAGGGGTTCATTGAGCACCCCATCGGCGCGGGCCCGTTCAAGTTCGTGGAGGGCAAACTGGACGACCAGATCGTGCTGGAGCGGTACGACAACTACTATGGCGGCGCGGATGACTTGCCGCCCGTCGGGCCTGCCTTCGCCGACCGGGTGATCTTCAAGATCATCCCCGAGCGGTCATCCCGCGTGGCCGCGCTCCAGGCGGGCGAGGTGAACATCATCCAGGGCGTGCCGTCCTACATCGTGCCGCAACTGCTGAGCGACCCCAGGCTCCAGGTCAAGACCTGCGCCGGCACACGCCCGCACTTCATGGAGATGAACGTCAAGATGAAGCCCTTTGACGACGTGCGCGTCCGCCAGGCCATCAACTACGGCGTGAACGTGGACCTCATCCTGGCCAAGATTCTGAGCGGCTACGGCGTGCGCCTGCCGGGCATCCTGTCCCCGTTCAACAACTTCGCCGACCCCAGCATCAAGCCCTACCCGTTTGATGTGGAGAAGGCCAAGGCCCTGCTCAAAGAGGCGGGCTACGAGAACGGGTTCTCCTTCGTGATTGATGTGAGCGCCGACGCCAAGGAACTGGCCGAAGCCATCGCGGGCGAACTGCGCACCAACCTGGGCCTGGATGTCAGCGTCCGCGTCTGGGACTGGGCGGTGCTGCGGCCAAAGTTGCTGGCCGGCGAGCGCCAGGCAACGGTCGGCAGTTGGGGCGACTCGGCCTTTGACCCGGTGGGCTACCTGGAGGCCAAGGTGCACACCTACGTGGAGGGTTCCACCTACGGGCGCGGCAACTACAGCCAGTACAGCAATCCGCGCGTGGACGAACTGGTGAAGGCGGGCGAGGTTGAAACCGACGTTGCGAAGCGCCACGAAATCTACAACGAAATCCAGCGCATCGTCTGGGAAGAAGCGCCCATGCTGTTCCTGTTCGTTCCGCAGGAGATTGAGGCTGCCGCCGCCAACGTGCAGAACTGGGGCCCCTCGCCGGACAGCCGCATCAACCTGCATGACGTGTGGCTGTCCCAGTAGTCGGGCAACGTGGGCGACTCAGGGGAGCGGTTCGCCGCTCCCCTGGCCCCACAATCGTGAGGCATAACGATGCGAGGCGTCAAGATCCTTGAGCGGCTGCTGTACACAATACCCATCATGTTCGGCGTGGCAGTCCTGGTCTTCCTCTTCATGCGCATGACACCGGGCGATCCGGTGGACATCATGATGGGAGAGGCGGGCACCGTCGCGCCTGGCGAGATGGAGCAACTCCGCAAGGAATTCCACCTGGACGAGCCGCTGCACGTGCAATTGTATCTGTTTCTTGCCGATGCGGTGCGCGGCGATTTGGGGTACTCCTATGCGTACAAGAAGCCGGTTACCGAACTCATCGCGGAGCAATTGCCCGCGACCATAGAACTGGCGTTGGGGGCGCTTCTGTTCGGCTTGATCATCGCGGTGCCTATCGGCATCTGGTCGGCGGTCAAACAGTATTCGGTGGTGGATCGGCTGAGCATGGCGGGGGCGTTTCTGGGAGTCTCCATGCCCGCATTCTGGCTTGGCATTCTTCTGATTCTCATCTTCTCGGTGAAACTGCGATGGCTGCCCGTAACCGGGCGCATTGACTACAACGCCGGGCTGCAAGTCGTAACCGGTTTCTACGTACTGGACAGCATCCTCACGGGGAATACAACGGCGCTGGTGTCCTCGCTGAAACACCTTGTTTTGCCATCGGTGGCCCTGGGAGCGGGCACGACGGCTATGGTGGCCCGCGTGCTCCGCTCAAGCATGGTGGAGGCGCTTCGGCAGGACTACGTTACCCTGGCGCGGGCCAAAGGGGTGCGCGAGACCTGGGTGGTGCTGAAGCACGCGCTGCGCAACGCCCTCATCCCCACGGTAACGGTCGTGGGCATTCAGGTCGGCGTGCTCCTGGGCGGCAACATGATTGTGGAACAGGTCTTCAGTTGGCCCGGCTTGGGAAGGCTGGCGGTCCGCGCCATTTTCTCGCGCGATTTCCCGCTTGTCCAGGGCGTGGTCATGGTGTACGCGCTGACGTTCGTGCTGGCAAATCTACTGGTGGACATCTTGTACACCTATATCAACCCGAAGATTACCCTGTAGCGGGGGAGAGTCATGCAGACGACCCAAACAACCGTGCCCTGGTGGTATCCGCTGGCACTTCGCCTGCGGATATGGGCAACCAATACCGCAGGCTTCTTCCGCGACCTGGCGGGGCATCCCATCGCCCTCGTCGGGGGGCTGGTGGTGCTCCTGTACGTTGCGGCGGCGATCCTCGCGCCCCAGATAGCGCCCCACGACCCTACCAAGGGGGAACTCCTGCACAGGCTGGAACCGCCAGTCTGGGCGGGTGGGTCCATGGACTACTGGCTCGGCACCGACGCCCAGGGCCGCGATCTCTGGTCGCGCATCGTCTTTGGCAGCCGCATTTCGCTCTGGGTCGGGTTTGTGTCTGTGGCCATCTCGGCGATCGTGGGTGTGCTCCTGGGGTGCTTGGCCGGATACTTCCGCGGGGCTCTGGACGAGGTGCTGTCGCGTTTCTCGGACCTGCTGCTGGCGTTTCCTTACCTCATCTTCGCCATCGCGGTCATGGCCTTCATGGGGCCGGGCATGACCAACCTGCTCCTTGCCCTGACGTTCAAGGGATGGGTGGAGTTCTACCGCCTCGCCCGCGGGGAGATGCTTTCGGAGAAGACCAAGGAGTACGTCGCGGCGGCCACTGCCGTGGGCATGGGCCACCTGCGCATCATCGTTTCCGAGGTGCTGCCCAATATCTTCCACTCCGTGCTGGTCCTCGCTACGCTGCGCCTCGGGGTTATGATTGTAACGGAGGCGAGCCTCAGTTTCCTGGGCCTGGGCATCCAGCCGCCTACCCCCGCCTGGGGTTCTATGGTGTCCGAGGGCCGCGACTATCTGACCACGTCCTGGTGGGTCTCCACCTTGCCGGGTTTGGCCATTCTCATCCTGGTGCTCGCCATCAACGTGTTCGGCGAAGGGTTGCGCGACATCCTGGACCCGCGGCTGAAGATAGAGTGAAAAAACATGACGACCGAACGAAAGCCGCTACTGGAGATACGAAGCCTCACGACGGTGTTTCCCACCCGGCGCGGCCTGGTGCGGGCGGTGTCGGGCCTGGACCTCACGCTAGCCCGCGGCGAGTTGCTGGGCCTCGTGGGCGAGTCGGGGTGCGGCAAGAGCGTCTCCATGCTCTCCATCCTCCGCCTGGTCTCTCACCCGGGGCGCATCGTGGCGGGCGAGGTGCTCCTGGAAGGTCAGGACCTCCTCGCGTTGCCCATGCACGCCATGAGACGGGTCCGCGGCCGGCAGATTAGCATGATCTTCCAGGACCCCATGACGACCCTGAACCCGGCCTTCCGCGTCGGCGACCAGATCGCCGAGTCGCTGCGCATCCACGGGATGCTCAACGGGTCCGGCTCTTCCATCTGGCCCTTCAACAGGGGGCGGGCCGAGGCCGAACGCAAGCGCGTCGTGGAACTGCTGGACGAGGTGGGCATTGCCGTTCCCTGGGAAGCGCGCAAACGCTATCCGCATGAGTTCAGCGGGGGCATGCAGCAGCGCGCGCTCATCGCCATCGCCGTCTCATGCCACCCGAAGATTCTCCTGGCCGACGAACCGACGACCGCCCTTGACGTTACCATCCAGGCGCAGATCATGGACCTCCTGCGCAGGCTCAACCAGGAGCACGGCACGAGCGTCATCTTGGTTACGCACAACCTCGCGTTGGCGGCCACGTTCTGCCAGAACATCGCCGTCATGTACGCCGGGCGGCTGGTGGAAAAGGGGTCAACCGACGCCGTGATTGAGGACCCGAAACACCCGTACACCCGTGGCCTGTTGGAGTGCATCCCCAAGATTGGTGCGACGCGCCAACCGCTTCAGCCGATTCCGGGGAACGTTCCCGACCTGGCCGAACTCCCGCCGGGATGCGCGTTCCACCCGCGCTGCAAGCAGGCACAGGATGCCTGCCAGGAAGGCGAGATTCCTTTAGTTACGCTGGAAGACGGCCGCCAGGTGCGGTGTCTTCTGTACGTCTAGCGAGCAGGTGCGATGCATACGCCATTGGAAGAAAACAACCTGGTTGAGACCATGGGGCCGCTGCCGCCCCCGCCCCTCGTCGCGGCCACCGGCATTCGCAAGTACTTCTACATCCGCCCCAGCCTGCTGGCGCGTGTTCTGGCCCGCCGCCGCGTGCAGATCGTCAAGGCGGTGGACGGCGTGGACCTGGAGGTTTACCCGGATGAGACCGTAGGACTCGCGGGCGAGTCGGGCTGCGGCAAGACCACGCTGGGCCGTGTGCTCACCCGCCTGCACGAGCCAACGGAGGGCCGCATGGTCTTTGACGGGAAGTTGGTCTTCGGCGACGGGGCCGATGGCAAGTTGCCGCGCATGACAGACCGCGAGTTCCGCCGCTCGGCCCAGATCATCTTCCAGAACCCGTACTCGTCCCTGAACCCGCGCAAGACCGTCCGCGAGATTCTGTCCGTCCCGCTGCGCGCGCGGGGCGTAACCGGCGTGCAGGAACTGGAGGACGAAATCCTGTACCTGTTGAGCCGAGTGGGGCTGAGCCGCCGCCACATTGACCACTACCCGCACCAGTTCAGCGGCGGGCAGCGACAGCGCATCGGCATCGCCCGCGCCCTGGCCATGCGCCCCAAGTTCGTCGTCGCCGACGAGCCGGTGTCGTCGCTGGACGTGTCCATCCAGGCCCAGGTGATCAACCTGCTCAAGGAACTACAGGCCGAGTTTCACCTGACCTATCTGTTCGTGGCCCACGACCTGAGCCTCATCTATCACATCAGCGACCGCGTAGCCATCATGTACTTGGGCAAGATCGTGGAGACAGGGCCGACAGACTTGCTCTTCGCGGAACCGCTGCACCCGTACACCCAGGCGCTCCTGGCCGCCGTGCCCAGAGTGGACAGGGCCGCCCGTCGCCAGCGGATCATCCTGGAGGGCAACGTGCCCAGCCCTATAGACCCGCCTTCGGGGTGCCGGTTTCACCCGCGTTGTTTCGCTCGGCTGGGCGACATCTGCACGACCGAAGAGCCGCCTTTGCGGGCCGTGGGGCCCAAGTACCGCGTCGCCTGCCATCGCTACTCCTAGAGGGCGTGTATGCGAGTTCTCACTTTGGAAGGCACGCACTACGAAATGGGGTTCCAGCACGGGACGCTGATAGCCCCCATGCGACCGTTGCTCTCGCGGCGCATTCACAGCCGGCTTCAGAAACTGCCCCCGCACCCCCTGACCGACGTCTGGTACGGCGAGGTGGTGGCGCTCCTGGAGCGCGAGGCGCCGGGCTTCCTCCAGTATGCCCAAGGCCAGGCCGACGGGCTAGGGGTGGACCGCAACCTGCTCCTGCGTTTCTCGCTGGCGTCGTATCTGGAGGACCGCGCGAAGAGTCCGGTGGCGATTGTCGCGGAGGGGTGCACAGCGTGGGCGGCACGCCCGGACTGGACGCAGACCGGACAGCCCATTCTGGCGAAGAACCGCGACCAAAGCCTGAACCTGCTGGGGCTCCAGCCGGCCGAACTGCTCGAACGGCTCGGGGCGGCCTTTGGGCTGAACCTCGATCCGGCCGGCTCGCTGGCCGTGCTGTGGCGGGCGGTGACCGACCGGTTGACCGAGTACCGCT
>JARYMK010000095.1 GCA_029907165.1 Anaerolineae bacterium
CGGTAGTGCAGTCGGAACCGAATGCCCTCTAGCCCCTGGCTCTCAATGTTGGTGGCGTACAGATCGCAGTCGGGCGTGAGGCCGTAGGTGAAGACCCTGGCCTTGGTCAGCGTGGCCATGGCGCGGACGCGCGGGTCGTCGCCGTTGAGCACGGCCACGCCGTCGGCGGGCAGCGCCTGCACCAGTTCCGACTTGGCCTGCGCAATGCGCTCAATTGTTCCCAGCCGCTCCAGGTGAACCGGCTCCACGTTGGTAACGACGCCGACCGACGGGAGAGCGATTTCGGCCAGCCGCGCGATTTCGCCCAGCGCGTACATGCCCATCTCCAGGACGGCATACTCGGTCTTGGACGTAACTTTCAGCAGGGTCAGCGGCAGGCCGATTTCGTTGTTCAGGTTGCCCTCGTTCCGCAGCGTTACGTAGCGGCGCGATAGCACCGACGCCGTGAGTTCCTTGGTAACTGTCTTGCCCACGCTGCCGGTAACGCCCACGACGCGCACGGTCATGCGCCGCCAGTAGGCGGCCAGTTCCTGCAGCGCCCAAAGCGTGTCGGGGACAACGATGGCGACGGGCGGGGTGATGCTGGTGGCCGCCGCGTCGCGGCTCCAGACCTGCGCGGCACCCGCGGGCGGGCGCGAGACGATGACCGCCGCCGCGCCTCTGGCGATGGCGTCGTCCGCGAAGTCCGAGCCGTCCACGGACTCGCCCTTCAGGCCCACGAACAGGCAGTCCGGGCCGGCCTGGCGCGAATCAATCACCACCTCCCGGATGCGGCGTTCGCTCCCCGGTACGCCTCTGGTCTCTGTGCCGATTGTGGCCTGGATAACGTCAGCAAGGGTCAGCATACGGACTCCATCAGTTTGCACGGTCGGGTGGGATGGCCAGATACTTGAACAGCCGCGACGCGATGCGCTGGAAGACGGGTGCTGCGGCCCCCCCACCGGACCTCACAGTCTGCGGCCGGTCCAGTTTGACCAGGATCACCAGCTGCGGGTCGGTGGCCGGGCCGTATCCTGCGAAGGACGCGATGTAGTCGTTCGGGTCATACACGCCGCCCATGGGAATCTCCGCGGTTCCGGTCTTGCCGGCGATACTGTAGCCTGGCACCTTGGCCTGGGGCATGTACTCGTCCACCACGCGCACCAGCAGCGCGGTGAGCGTCCTGGCGGTCTCACTGCTGATGGTTCGGCGGATGGCGCGCGGCTGCAGTTCCACGACCTGCCCGCCGACGACCTTGGCACGAACCACCTGGGGCGACATGAGAACGCCGCCATTGGCAATAGAGGCGACCGCCGACACCATCTGAATGGGCGTAACCGAGATACCCTGACCGAAAGAGTTGGTGCCCAAATCGGAATCGGAGTACCTCGAATTGTCGTCGTAGGGCGTCTTCACGATGCCTGGTGCCTCGCCTGCCAGGTCAATCTCGGTGCGCTGGCCGAAGCCGAACCGCCGCACGTAGGTATAGAACCGCTCTTTGCCCATGCGCTGGCTGATGGTCGCGGCGACGACGTTGAGCGAGTTGCCCAGCGCCTCGGTGATGTCCACCGTTCCGTGGCCCACCTTATCCCAGTTCAAGATTTTGCGGCCGCCGATCTCAATGACCCCCGGGTCGTAGAACAGTTCGTTCGGGGTGGTGACCTGTGCGTCCAGCGCAGCCGCGTAGGTAACGAGTTTGAACACCGATCCGGGTTCGTACACCTCGGATACAGCCGGGTTGACCCAGGTCTGAGGCGGTGCCTCTAGGAACTCGGCGGGGTTGTAGGTGGGCCTGCTCGCCATCGCCAGAATCTCACCGGTCTTAGGGATCATCACGATCACCTGCCCGCTCACGGCTTTGGTCTGCTTCATGGCGGCGTCCAGTTCCTCTTCCACGATGCGCTGCGCGTAGCGATCAATCGTGAGGATGAGGGTCGTGTCCGACGCCTGAATCTCGTCCCAAACCTCGGGGCCGAGTTTCTCAAGGGGCACGGGCTCGCGGTGCAAGTCCCGCTGGTAGTACTCCTCCACGCCGTAGCACCCCTTCGGCTCGGCATTGACGAACCCCAGAACGTGGGCGGCCAAAGGGCCCTCCGGATAGTACCGCAAGGGATGCGGCACGGTTTTGACCACGGGGCCGAATTTCGCGCTGAGCTTCTTGACGTCCGACTCAACCATGCCGCCTAAACCGGTGGCCAGGGTTACGTAGGACCTGTTGGTCTCCAGGAGGGCGCGAATCTCGTCCCGCGGCTTGTTGATGATCGGGACCAGTTCCTCAGCCAGTTTGTTGCGCTTTTCCGCGCTCAGATTAGCAGGGCTAGCCTCTACGTCGTACCGGAAAACGTCAAAGGCGAGGAGAAAGCCGTTTCGGTCGGCCAGCGCCCCGCGCGGCAGTTGGATTTGGCCCGCCGGAGCCTCGTTCTCGGAAGGCTTGTCCGCGTGCACGAACTGCCCGACGATCAGAGACAGCATGAAGAAGATTGCGCATACGCTAAACAGCACGATGAGGATGGTCCACCGCTGTCTAGTGATCTCTTCCGGCGAGCGATCCATTTGCCCCCTTCTCCCTCGTCCCCCTGAGTCAAAACTCCTGACCGCGCGTTACGCGCTTCCGCGCGGGTGTTGCGTGTGCCCGTAAAGGCAACTCCACCCCCTGGCCGCGCGACCTGGTCGGCGGCTGGGGGTGTGCGAAACCCAGACGCTATGGAACTGTCAGATAATCCACCTGCACAGGCGGCCCAAGCCCTTCGTCGCGCGCCGCCTTCTCCAGCACGTCCAGGCGCAGCCGATCGGCCAACTCCTTGGTCAGTTGCGCCTTCTCGCGCTGGAGTTCCAGAATCTGCTGCTGAAGCGCGGAGATTTGGTATTCCGCGCGCGACCGCTCCGTAGTAGTGTAGAGCGGGATGGCTGCCCAGCAGAAGGCCGTGAGGGCCGCTAGGGCGAGCATCAGGCCCCTCTGCCGGATGGCCCGCCATAGGGTCCTGGCCCGCGTTGCGGGTTGGACACCGGGCGCTTCCTGGGTTGTCTGGCGAACGGCGCTCATGATGTGTGCGGTAGCCTTTCTGCGACACGCAATTTGGCGCTCCTGGCCCGCGGGTTGGCGCTTACCTCTCGTGGGCTGGGCGCAACGGGCTTCTTCGTTACCATGCGCAGGGTTGCGCAATGCCCGCAGATGCATTGCGGTATCCCTGGCGTGCAGACGCAATCCCTGGATTCGTTTCTAAAGAACGTCTTCACGATGCGGTCTTCCAGTGAGTGGAAGGAGATGACCGCCAGCCTCCCCCCTGGAGCGAGGAGGCGCACGGCCTGCGGCAGGGCCGCTTCAAGGCTCTCCAACTCTCGGTTGACCGCGATTCGCAACGCTTGAAAGGTGCGAGTCGCCGGATGGATTCGGCTGCGCTTTCGCACTGCGCGGGCGATGACCTCGGCCAGTTGGCCTGCTGTGGCGATGGGCCGCGCCCGTACGATGGCCCGGGCGATGGGCCGCGCCTTGGGCTCCTCGCCGTAGCGCCAGATCAGGGCTGCCAGTTCGTCCTCCGGCAGCGTGTTCACCAGGTCGGCGGCGCTGGCACCCTCCGACGGGTCAAACCGCATGTCCAGGCCGCCGATGTCGTGAAACGAAAAGCCCCTGGCGCTGTCGGCAAGTTGCCACGATGAGAGGCCTAGGTCCATGACAATCCCGTTCGCGGTGTCCACCCCATGATCTCTGGCGACCCGTTCCAGGTCGCGGAAGTTGGCGTGCACCAGGACGGCGCGGTTCCCGAACGCCGCGAGCCGCTGCCGCGCCAGTTCCAGAGACCGCGCATCGGCGTCCAGCCCCAAGAGCCTGCCATCCGGCTGGGAGGCTTCCAGGATGGCCTGGCTGTGCCCTCCCAACCCTACCGTGCAATCCACGTACCAGCCGAAGGGCCGTATCGCTAGCGCTTCTACCACCTCGTTCAAGAGTACGGGGGTGTGCGCAGGCTGGTCCATGTACGGCCTCCGGACAGCGCTGCGCTATATGGCGAGGCCGTGTTCGGCCAGTTTGTCGGCGATGAACTCGGCGTCGCGCTCCATGACCTTCCTGTGCTCTTCCCACCGCTTGGGCTGCCAGACTTCAAACCGGTTGTTCATCCCGACGATGACCGCCTCGGAGTCAATCTCAGCGTAGTTGTAGAGGACGGCGGGGATGAGGATGCGGCCCTGGCGGTCAGCACGGAGGTCCGACGCGGCGGAGAAGATCAGGCGCGCGTATTCGCGGGTTGGCCGGGGCGTGGAGGGCAGGCTCATGATTTTGTCCACGAGTTCCCTCCACCCCTTCATTGGGTACACGACGATGCAGCGGTCAAGGCCGCGCGTGGCGACCATGCCATCTTGAAGGTGGACCCGGTACTTAGACGGGATGGTGAGCCGGCCCTTTTCGTCAATGGTGTGCAGGTACTCACCGAGGAACATGGTGTACCGGTCTGCTTCGTCGTTTGTCTGCGCGCTGTCGTTGGTGAACATGGTATGCCGCCCTGGTCGGCCCTTGCAGTAGGCGAATAACCCACTAGCCCTCTACTATGCCCCACTTTGACCCATTATACACCACTTCATGGAATATGTAAAGCCCCTGCGCGAAGTTTTAAAATTAGACCTTGCATTTTTCACCCATCCTTCACATGTGCGCAGCGGCTTTGCCCTGGCCTGAGGTCGGCAGACGTCGGAGTTAAGGTGCGTTTGTGCCCAAGCCGGTCTGTAAGCCGAGTTCTGTAGCCGCAGGAGCGGCTGGCGGTCATCTATCTGGGGTGGCAGTTACCTGCCACCTCTAGCGACCTACCCAAGGGCGCAGACGAGCAGCCTGCTGGCGGCCAGCGCCGCCTTGCCCTCCTATTTGGTCTTGCTCCCGGTGGGGTTTGCCTAGCCAGCCCGGTCACCCGGACTGCTGGTGGTCTCTTACACCACCTTTTCACCCTGACCTCCGCCGCGAGGCGGCGAAGGCGGTTGTTTTCTGTGGCACTTTCCGTCGGGTCACCCCGCCTGGACGCTATCCAGCACCGTGCTCTGTGGAGCTCGGACTTTCCTCAGTTGGACGGATCCAACCGCGACCGCCCGACCTGCTTGGGCACATCCTAATGATAGCGGGGAGGGCGGAGAATGTCAAATGGGGTGCGCCCGGGGTCAGTTGCAACGCGCCTCGCAGGCGCGTCGCAACGAAAGTCCGCGCGCTTCTCGGACCCGTAGGCGGCTATCCGCAGCCGCCGTTGGGTTGAGGAGCACAAGGGCTTATCACCACAGAGAACACAGAGAGCGCAGAGTGTTCAAGGTAATCTCTGTGGTCTCCGCGTACTCTGCGGTGAATTGAGATACACCATCACCGCAGAGAACACAGAGTGCGCGGAGGGTTCAAGGCAAATCTCTGTGGTCTCGGCGTACTCTGCGGTGCATCCCGTAGGGCGGCTATCGGTAGTCGCCGCGCCCCTCTGTCATGCTGAGCGGCGAAGCCGCGAAGAATCTCGCCACCCGAGAGCATGTACCGACTCGCGACGAGGACGAAAACCGAATTTTCGGCAGGCTCCATTTGACAAGTCCAAGGCCCTTTGCTATAATGGGAAGTTGCGGCAAGTGGGCCAGGTACACCTGTGCGTTCTCGTGTGGAATCCAGGGACGGTTAGGTTTTGATTTCTGTTCCAGGGCGCGCGGCGGTATTTTATCCCCGGTTCGGTTCCCTGCAAAGATGCGGGCAAGGTCGCTCTCCGATTTTGCTTGCGTTGCGCGGAGGGTGATGAGGATGACCCTAGGGCAGGGACAGGCGAGAGCCGGGGTTTTGCGCTGCGTTGGATTCGTGCGGCGCGACCTTTTGGTCGTGCTCCCCACAGGCGTTCCCGAGATACAGGTCCCCGCTAGCCGTTCGTGTGGCATGCGGCCTTTCGTTTCCAACGGAGAGCCGTGCGCGGCCCAAATGTGTAACCTATCGTGAAGGAGCGAATGTGCATGGCGCGAAACTCGGCGGTTAAGAATTATGCCAGGCTTCCTGACGTGATGCCGTTGCCTCGCCTCATTGAGGTCCAGTTGGAGGCATTTGAGTGGTTCAAGACAGAGGGGCTGAAGGAACTGTTCCAGGAGATTTCGCCGATTCAGAGTTTCAACAAGAACCTGGAACTCCACTTTGACAAGTTTCGCTTTGACGAGCCGAAGTACTCGGAAAAGGAATGCCGCGAGCGGGATATGACCCTGGCGGTCCCGCTATGGGTTACCGTGCGGCTGGTGAACAAGGACACCGGCGAGGTGCAGGAGCAAGAGGTCTTCTTCGGCGACTTCCCGCTGATGACGGACAACGGCACGTTCATCATCAACGGCGCTGAGCGTGTCGTGGTGAGCCAGTTGATCCGCTCGCCGGGCGCCTACTTCACGCTGGAGAAAGAGCCTTCTACCGGCCGCGACCTCTGCTTCGCTAAACTGATTCCCAACCGCGGCGCGTGGCTGGAGTTTGAAACCAGCAAGAAAGATGTCATCTCCGTCAAAGTGGACCGGAAGCGCAAACTGCCGGTTACGGTGCTTCTGCGCGCCGTGGGCTATGGCACCGATGAGGAGATAGAGGCGTTGTTCGCCGCGGTGGACACCATCCCCTCGCACTCGTACATCCGGTCCACCATTGATCGCGACAGCACCAAGGGCGAGGAGCAGGCCCTGCTGGAGTTCTACAAGAAACTCCGACCTGGCGATCCGCCCACGCTGGACAACGCTCGCAGTTTTCTAGACGCGCTGTTCTTCAATCCCCGCCGCTACGACCTGGGCCGCGTGGGCCGCTACAAACTGAACAAGCGACTCGGCCTGGACACACCGTTGACGGTGCAGGTGCTCACCAGGGAAGACCTGGTCAAAATGGTGGAGCGCATCATCCTCGTGAACAACGGCGCCGAACCGCCCGACGACATTGATCACCTGGGGAACCGCCGCATCAAGACGGTGGGCGAGTTGATCCAGAACCAGTTGCGCATCGGGCTTCTCCGTATGGAGCGCGTGGTGCGCGAGCGCATGAGCATCCGCGACCCGGAGCAGATGAGCCCGGTGAGCCTGGTCAACATCCGCCCCGTGGTGGCGGCCATCCGCGAGTTCTTCGGCGGCAGCCAGTTGTCGCAGTTCATGGATCAGACGAACCCGCTGGCCGAATTGACGCACAAGCGGCGTCTGTCGGCACTCGGCCCTGGTGGCCTGCGCCGCGAGCGCGCCGGGTTTGATGTCCGCGACGTGCACCACAGCCACTACGGCCGCATCTGCCCCATTGAGACGCCCGAAGGCCCCAACATCGGCCTCATCGGTTCGCTGGCCACCTATGCGCGCATCAATGAGTTCGGGTTCATTGAGACGCCCTACCGGAAAGTGATTCGCCAGGTTCCGCGCACGGTGGAAGGGCTCACGAACCACACGCTCCGCGAGAAGATCGTGGACCCCGAGACCGGCGAGGTGGTGGCGCAGTCGGGCACGTTCGTAACTCGGGACCTAGCCGAGCGGATCGCGGCCCTGCCCCTGGAGGGCAAGGACATGGTAGACGTGGTCCCTGCGGTTACGGACGAGATCGTGTACCTGAGCGCGGACGAGGAGGACCAGTACACCATTGCCCAGGCGAACGCGCAGTTGGACGAGTACGGCCAATTCATGGAGACCCGCGTCTCGGTGCGACGCAGCCAGCAGTTCATGATGGATTCGGTACTGCGCGTGGAATACATGGACGTGTCGCCGAAGCAGATTGTGAGCGTGTCGGCGGCGCTGATTCCGTTCCTGGAGCACGATGACGCCAACCGCGCCCTGATGGGGTCCAACATGCAGCGCCAGGCGGTGCCGCTGATTTCCCCCGAAGCGCCCATCGTGGGCACCGGCATTGAGGCGCAGGCAGCCTGGGATTCGGGCCAGGTCGTGTTGGCGCAGGAAGACGGCGAGGTGGTCTCGGTTACGGGCCGGCAGATTGTGGTGGCGGGGGACGACGGCAAGTTGACGGTGTACCCGCTGCGGCGATTCGCCCGCTCCAACCAGAGCACCTGCATTGACCAGCGACCGCGCGTCTCCAAGGGTGACCGCGTAACAAAGGGCAAGGTGCTTGCCGACAGTTCGTCCACCGACGGCGGCGAACTGGCGCTGGGCCAGAATGTGCTGGTGGCCTTTATGTCGTGGGAAGGCGGCAACTATGAGGACGCTGTGCTCATCTCGGAGAAACTGGTCTGGGACGACAAGTTCTCGTCGGTGCACATTGAGAAGCACGAGATTGAGGCACGCGATACGAAACTCGGCCCCGAGGAAATCACCCGCGACATTCCCAACGTGGGCGACGAGGCGCTGAAGGATCTGGACGAGGAAGGCATCATCCGCATCGGCGCGGAGGTGCGCCCCGGCGATATCCTGGTGGGCAAGATCACGCCCAAGGGCGAGGCGGACCTGACGCCGGAGGAGAAATTGCTGCGCGCCATCTTCGGCGAGAAGGCGCGGGAAGTCAAAGACTCGTCCCTGCGGCTGCCGCACGGCGAGCGCGGCAAGGTTGTGGAGGTCAAGGTGTTTGACCGCGAGGAGCACCGTGACCTGCCCGCGGGTGTGGATCGGCTGGTGCAGGTCAGCGTGGCCCAGTTGCGCAAGGTCATGGAAGGCGACAAGATGGCCGGCCGCCACGGAAACAAGGGCGTCATCTCCAAGGTTGTCCCTGTGGAGGACATGCCTTTCCTGGCCGACGGCACGCCTGTTGAGATCATCCTGAACCCGCTGGGCGTGCCCGCGCGCATGAACATCGGCCAGATTCTGGAAACGCACCTGGGCTGGGCGGCGGATCGCCTAGGATTCCGTGCCATTTCGCCCGTGTTTGACGGCGCGGATGAGGACGAGATCGCGGCGGAGTTGGCCCGCGCCTGGATGGCCGACCGCGCATGGGAGGACATCACCGAGCGAGCCTGGCGGTGGGTCGCCGAGCAAGGCTACTCCGAGGACGAACTGGAAGACGATGATGAAGTTCGGCGCTTGTTCCTGGCCCACTGGCTAGAGGGCAAGCAGTACGATCCCGACGCATTGGCCTACGACCGGGGCTACGCCCGGGGGGCGGCGCTGCAGGAATGGCTGCGCGAGCACGGATACGACCCCGACCGCATCCTGGCCTTTGAGGACACCGAGCGATCCCTTGCCGAACGCAGGGCTGCCGATGAGGAGGCACGGCTGGCATGTCTCCGCATGTGGCTGCGCGATCAGGGTGTGGAGACGGACACCCTCAAGGACGAGGACCTGTTCGCCCAGGCCCTGAAGGTGAGCAGGGAGCGCAACCTGCCCTTGCCCACCTCGGGCAAGATGATTGTCTATGACGGCAAGACCGGCATGCCGTTTGACCAGCCGGTAACCGTGGGCGTGATCAACATGATGAAACTGCTGCACCTGGTGGAGGACAAGGTCCATGCTCGCTCTACCGGCCCCTACTCGCTGGTAACGCAGCAGCCACTGGGCGGCAAGGCCCAGTTCGGTGGCCAGCGATTCGGCGAGATGGAGGTGTGGGCACTAGAAGCCTACGGCGCGGCCCACACGCTCCAGGAGATGCTCACCATCAAGTCGGACGACGTGAGCGGGCGCGTGAAGACCTACGAGGCCATCGTCAAGGGCGAGCCGATCATGGAGCCGGGCGTGCCCGAGTCCTTCCGCGTGCTGGTAAAGGAACTCCAGAGCCTGGGTCTTTCGGTGCAGGTGCTGGACGAAAAGGGCGAGACGATTCAGTTTGGCAAGGAAGAGGAAGAGCGCGTGCCCAGGCTGGGCGGCGGCCTTTCGCTCCCTGGCTGGGACAGGTAGGAGGGCATAAGTGGAAGTCAACGACTTTGCTGCTTTGCGAATAGGGCTGGCTTCTCCGGAGGAGATTCTCAGTTGGTCGCACGGTGAGGTATTGAAGCCGGAGACCATCAACTACCGCACGCTGCGGCCCGAGCGCGACGGTCTGTTCTGCGAGCGCATCTTCGGCCCCACGCGGGACTGGGAATGCGCCTGCGGCAAGTACAAGCGGATTCGGTACAAAGGTATCGTGTGCGAGAAGTGCGGCGTGGAGGTGGCGCCGGCCAAGGTGCGGCGCGAGCGCATGGGGCACATCGCCCTCGCGTCGCCGGTGGCGCACATCTGGTACGTGAAGGGCGTGCCCAGCCGTCTAGGGCTGCTCCTGAACATGTCGCCGCGCAACCTGGAGCGCATCCTCTACTTTGCCCAGTACGTCATCACCAGCGTGGATGAGGAAGCGCGGCAGCGGGCGCTCCAGCGCAAGGAGAAGGACCTGGACGCCCGAATCAAGAAACTGGAGGCCGAGGCCCAAGAAGCCATAGACTCCATTGAGGCCCAGCGCGACGAGCGCCTGGAGGCGCTGACGTCGCAGCAGGAGGCTTATGAGGCCGAGATAGAGGAGAACTTCTCCCGCCAGTCTGAGGGCCTTCTGGCCGAGGCGAACCGCTTGCGCGATTACCTGGAGTCGCACCTGGATAAGGCCGCGACAGACACGCTTGCCCTGGGCGAGCACGTCATCGCGGAGAAGGGCGAGATCCTGACGCGGGAGCACCTGAAGCGGCTGAATGACCTGGTGCAGCGCGAGGTCAGCAATCTGGAAACCCGACTGCGCCGCGACCGCGAGGAAAAGACCGCTGCGCTGGCTCTGGAGAAGGACCAGGTTCGCCATGACGCGGCACGGGATATAGAGAAAATCCAGGAGAAACTGAGCCGCGACATTGAGGCGCACCGCGAGCAGTACGAGCGCGAGGTTCACGAACTGAAAAGCCTTCAGCCGCTGGAACTTATCAGCGAGACGGAGTACTACGAACTCAAGAACAAGTGGGGCACCGTGTTCCGCGCCGGCATGGGGGCCGAGGCCATCCGCGAAATCGTTGCCGGCCCGGACCTGGACAAGATGGCCCAGGAACTGCGGGTGGAACTCAACACGTCCAAGTCCAAGCAGAAGCGCCGGAAGGCGGCCAAGCGGCTGCAGGTTGTGGAAGCCTTCCGCCGATCCGGCAACAAGCCCGAATGGATGATCCTGACGGTGCTGCCAGTCATCCCGCCGGAGTTGCGCCCCATGGTGCAACTGGACGGCGGTCGGTTCGCCACGAGCGACCTGAACGACCTGTACCGCCGCGTCATCAACCGCAACAACCGCCTGAAGCGGCTGCTGGACCTGGGCGCGCCCGATGTGATCGTGCGCAACGAGAAGCGCATGTTGCAGGAGGCGGTGGACTCGCTGGTGGACAACGGACGGCGTGGCCGCGCCATCTCTCGCACGGGCAAGCGCAAACTCAAATCCCTGTCGGACATGCTCAAGGGCAAGCAGGGACGGTTCCGCCGCAACCTGCTGGGCAAGCGCGTGGACTACTCGGGGCGTTCCGTGATCGTCGTGGGGCCCGACCTGCAG
Organism: Anaerolineae bacterium; assembly: GCA_029907165.1. GTDB lineage: Bacteria > Chloroflexota > Anaerolineae > DTLA01 > DTLA01 > DTLA01. Next base: position 11,342 of record JARYMK010000095.1, read on the forward strand.
TTGCACCAGTGCGGGCTTCCGAAGCGCATGGCGCTGGAACTGTTCCGTCCCTTCGTGATGCGGCGGCTGGTGGAGTACAACTTCGCCCACAACATCAAGAGCGCGAAGCGCCTGGTGGACCGCCTCAGCCCCGAAGTGTGGGACGTGCTGGAGGAGATCACGAAGGAGCGGCCGGTGCTGCTGAACCGCGCGCCCACCCTGCACCGCTTGGGCATCCAGGCGTTTGAGGTGGTGCTGATTGAGGGCAGTGCCATCCAGATTCACCCGCTGGTGTGCCCCGCCTTCAACGCGGACTTTGACGGCGACCAGATGGCCGTTCACGTCCCCCTGTCCGCGGAGGCGCAGGCCGAAGCCCGGCTGTTGATGCTGTCCTCGCACAACATCCTCAATCCCAAAGACGGCCGGCCGGTTGCCTCCCCGACTCAGGACATGGTGCTCGGCTCCTACTACCTGACCGTGGAGAAGGAAGGAGCCCAGGGGGAAGGCAAGCTTTTCGCCAACGACAACGAGGCGATGCTGGCGTGGGACGCCGGGGAAG
>JARYMK010000096.1 GCA_029907165.1 Anaerolineae bacterium
GCCACTCCAGTACCTCGTGCACAATGGAATCCTGGGAAAGGAGGATGTGTCACTAAGGTACTGAACGAGTACAAGAAGTTGACGGAGCGACAGGAGGACGCTATACTTGAGTTGGCTGGGGCTCCCGGCAGTCGGGAGTCTCTTATCAGATTAGGGCTTTTGTCCATTTCACGCTGAACCAAGACACCACCGCCACCCCGGCGCCAACACGGGTCCCCACCGCCACCCCAGCGCCAGGAGCAACCGCCACCACGGCGCCGGTACGGCGGCGCGGCGGCTTTGCCGCTTGTAGACCCGGCTCGCTGCGCCCCTCGCAATGACAAACCTTCAAGACTCCCTACGGTGAAGCATGTAGTCCGTGATTCCAGGCACACGATCCCGCGTTGAAGCAAAGGCCCTCACCGCAGAGAACGCAGAGAATTCAAGATAACCCTCTGCGGTCTCCGCGTGCTCTACGGTGAATCTGGTTCACATGCGGGCGACGCGCCGCCAGCCCGTTACCGTGATGACCAGCAGCGCTACGAACATCGCGCCCAGCGCCCCTTCGGCCGCGCGCCACACCCACACCTCGGCCCACACGGGCGTCCGCACCTCCCCGCGCTCCCGAACGGGGACCCCCTGGGCCGCGGCCTCCGGCGGCGGGGTTGCCTCCGGCTCTCCGGCGCGGGTAACATCGGCGGGCAGCACGGCCGCTGCCGTGCCTTCCGCCTGGGCTTCCGGCGTCGGCGTCTCCGGTTGCGGCGCGGCTGCCAGTTTCATCACGGACTCCTCCGTGGGCGAAGGCTCCGGCGTCACACCGAAGGCGTACATGTCGCCAGACGGAGCGAGTGGCGCTCCTACCATCGGCGCGGCCACAGGCGCGGGCGCGAGGGGACGCAGCCACAGGTCGCCCGCGATGACAAACGCCAACAGGATGCCCACCGCCGCCGTGGCCGTTCGCAGGGCCATCAGCGGCGCAGGCACCAGCGGACTCCGGCGGGCCGGCTTCTCCACCTGCGCCGGGCTGAGGATGAACGAACGTGGAACGGCGACCCGTGGGGCCATCTGCACCAGCCGCCGCGTCTGCTCCAGCGTCTGTTTCTCCCACGCGCATTCGGCGCAGGATTCCAGGTGCGCTTCCACTTCTGCGGCCTGCTTCGGGTTCAGACGCCCGTCCAGGTACGCCGACAGGTTGTCTTTGATTCGCTTGTGCTTGTCCCTATTCCAGAATGCCATGAACCGGCTCCTTTAGCCTGTACCGCCTTGAAGACGATAGGCGGCGGGCAAAAGTTCCCCGTTGTGGAGCAGGTAGTCGCGCAATTTGGAGCGCGCGCGACTGAGCCGGGATTTGACCGTTCCGAGGGAGACTTGCGTCGCTTCGGCGATTTCGTCGTAACTCAGCCCTTCAATGTCGGACAGCACCAGCGTGATGCGCTGGTCGGGTGGCAGGGTGCTCAACCCTCGCTGGATGGCCGCGCCCAACTCCTGCCGAAGCACGAACTCCTCCGGGCTTTCGGAGTCATCGCGAAGCGTGGCGTCGTGCTCTGGCTCCACCAGCATGTCGTCCAGCGAGTCGGTTGGGCGGCGCTGCTTGACCCGCAACTGGTCATAGCAGGCGTTGGTAACGATGCGCAGCAGCCACGCCTTGAACGAGCCACCCCGAAAGCGGGCGATGGCCTTGTAGGCCGACACGAAGGCGTCCTGCGTGGCGTCGGCGGCCGCGTCCGGGTCGCCCAGGATGCGGTAGGCCACATTGTACATCGTGGACTGGTACGCGAGCACCAGTTGATTGAAGGCGTGCAGGTCTCCCCGTTGAGCCTGCGCGATGAGGCGTTGCTCGTCCATACTACTCCGAACTGCAGGGGCGGCGAGGCCCCTGCGGCTGACCCACTGGCAACCGGGCCGGCCCTTAGATGCGGCCCGTCATATGTCATTGCGAGCGAAGCGAAGCAATCTCGGACCGTGGGATTGCTTCGGGCGCTCCGCGCCCTCGCAATGACGGTTACCGACAGATTTCGGCCCCGAATCCCTTTCGGCCAAGTAACTTGACGAAAGTTCCCTGTTGCGCTATACTTCGCGCGAATTCAGCAGGTTCACCTGCGGTGCGCCGAAGTGGCGGAATGGCAGACGCGACGGTCTCAAAAACCGTTGAGGATCACTCCTCATGTGGGTTCGACTCCCACCTTCGGCACCAGACGGGACTATTATAGCAGAGTCGCGCATGGGTTGACAACTGGCGGCGCGCGCACCGTTGCAGCGGGGGGAAGTCCCCCGCTCTTTTTGGGTCTGCACCGCGCCGCATGGAGGGAACCGCGCACATGCCTGTAGCGGCGAAACGGGCGCTGGCGGCGCTCATCGGCCTGGTCATCGGACTCGCGCTGGGCGGGGTCGTCGGCTGGGTCCTGTGGCCCGTGCAGTACTACAACACGGATTTGCCGGACCTCCGCGCCGACCATCAGGTGCTGTACGTGCAGATGGTCAGCGAGCAGTGGGAATTGACCGGCGATTTGGCCCAGGCTCGCGCCGCCATCTCGCTGCTGGGCCCTCAGGCCGGGCAGACGCTGGAACAGGCGGTCGCGGCCCTGGAAGCGCGAGGCGATGCCCGCGCTGCGTTGCGGGTGCTGAGACTGATGGAGGCGCTGAAGCAGCCATGAAGCCGGTATCGGTGCATACGCCGCAGCGCGCGAAGGTCGGACTCTGGGCGCTGGTGGGCCTGGCAATCGGCCTGGCCGCCGGGCTTGTGCTGGCGTGGGTCGTGTGGCCTGTGCAGTACACCCAGACCGACCCATCGGACCTGATGGCCGAGCGCAAGGCGCTGTGGGCCGACCTGGTGGCCGATGGCTACGCGCTGACCGGCGACTTGGACGCGGCGCGTGCGCGGCTGAACCTGCTCGGTGTGAGCGACCCCGGCGCGTTCGTCGCGCAAGTCGCCGAGACTCGCCTGAGCCAGGGCGCGAGCCTCCAGCACGTCCGGGCGATGGCCCGGCTGGCCGAGCGACTGGGCGGAATCACGGCGCGGCTTCTGGTGTACATCGCTACGCCCGCGCCCACGCCGACGGCCACACCCACGCCCCAGCCGACGCCGACCGCGACGCCTTCGCCCAGGCCGACACGGACGCCGACACCGGAGCCGACGCCGACGCCGACACAGAGACCGTCCGCGCAGGTCTTCCGTCTCGTGGGGAAGGACTACGTGTGCGCGCCCGGGGCGGGTCCCGACATCATCGCCGTCTTCCTTCTGGACGAGGACGAGCGCGGGGTGCCGGGAATCCGCGTTGAAGTAACCTGGGCCGGCGGGACTGATGCGTTCTACACCGGCCTCAAGCCGGAGGTGGACCCGGGCTATGCCGACTTCGCCGCCGAGCGCGGGGTGGAGTACAGTGTAACCGTTGGAACCGAGGGCAGCGAAATCGTGCGGGGCATTCAGACCTTGGACGAGCCGTGTCCCGAGATTGAAGGCCCGTACCACCATCGCTGGGTGATTCGGTTCCGCAGGACGAGACCCTGACCGTACAGATACGACTGCCTTGAGGAGAAGAGATTATGCCATTGGTAACGAGTAAGGAACTGCTGCAACGTGCTGTTCAGGACCATTTCGCCGTGGGCGCGTTCAACGCGAACTGCATGGAGCAGGTGCAGGCCATTGTGGAGGCGGCGCAGGAAGAGCGCGCGCCGGTCATCCTGCAGGTGAGCCAGGGGGCGATCCGCTACGCGGGCCTGGCCTACGCTGCCGGCCTGGTGAAGATCGCCGCCAGCCTGGTGGACGTGCCGGTGGTGCTCCACCTGGACCACGGGACCGACTACGAGCAGAACGTGCGCTGCCTGCACGCCGGGTTCACCTCGCTCATGTTTGACGGCTCCAAATTGCCGTTTGAGGAGAACGTCGCCATCACCAAGAAGATCTGCGACATCGCCCACATCGTCGGCATCCCGGTGGAGGCCGAACTGGGCCGCGTGGCGCAGTCCGACGAGCACCTCACCAAGGAGCAGGTGGACGCGCTGATGACCGACCCCGACCAGGCCGCCGAGTTCATCCGCCTGACCGGCGCGGACTCGCTGGCCGTCGCCTGCGGTTCGGTGCATGCCATGCGCAGCCAGGAAGCCGAACTGGACATCGCCCGCATCAAGGCCGTGTACGAGAAGACGCGCATCCCGCTGGTGCTCCACGGCTCGTCGGGCGTGCGCGAGTCCAGCATTGAGGAGGCCATCCAGTACGGCATCGCCAAGATCAACGTGGCGACATACCTCAACGAGGCGTTCACCGAGGGCATCAAGGAAGGGCTGGCCAAGCACCCCGACTCGGTGGACCCGCGCCATGCGTTGAGCGTGGCCCGCGAGCGCGTGAAGGAGCGCGTCCGCGAGAAGATTCGCCTGTTCAAGTCGGCAGGGCGCATCTCATCCAGCGGCGGGTTCGTGGACGCGCCCAAGCAGTTCCGCAGTGCCCATCTGGGCGGCGCGGAGGAATAACGGGCTGCCAGTCTGACGCCGCGTGGGTCAACGGATCTGACCCTCGTGGGACTGCCAGATGACGAGCAGCCCGCAGGGCTTCGCCCGTTCAGCCCGATGCTTCAGCGTCGGGCTCATACCCAGCATGCAAGGCGTCTCTGGACGCAACTCACAGCAATCTTGTAGTACACAGGATTCTACCGGAGGGTACAACATGAGAATCGGAGTTTTGACAGGGGGAGGCGACGTCCCGGGCCTCAACGCGGCCATCCGCGCCGTGGCGCGCCGGGCGTTCCAGTACGGCTGGGAAGTCATAGGAATCCGCAACGGCTGGCAGGGCATGGTGGAAGGTATCTACGAGCCGCTCACGCCCAAGTCCGTGTCGGGCATCCTGCACGTTGGCGGCACCATCCTGGGCACGTCCCGCACCAACCCGCTCAAGGACGCCAAGATGATGGAACGGGTCTTCGCCAACTTCAAGGCCATGCAATTGGATGGCCTGGTCGCCATCGGCGGCGACGACACGTTGAGCGTGGCGGCGGCGCTTGCCGCCAAGGGCCTGCCCGCGGTGGGCGTGCCCAAGACGATGGACAACGATGTGGCCGAGACGGATTACTGCATCGGGTTTGACACGGCCACCACCACCGTCGCCGACGCGCTGGATAAACTGCACACGACGGCCACCGCCCACCATCGGGTCATCGTCGTGGAGGTGATGGGCCGCGACGCCGGGTGGGTGGCCGTAGTCGGCGGGCTGGCCGGCGGGGCCGACTTCATCGCCGTGCCCGAATCGCCTACCAACATGGACGCCATCTGCGCCCACCTGAAGAATCGCCGCGACGCCGGCAAGAACTTCGCCATCGTCGTCGTGGCCGAGGGCGCCAAGATCACCGACCTGCCCGAGCCGGAAGACCTGGGCGAGGTGGATGCGTTCGGCCACGTGCGGCTGGATAAGCGCAGCCTGGGCGAGCGCGTCGCCAAGGAGATTGAGCGGCGCATCGGGTTTGAGGCGCGCACGGTGGTGCTGGGACACTTGCAGCGCGGCGGCAGCCCGTCGGTCTTTGACCGCGTGCTGGCCACGCGCCTGGGCGTCTTCGCCGTTGACCTCATCCGCGAGGGGCGCTTCGGCTACATGGCCGCCCTCAAGGGCAACAAGATCGTCCCCGTGGAACTGGAGCACGCCGTGGCGTCCAACAAGAAGGTTGATTTGGAACTGTACGAGCTGGCGAAGGTGTTCTTCTAGAGCGGTCAGCGATCACCCATCAGCAATAAGCGATCAGCCCTCAGCCATCAGTCAGTTGCGACGCACCTCGCAGGTGCGTCGCAACTGCATCCTACCTCTGACAGTCTCCAACAAACCCCAGAACCGAAACGATAGGGAGACTGCCCTGCGTCTATCGCAAGACCAAATGGGCGAAACTCGTCCCGAACCCCGTGCCCTGGACGCCGAACAACTCGGCCACCGTCGCGCCCAAGTCGGCGAACGTGGGCCGCGTGCCCAGGTCAACGCCCGCGCGAATCCCCGGCCCGGCGACGAGTAGTGGCACGTACTCACGCGAATGGTCGGTGCTGGGCGTCGTCGGGTCGCAGCCGTGGTCGGCGGTGAGGATGAGCACGTCGCCCGGACGCAGGCGTGCCTGGAACTCCGGCAGCCGCGCGTCCACCTCTTCCAGCGCGCGGGCGTATCCCTCGGCATTGTTGCGGTGCCCGTACACCATGTCAAAGTCCACCAAGTTGGTGAAGATGAGGCCGCGCCCCATGCGATCCATGTACGCCAGCGTCTGATCCATGCCGTCGGCGTTGTCCTTGGTGTGGACGGCCTCGGTGATGCCCTGCCCCGCGAAGATGTCCTCAATCTTGCCGACGGCGATGACCGGGATGCCCGCGTTCGTCAGATGATCCAGCACCGTCGGGGCGGGCGGGGGCGCCGAGAAATCCCGCCGCTGCTCGGTGCGTGTGAAGCGCCCCGGTTCGCCCACAAAGGGCCGCGCGATGACCCGCCCCACGTTGTGCTCGCCCGTGAGCAGATCGCGCGCCGTGCGGCACATGGCATACAACTCCTCAATCGGGATCACGTCCTCGTGCGCGGCGATCTGGAACACGCTGTCGGCGGACGTGTACACGATGGGCTTGCCGGTCCGTATGTGCTCCTCGCCCAGTTCCTTGATGATCTCCGTGCCCGAGGCTGGGTAGTTGCCCAGCGTCTCGCGCCCGATGGCCTGCTCAAAGCGGCGCATCAGGTCAGGCGGGAAGCCGTTGGGGTACGTCGGCAGCGGCCTGGGCGAGTGGATGCCCATCAATTCCCAGTGGCCGATGGTGGTGTCCTTGCCCGCCGACGCTTCGGCCATGCGCCCGAACGCGCCGATGGGCGCGGGGTCAGGCGGCACGCCCAGGATGTCGGCCAGGCGGCCCAGCCCCATGCGGCCCATGTTGGGCAGGCGCAGGCCGCCCACGGCGCGGGCCGTGTTGGCCAGCGTATTGCTGCCGGCATCGCCGTAGCGGTCGGCGTCGGGCAGCGCGCCAATGCCCACGCTATCCAGGACAATGAGAATCACGCGATTGACATGCGACATCGGGACGCCTCCATACTCATTCGGGGCCATTATACGCCCGGAGGCGGCGGGAGGCGAATGGGGGATGATCTCCGAGACCAAGGCGACCGAGCTGCAACCCTGCCTTGCCAGACGCCGGAAGCCATCGTATAATCACGAGCGAGAAAGCAAATGGAGTCAGCCAAGCAGATCGGCTCGACCACGCGGAGGCGAGAATGGGAGGCCACGACACCGCCGGCAAGCCAGACTGGGATTGCCGCCTTTACTGCAAGTCATGTGAGCGCATGGACGAGCTAGCCGATGGGACTGTGGATCTGGTCGTAACCAGCCCGCCGTACTGGAACGCGATTGACTATGACCAGCACGTAGAAGACCCGTCGGCCTGGTATCGCACGCGCCGCGGCACGGAGTACGAGGAGTACCTTGCCTTCATGGAGCGATGCTTCAGGGAGATCCTGCGCGTGCAGAAACCAGGCGGGTTTTGCGCCGTGGTCATCGGGACGGTACTCCAGAACGGCCGACAGTACCCCGTGCCTCAGGACTTCACCGTGATGATGGAGAGAATCGGCTACGTCTTCCACGAGCACATCGTGTGGTACAAGGTAACGGGCGGCGTCAAGCGAGCAGGGGTTACAATTCAGAAACCCTTCCCAGGGTATTTCAACCCGAACATCATGACGGAATCCATCCTCGTGTTCAGGAAGCCTGGACCGAAGATATTTGAGAACCGAACCGAGTCCGAAAAAGAGGAAAGCCGCTACGAAATAGATGACATCTTTACGCGCGAGATTGCGAATAACGTGTGGCACATCGCGCCGGTGCCCCCCAATCATCTACCGCACCCATGCCCATTCCCGGAGGAAATCCCATACCGCCTGATCCGCCTGTATTCCTACGTGGGCGACCTGGTACTGGACCCGTTTCTCGGCATCGGGACCACCGCCAAAGTAGCGCGCGCACTGCGTAGGCGCTGCGTTGGCTATGAAGTTCACGAGGCGTACTTGGAGGTGGCGAGGAAGCGCTTGACGGAACCACTCCACTTACGGGATCAATTGATTGCACGCTTTGAGAAGTTGCCCGTGCGCGACGAGGCGTACTTGGCAAACCAGTACAGCCAACGGGAAACTGGCCAGTTCACGCTGCCCGGGTTCGCCTCCCTGCGCGAATCGGACGTGAACAACACCTACAGGGCTACTGACGATGAATCAACAAAAGACTGAATGGGCTTCTGAACTGGTAACAGCGATAGCCGAGGCCGGGCGCTCCTTCCCCTCAAGGCCCGACCTACAAAGCGTTGAGATTTTCGAGCACTACTTTGATAATGCAGGCCAGCTGGCAGATCTTGACAAGCGCGATGGAGCATGCTCGCGGCGAGAGTTACTCATCCGATACCTCCTACTCAACGCCGTGCTGGACCAGGGGCCAGACACGGCTGGCGTCCGCATGCTGCTGGTTCAGGTTACCAACGAGCTGTACCGCCGCGAGGTGCGCTTTCTCCACCGTCCAGAGGACTTTTTCAAAGAACTCGGCATCGCGGTAGACCAGATCACGGGCGTGCACGCAGCGGTAACCCAGATTCGGGCGTCGGAGTGGGCCAAAGCCAATCAGTCCCGCGCCAGCAAGTACAACCTGTTTCTTGACAACACCCGCCAGGTGCTTGGCTACGCCATGTTTCGGTGGGGCACAAGTCTAGCCGTACCCCTCCTGCTCACCAAGGACGCGCCGGACGGAAGTGACACGTCCACAGTGCTCTTGAACTACCTGCAAACCTGGCCTTCCGCCGAGATCATGTCGCAGCGGGTCAAAGATCACAACCGCTATGGTCTCGGAAAAGCCATCGGCGACAAGGCCGCGCACCTGTTCGCCAAGTGGATTGTGTACTCGTATGCGCTCTTAACCCGTGATGACCCAAGCTGGGGGCCATACAGCTTTGAGGTTCCCTTTGACAGCAACGCGGGTCGTGTGCTCTGGCGGACAGGCTTCCTGTTGCAGTGGGCGTCCGAAGAAGAGTACCGGAAATGGGAAGTGATCCAGCCCGGCCGAGGCAAGGGTGGCTTGCACTACCTACGCATCACCAACATCCGAAGCAATGCGAGTTCCACCGCAGCCGCAGATACGGGGCTGGCGGCGGCATACCGTGACCTCTGCGTGAACCATCTGCGAACGCACCGGAAGGCACCCAAGACGATAGAGATTCAGCGTATTCCGGCTGCACTCCTGCTGTTCGGCAGGAAGCATAAGCCCGGCGAGTTAGATGACGGACTCATGCACATCGGCACCGAATTCTGTTTCAATCACGATGAGCCACTGTGTGAGGCTTGCCCTGTCGCTGCGATTTGCAAGGGACACCTGGAAAACCCTGACTTGATTTTGTCTTATCGCACCTGATAGGCTGAACCTTACCCAGGAGCACGGCATGCAAGTCTACTTCGCAGGAACCATCATGGGAGAACGAACCCACGTCGCCACATTCCGCCGCATCGTGGCGCACATCCAGTCGCGCGGTCACACCGTCCCCACCGTGCACGTTACCCGCGACGACGTGCTGGACGAAGAGGCGGCCAACACGCCCCAGCAGGTGTATGAGCGCGACGTGGCCTGGATTCGCGAGAGCGACTGCCTGGTGGCCGAGGTCTCCACCCCATCCCTCGGCGTGGGCTACGAAATCTGCTACGCCCTCACGCACGGCAAGCCCGTGCTGTGCCTGTACCAGCAGGGGCGGCCCTTGTCCAAGATGATCCTGGGCTGCACCGAGCCAGGCATCACCGTGCGCGCCTACGCCGACGAGGCCGAGGCGCTGGCCCTGGTGGACGAGTTCCTGTCGCGGCAATCCACGAACCGCAAACCGCCGTCCGCGGCTGACCGCTGATTGCTGAACGCTGATCGCTTCTAGGAGTGCAACCATGGACAAGACGACCTGGAAACTGGCAACCCGCGCCGTGCATGCGGGCGAGCGCCCGCCGCGGCCCACTTTCACCCCCGTCGCCACGCCCGTGTACAACTCCGTGGCCTACGTCTATCCCGACATGGAACTGCTGGATCAGGCGTTTGACGACCCCGCGCATGGGTTCGTGTACTCGCGCCACGGGAACCCCACCTGTGCGGCGTTTGAGGCCGCTGTCGCGTCGCTGGAAGAGGGCGAGGCTGCCGTGTCGTTCGCGTCGGGCATGGCGGCCATCCATGCCGCGCTGCTGGCGGCGGGCGTGCATGCGGGCGAGAGCGTGCTGGCGGCGCGAGACCTGTACGGCGCCACGACGGCCCTGCTGTCTCGTTTCTTCACCGCCCAGGGCGCGGAGGTGCATTTCGCTGATTTCACCGACATCTCCACCGTGCGGCGGATGCTCAACGCCGTTCGGCCGCGCGCGCTCCTGCTGGAGACCGTGTCCAACCCCCTGCTGCGCCTAGCCGACATCGGCCGCATCGCCGAGCTGGCCCACAGCGTGAATGCCACAGTGATCGTGGACAACACCTTCGCCACGCCGTGCCTGGTGCGCCCGCTGGAACTCGGGGCCGACTACGTCGTGCACAGCGCGACGAAGTATCTGTCGGGCCACGGCGACGTGGTGGCAGGCGTCGTCGTGTCCAGTGCGGCCAACTGCGCGGCGCTGCGCGATGTGGCGAAAACTGTCGGCGGCATCCTGGGCCCCAACGAGGCGTACCTGGCCCTGCGCGGGCTGAAGACCCTGCCCCTGCGCGTGGAGCGGCAGTGCAAGAGCGCCGCGTGGATCGCTGCGTGGCTGGAGGCGCACCCGAAAGTCGCGCGCGTGTACTATCCTGGCCTGAAGAGCCACCCCCAATATGACCTGGCCCGCAACCTATTTTCAGGTGGGCTACGCGGAGCCATCGTCTCCTTTGAGATTGTGGGGGCTGGCCGTCGGCGCGTGTTCCAGTTCCTCCAGTCACTGGAGTTGTGCATCCCCGCGACAACCCTGGGCGACCTGTACACCGAGGCGCTGTATCCCGCCCACTCGTCGCACCGCGCCCTCACCGCCGAGCAGAGGAAAGCCATCGGCATCGGCGATGGCCTGGTGCGCCTGTCGGTGGGCATTGAGGACCCCGAAGACATCATCGCCGACCTGCGCCAGGCCTTGGACAAGGTGTGATGGCGAGAGGCGCACGTGCGACGCACGTGGAACGTGGCCCGCTGACCGCTACTTCATCACAATGGGCAGGAAGCGCAGGAAGTTCGCGCCCGCGCCCGGCCAGAACCCGCCCGCCAGCGTATATGTCCCGCCCGACAGGACGCCCGCGTCCATCTGGCCCACCGTGCCCGCCAGCATCAACCCGCCGCCTGTGCTCTCGCCACCTCCTCCGTCCACCGTGAACCAGGGAATCTCGTATCCGCCGTTCGCCAGCGCCACGCTCGCCAGCAGGAGCAGCGCCACCGAGACGATCACGAAGATTCTGACAGCCGGCCGCCGACGGCTGAGGGCCAAAGTCCAATGGCGAACGGCCAGAGGCCAACCGCTTCTCATCGCCCTCCCTCCTTCGCCAACTGCGCCACCAGCGCCTCCAGCGCGGAAAGCCGGGCCTGTAGGTCGTCAATCTGCTTCTGCTGGGCGGCGATTTGCGCATCCTTCTCCTGCACGATCTGGTACAGCCCCTGAATGGCGGCCAGGGCTACGCCGTTGGCGTCAATCGTGGAAATGTGCAGTTCGTCCTCCCCGACGCCGAACGCCGCGTAGAAGTCCTGGGCCATCGGGCCAATGTGCGGCACCGGCTGATCCGCGATGTAGTTCCACTTGGCGATGGGCACCTGCAGCAGGCGCTTCAGGATGTCTTTCACGTCTACCGGCTGGATGTTTTCCTTCAGATTGCGGTCGCTGGGTGCTGGGACCGGCTGCCAGGCGCTGGAC
>JARYMK010000097.1 GCA_029907165.1 Anaerolineae bacterium
GCCACGCTGCCGTAACCCGGCGTGTGGTCAATGAGTTTGAACTCGCTGTCGCCCACGTCGTTGTCTATGGTCTTGGGCACGCCGGTCGCCACCAGTTCCAGCCCGCGCTCGGCGGCGAGTTTGGAGACTTTGTGGGCGGTGTCCATAGAGTCGTTGCCGCCGATGTAGAAGAAGTAGCCCACATCATGCGCCCGGAATACGTCAATGATGCGCTCGTAGTCCTCGGTCTGCGAGGGCTTGAGTTTGTAGCGACAGGTGCCGATGGCACCCGCGGCGGGCGTGGTGCGGAGCAGGGCGATTTCCTCGCGCGGCTGGGCCGAGAGGTCTATGAGTTCTTCCTTCAGGACACCCTCTATGCCGTGCAGGGCGGCGTAAACCGTGCCGAACCTGTCGGGCATCTCGGCGCAGGTCTCCACGATGCCGCGCAGGGAGTTGTTGATGACGGGCGACGGCCCGCCTGACTGGGCAACGACGACATTTCGCGGTTTCGGCATAGGTTGTGCTCCTGTGTGCCTATGGCTCCAGCCACTCGGTGTGGAAGGTGCCGGGTTTGTCAATGCGCTTGTAGGTGTGGGCGCCGAAATAGTCGCGCTGCGCTTGCAGCAGATTCGCGGGCAGGCGATCGCTGCGGTAGGCGTCAAAGTAGGCCAGCGATACGCTCATGGCCGCGCACGGGATGCCCATGCCCACCGCCGCCTGCACCACACGGCGCCACGAGTCCTGGCGGCTTTCCACGGCGTCCTTGAACTCGGCGTCCAGCAGCAGGTTGGGCAAGTCCGGGTCGCGCAGGAACGCCTCGCGGATGCGGCCCAGGAGTTTGGCGCGAATGATGCAGCCGCCGCGCCAGATGCGGGCGAGTTCGTCCAGGCGCAGGTTGTAGCCGTACTCGCGGGACGCGGCGCGGAGCAGCGCCATGCCCTGGGCGTAGGAGCAAATCTTGGAGGCGTACAGCGCGCCGCGCACGTCCTGGATGAAGGCGGCGCGGTCACCGTGGAAGACAGGCTGCGGCCCGGAGAGTACCTTGGCGGCATGGACGCGCTCGTGCTTGTAGGCGGAAAGGAGACGGCCCTCCACGGCGCTGTTGATGGTGGGCGTGGGCACGCCGAGGTCAAGGGCGTTCTGGGATGTCCACTTGCCGGTGCCTTTCTGCTCGGCCTCGTCCAGGATGACATCTACGAGCGGCTTGCCCGTGTCGGGGTCTACCTTGGCGAAGATGTTGGCCGTGATTTCAATCAGGTACGAGGACAGTTCGCCCTTGTTCCACTCGGCGAAGATGTCGTGGAGTTCCGATGCGGACAGACCCAGGCCGCGATGCAGGATGTCATACGCCTCGCTGATGAGTTGCATGTCGCCGTACTCAATGCCGTTGTGCACCATTTTGACATAATGTCCGGCGCCGCGCGGGCCGATGTAGGACACGCACGGGTCGCCGTCCACCTTGGCGGCGATGGCCTTGAACATGTCCTCTACGAGCGCGTAGGCTTCGGGCTGGCCGCCGGGCATGATGCTGGGGCCTTTCAGCGCGCCCTCCTCGCCGCCAGAGATGCCCGTGCCGATGTACAGCAGGCCGGCTTCGGCCAGTTGGGCGGAGCGGCGCTCGGTGTCCATGAAGAACGAGTTGCCGCCGTCTATCAGTAGGTCGCCTTTGTCCAGGAGCGGCGCGATCTGCTGGATGATTTCGTCCACGGGCTTGCCGGCCTTGACCATGAGCAGGATGCGGCGCGGGCGTTCCAGTGCCTGCACCAGTTCCTCCAGGGTGTACGTGGGGACGATGCGCTTGCCGGCGGTGCGGGTTTCGGCGAACTCCCGCGTGCGCTCGGCCGTGCGGTTGTACACGGCGACGGAGTAGCCGCGGCTCTCAATGTTCAGTGCCAGGTTCTGGCCCATGACGGCCAGGCCGATGAGTCCGAATTGGCATTTGGATTCTGACATCTTTCCCTCCTCACTTGTGCTTGGTCTCGTCTTTCAGACGGTACAGGGTCTCGCCTGCCTTGTGCACGACCAGGATGCCTTCGTCCTCCCGCCCTTCCCATTCGGAGATGCGGATGCTGGCGGGGTCCATGTAGCCGAGGTTGACGCGCTTGCAGCGCTCCTCCGGGATGCCCGTGGCCAGGGTAACCTGGATTCGCGGCCGCTCCACGCCATTCTCGTATGTGCCGATGCCGCGCAGGTGGGTGGAGTGGGCCAGGACGCCCCACGGGTAGCCCTTGAACCGGTCCCACTGCTTGGTGAAGTAGTCGCGCACATGGTAGCCGATTTCGTCCAAAATCTTGCCGTGGGTGTACGAGATTTCGTGGATGTGCGGCGCGTAGATGATGACTTCGCCGCCGTCGGCGATGATCGGCTCGGTCTTGTACATGCCTTTGGCGGCGGTCCACAGGTCGTCGTACATGGGCGGGATGATGGATAGCACGCGGCGGTAGGGGCGGTCCACGTAGGTGATGTGCAGTTGGGCGGCCAGTTCGGCGGCGAGCCGCTGGGACTCCTCGGGCGTGCCGAAGTACACCCCAGCCACGCCGTCGCCATGCACGACGATGCTGAAGCAGAACTTGGGCAGGGGAATCATGGACGCGGCGCGGTCAATGACCCTCCGCACAGGGGTGTCCTCGCGCCCGATGATCTCCATGCTGGCAATCAGCGCGCCGAGCCAGTGAGAGAAGTTGATGACGCTGGGGCCGCCGATGCCCGGGAAGAAGTACTTGTTCCCGCCGGAGAAGCCGACGACCTCGTGCGGGAAGACCGGCCCGCAGATGATAAGGATGTCGTAGTCAAAGATCATCTTGTTGAGGGCCACGTCCACGTCCTGCACCAGCATGCCGTTGGTGATGGACGCGATCTCGGACGCGGGGATGGTTCCCAGCGAGGTGAACGTGCCCGGAAGGTCCCAGCGGTGGTTGTAGATGTTCACGGAGGGGAATTGCCGCGCGCGCTCTTCGGCGGACATGCCCACCAGTTGGGCAATGCCGGCCTCGGACAGGGGCTGGTGGGTGCCCAGGGCAACGAGGTAGTCCAGTTTCCGCGCCCTGTGGCTGATGGCCTCGTTGATGAGGCGGAAGAACAGCGGGGTGGGCGCGGTTCGGGTCGTGTCCGGGATGATGACCAGGACGCGCAGGCCATCCACAGGACACTGCGCAAACGCTTCGGCGACGACAAGGCGAATCTCCGCATCGGCAAGCGGTTGATAAGGCGAGTCCAGTCCAATCATGGAGACCTCCCATCGGGCAATGTCAAAACCGGCCCCCTGATGCGCTGCCAGATTGCCCGTCATTGCGAGCGAAGCGAAGCAATCCCTGGCGTGCAGCGAGATTGCTTCGTGCGCTGCGCGCCCTCGCAATGACAGCCTGGCGAGATTGCTTCGGGCGCTACGCGCCCTCGCAATGACAGTCTGACGAGATTGCTTCGTGCGCTGCGCGCCCTCGCAATGACACTCTCGGCAACTGTCGGGTAACTGGATGGAAAGATACAGTCAGCGCACACGTTTGCATTATGCACGGCATGGGCCTGGTTGTCAAGAAAGTCGGGCCGCGAAAGGCGCGAAGGCTACGCGGGGTGTCAGGCCCCGCCGTGTGAGTATGCCGCGCGGATTAGATTCTCCACGTCCTGGACGGTGCGGTCAAACGCGCCTTCTTTCTCCAACTTCAGGCTGGTTACGGCGGCGGCCCAGATGAGGGCCTCGCGCGGCGGAGCGGACAGGCGTCGGCTCAGGTAGGCCCCGATGCAGGTGTCGCCGCGGCCGCTGCGGCCCCGCACAGCCTTCACAACAAACGGCGCTTCGTGGAGTTCGCCGTGGGCGTAGAGGACAATGCCCCCGCCGTGGGTGATGAGGACTTCTTGCGGACCCCACGACGCGAGAACGGACGCGGCCTTGCGCAAATCCGCCTCGCCGGTGAGCCTTTCGGCTTCCACGGAATCGGCCTTGAAGACGTCAACTAGGGGCAGGACCTGCTCCTTGCCGGGCCAGTTGTCATAGACCAGCGTGCTGCCCTGGTTCACGCGCACGTAGCCCTGGGCGTCCAGCGAAATCTCGCTGCCACGCCGTTTGATGGCCTGGATGACCTCAACGGGCACCTCGCCGCGCATGGACGCGCCGATGTGGAACACGCGGGCCTGGACGCCGCCGATGTCTTCGGGCTGGAATGGGCCGGCGGAACTGGTGGCGTAGATGGTGCGGTTGTCCAGGTTGGCGGTCGGGTACACGAGGCGCAGGCACGTGGACTGCGGCGTGAAGATGGGGATGACGGTTACGCCGAGTTGTAGCAGCGGCGCGTAGGAGTCTTTGTCCTCCTCGGCAAGGCGCGTGATGACGGCGACGCGCAGGCCCATTCTGGCGGCGACGCTCGCGCCGAAGAAGTACGCGCCCCCGTGCTGCGTGTGCTGCCTGTCCGGGTACACGATGGTGTCCTTGGTGTAGTGGCCGACGAACGCGATGTCAAAGGGTGCGTTGGACATGGAATCTGCCTCCTGCAACACGATGTGATGTCATCCCTGGGCGGCCTGGACGATCTGGCGCAGGGCGTGGGCGGTCTGGCGCGCCTCGCCGGCAAGGTGGAAGTGCAGCACGGGCCTGCCGACGGTTTCCAGCGCCTGCCGGTCGCCGAGCGCCTGGGCGTTCTTCAGCACGCCGAAGGTGTAACGCTCGCCGGGAACCGGCACGTCTTCCGCATCGTCGGCGGTGAGGATGAGGAAATGGCCTGTGGCGGGGCCGCCCTTGTGCAACTGGCCGGTGGAATGTAGGTAGCGGGGGCCGTAGCCAAAGGTAAAGGCCACGCCGAGGCGCAGGGCGAGGTGCTCCTGCAGTTCGGCGAACAGGGCATCCCATTGGTCGCTCGGCGGAAGGTAGGCGAGGATGGCGCAGTAGTGTCCGGGCTGGATTTCGGCGAAGAAGCGGCGCAAGGTTTCTGCGGGCGCGCTGGTGTCGGTACGCGCGTCCAGCGTGATCGCGTCGGCGGGTTCCAACGCGCCGCGCCGCTCGTAGAGGGCCAGCATGTTGGCGGTGTTGCGCTTGGCCTCGGCGACGTTGGGCTGGTCAAACGGGTTGACGCCCAGGATGTGGCCGGCAACCGCCGTCGCCATCTCCCAGCAGTAGAATTCGCCGCCCAGTTCATACGGGTCGGGTAGTTCGCGGACGAGGGCGGCGGGGTGCTGAGGCGCGGAGGCTGCCTCGCCGGCGGGCGCGATGGCGATGAGCGCGTGGTCTGCGAGTCGCCGGGCTTGGTCGGCGAGCCTGCTTGCCTGCGGGAGCACGACCGGCAGGATGCCTGTCCCATGCTTGCCGGTGCTTTCGGCGATCAGTTGCTCAATCCAAAGCCCGAGGTCGGCGAACCGATGCGAGATGGCAAGCGCGAGTTTGTCCCGGCCATGCCGCGCCATCGCGCCGAGGAACACGCCCAGCAGCGCGCCCGGATTCTCGCGCGCGGGCACCGCAGGGCTACAGCGCGCCGCCATGCGCTCCGCCGACTGGAGCAGGCGGGCGACGTCCACTCCGGCCAGGGCCGCGGGTACAAGGCCGAACAGCGACAGGGCGGAGTAGCGCCCGCCGATGTCGGTGGGGTTGAGGAAGATGGCGCGGAAGGCGTGCTCGCGGGCGATGCGCTCAAGGCCGGAGCCTGGGTCGGTGATGGCAACGAACGCGCGGCCGGGCGATGCCGTGGTGGCGCTGACCCGCTGCCAGAAGTACTTGAACATGGAGAGCATTTCAATCGTGCTGCCCGACTTGCTGGCGACGATGAACAGGGTATGCGCGAGGTCTATGGCGTGCTCGCATTGGAGCACGGCGGCGGGCACGGTGCTGTCCAGCATGTGGAATCGCGGGTATCCGTCCTGCGGGGCGAGGGTCTTCGCCAGGACGTGGGGCGCGAGGCTGCTACCTCCCATGCCGAGCAGGACGATGTGGGTGAAGCCGTCGTCCCGGATTTCGCGGGCGAACGCCTGGATTTCTGTAAGTCGGGGCGTCATGGTGTCCACGACGGTGAGCCAGCCCAGGCGGTCTGTGATTTCGCGCCCGTCGGGCGATCCCCACACGGTGGGGTCGCGATCCCAGATGCGGGCGATGATGTGGTCTGTCTCCAGGCGTTGGATCGTCTCCTCTAGTGTGTAGGAATCCATTTGAGCCGGTCTCCTTCAAGTGCGAAGTATGGGAGCGATGTGTTGGATAGTGCTTGCGCATGTCCGGTGCGCGGGCATTGACGGGTGCCTCCGGGTCGCGCGTGGGAGAGTTTACCACAGGGATGGGGCGGCGGCAAGCGGCGCGTCAGGCGCAATCGCTGGCGCGTGAGATTGCTTCGCTTCGCTCGCAATGACAGACAGAGGTTGGGATTGCTTCGCTTCGCTCGCAAGGACAGGGGTTTGGAACACGAAAGGGGCGAAAGGGGTTCGCGCCCTTGTCGGTTCAAATCTTGGTCCTTTCTCTGCGCACTCTGCGTCTCCGCGGTGAAGGCGGTCTCACAGGGGGAAAGGTTTGGAACACGAAAGGGGCGAAAGGGGTTCGCGCCCTTGTCGGTCCAAATCTTGGTCGTTTTTCCGACAACCAACGGCTATCTGCACGGGGTGAATTGTGCTATAATCGTTTGCGCAGAGTTGCACGCCAAGGAGAGGGCAGTGAGCGAAGAGTTCTTTCCTGCGGAACCGCGGTCTCTGGAGGAAACGGGACTAGGGCTGTTACCGCTGGCTGACCTGGCCCTGAAGATTCTGTACGTTACGGGCCAGATGACTGGGTTTGAACTGGCCCAGGCGATGGGGCTGCCTTTTCAGGCTGTTCTGGGCCGCGTTGTTGATTTCCTCAAGCGCGAGCGGTACTGCGAGACGCGAGGCGTTGCGGGTTTCGGCGAAGGTGCGTACCAGTACTCGGTTACGGAGAAGGGGAGCGCCAAGGCCCGGGAGGCACTGTGGAAGAATCAGTACACGGGGCCGACTCCAGTCCCGCTATCGGAGTACAATCGGGCCGTGCGAGCCCAGGGGCTTCCGCCAGTCCGCGCCGACCGTGCGGCGCTGGAGGCGGCCCTCGGGGACCTGGTGTTGGGCGATGGCGTGGTGGAGCAACTGGGGCCAGCGGTTGCGGGTAGGCACTCGCTGCTGATTCAGGGAGCCCCGGGCAATGGGAAGACGGCTGTCGCGCGTGCCCTCGCCGCGTTTTTGGCCACCGGCGAGGTGTATGTGCCGTATGCCGTGGATGCCCAGGGCGAAATCGTACTTGTCTATGACGGCACTTTGCATGGCCCGCCGGTGAAAGACCGCCCGGCGGAGCAGGAGCCTGCAGGCCCTCGCCAGGATGGCCGGTGGGTTCGGGTTCGGAGGCCAGTTGTGATGCTTGGGGCCGAGTTGCACCTGGAGGCGCTGGACCCCTCGTTGGATGAGATTTCGCGCTGCTACAGTGCGCCGCCGCAGGTGAAGGCCAACAACGGCGTGCTTGTGCTGGATGATCTGGGGAGGCAGGCATCACCGCCTGTGGGGTTTCTGGCCCGGCTGACGCATCTTCTAGAGGTGCGGTCTGACCGCCTGGCATTTCGCGCCGGACAGCGCGTGGAAGTGCCCTTTGAGGGGATCCTTATCGTAACTACGCACCTAGGTGTCCGTGAACTTGGCGATGTGGCCACCCTGCGGCGCATTCGGCACAAAGTCTCCCTGCGCGCCCCCACGTTTGAGGAGTATCGCAAGATATTCCGAAAGGCGTGCGTTCGGAGGGGTGTGCCCTACGATGAAAATGCGCTGGCTTACCTTCTGCAGCGGTACTACGTGCAGCCAAAAGTGCCCCTGCGGGCGGCCGACCCTGCGGAGATTCTGGATCGGCTGGTGGACGTGGCGGCGTTTCGGCAGGTTCGGCCCTCGCTGTCCGCAGAGTTGCTGGACATTGCCTGCCGTTCGTATTTTGGAGCGATAGGAGATGTTGCCGCCTCGGCCTGACTGCCGATGTTGCTGGCTTGAGGCCGCGCCAGGGTTTTGCGCTCGCGGCGGCCCTGTGTTATGATTAGGCGCATTTGCCAATCCGCTGGGAGCGGGAAAATGGTTGACTCTGGCTCGACCTCATCCAAGCCCCGAAGGCGAACTCGGCCCGAGGGTCGTGATACCGATGGGTACACGCTGCTGCGGGAAACCAGCCGCCTGATCAGTTCTGTCCCCGATATCTCCGTGCTGCTGGAACTGCTATACGAGGAGATACGGAAACTCGTCGCGGCGGACACGTACTACGTTACGCTTTATGACTCCCGCACGGATGAGGTGAGCATTGAGATTCTGATAGACGAGGGGCAGCGGTTCCCCCGCACGAGGGGGCGAATCACGACGGGCCTCACCCGGTGGATCATAGACAATCGCAAGCCCTTGCTGGTGCGCGACATGGAGCACGACCCACTGCCCTGCGCGCCGGTTTTCATGGGCAAGCCGCGCATGTCGCGGTCGTGGCTGGGTGTGCCGATGCTGTTGGGCGACCGGGTTGTGGGGGTTCTGGTCGCCGCCAGTTATGCGCCGGGCGCGTACACGGAAGCCCATCAGGAGATTCTGCTGCACGTGGCCAGCCAGGCGGCAGTGGCCATTGAGAACGCCCGGCTGTACCAGGAGACGCAGCGGCGGGTCCGCGAACTAGATGCGCTTCAGCAGGTCAGCCTGGAACAGGTGTCGTCGCTGGATTTGTCGGCCGTGCTCCGACTGGTGGTCCGCACGGCCCTGGAACTGACCGGTGCGAACGACGCGCATGTTTTCCTGTACGACGAGACCACCGGGCGACTGTCGTTCGGCGCGGCACTCTGGGCTACGGGCGAAAGCGACCTGCGGCCGGAGACCACGCCTCGCCCGGACGGGCTTACGATGACCTGCGTGCGCTCCGGCAAGGCGATTGTCATCCACGATTGTGCATCGCATCCGCTGTTTCTGGATCCGATCAAGCGGGGAGAGATGCAGTCCATCGTGAGCATTCCGCTGCGGCGCGCTGCTCACGTGCTGGGTGCGCTCAACATCGCGTTCGTTACGCCGCATGTGTTCGGCGATGACGAGATGAGGCTGCTGGGCCTGCTTGCCGACCAGGCCGCCATTGCCATTGACAACGCGCGGCTGTTCCAGGCGGCACGGGAACGGGCCGATCGGTTGGCGGCTGTGAGCGAGATCGCGAAGGCGATTACTGGGAGTTTTGACCTCAAGGAAATCGTAGCTGCTGTTTCGCGTTCGCTGATGCCGTTGCTGCCCCACGAGCACATGGGCCTGTGGCAGCGCCAGGCCGCGGAAGGCGGCTGGGTCGCGGTGAGTGCGACGGAAGGGAGCATTGCGGCGCTGGGCGAGGCGCTGGAGTCGCTGGTGTGTTCGGACGCACTGACCGCGCCTCTGGTCTGGATGGCCGACGCCCGACCGGGAGACATCGGGGCCGTGTTGGCTTCGGCGGGGCTTGGGACGTTGGTCGCGGTGCCCGTGCTGGCCGACGGGGAGTGCGTGGGGCTTTGGACCGTGGGAACACGCGAGGCCGTTGCCTTTGGCCCTGCGCAGTTGGAGTTGCTGAACCAGGTGTCGGGGCATCTGGCCATTGCCATTCAAAACGCGCACCTGTACTCGGAGATGGAAGATGCCCTGGAGCGGCTCCGCCGGAGCCAGACGCAGTTGGTGCGGTCCGAGCGGATGCGTGCGCTGGCCGAACTGTCGGCGGGCGTCGCGCATGATTTCAACAATGTGCTCACGAGCATTCTGGGGCGCGTGCAGTTGATGCTGACGCACGTGCAAGACCCGGCGATGCGCGAGTCGCTGCAGGTGATTGAGCGAGCGGCGCGCAATGGAGCGCAGACGGTGCGGCGTATCATGGGGTTCGCGCGCCACCGCGAGGGGGAGGATTTCGCGCCGCTGGACGTGAACCGTCTGGTGGAGGATGCGATCCTGTTGACGGAGCCGCGCTGGCGGGACCCGGTGTCGGATCGGCCAGCGATAGACCTGAAGTTCCGCCGCGGCAGGCCAATGACAGTGATGGGGTCCGCGGCCGAACTGAGCGAGGTGCTGACGAACCTGATTTTCAACGCTGTGGACGCCATGCCTGCGGGCGGTCGGCTTCTGCTGGAAACCCGCCGCGAGGGAGACGAGGCGGTTATCCGCGTGCAGGATACGGGCGTCGGTATCCCGCCGGAATTTATGGATCGTCTGTTCACGCCTTTTTTCACGACGAAGGGTAGCGGGAACGCCGGTATGGGGATGAGTGTGGCACGGGAGATCGTTACCCGCCATGGTGGCACGATCCAAGTGGAAAGCGCGGTGGGCAAGGGCAGCACGTTCTCTGTACACTTGCCGATTGCATGGCACGTTCAGCCGCACGAGTTCAAGGAAAAGAAAGAGTGGAATATGACACAGCCAACACAGATTCAGAGGAGCCTCAGTATCTTGGTCGTTGAGGACGAGGAAAGCATCCGCCGGTTGCTGGCCAGCATCCTAGGGCTGGAGGGGCACGAGGTGCGGACCTTCCGCACGGCGTCGGAAGGGATTGCCGCGTTCGCCCAGCGGCAGGCCGACCTTGTCATCACGGATTTGGGCCTTCCGGACCAGTCGGGGTGGGAGGTGGCGCGCCAGGTCAAGACAGCATCGCCGCAAACGCCGGTGATCCTCATCACGGGGTGGGGGGTCAGCGCGGAGGTTACGGAAGCGAGGCGCAGAGGCGTGGACTACATTCTGCCCAAGCCGTTTGAGTTTGAGGAATTGAGCGAGCTGATTTCCAAAGCCCTGGGCGATCTGGGACAGCGATGAGGAGCGAATTCATGACGACCGACCTTGAGAACGAGGTTCGTGCGAATCTGCGGGATGGGAAACTGCCGTGCGCGGTGGCGTGGCATATCGCCGAGCGGATGGGCGTGGAGCGGCGGGCCGTCGGTGAGATGGCGGACGCGCTGGAGATCCGCATCAGCCACTGCCAACTGGGGCTGTTCGGCTACGGCGAGAAACGCCTGGGTCTGCACAAGATTCTGAAGCAGCCGGAGAGTCTGGACCCGGCGCTGGCCGATGCGATCCGCGCGGCAGCCCACGACGGCAAGGTAACCTGCGCGCAGTTGTTTGACATCGCGGGGCGGCTGGGTCGCCCGCCGATGGATGCCAGCGGCCACGCCGAGGCGCTGGGAATCAAGATCGCGCAGTGCCAGTTGGGGTGCTTCTAGTGGGCGAGGGCAAGCGGCTGTCGCATCTGGACGAGTCGGGCAAGGCGCGCATGGTGGACGTGGGCGCAAAGGCGGACTCGGAGCGCGTCGCCATCGCCCGCGGCGTCGTGCGGATGAGCGCCGAGACGCTGGCCCTGATTCGGGAGGGCGGGATCGCCAAGGGCGACGTGCGCGCGGCGGCAGAACTGGCGGGCGTTATGGGCGCCAAGCGGACGGCCGACTTGATCCCGCTGTGCCATCCGCTGGCGTTGACGCAGGTGGTCGTGGTCGTGGATGTGGAAGGCGCAACGGTGAATACCGACGGGTCGGCGGAAGTCGTGATTACGGCGACGGCCAAGACCGTGGGCAAGACCGGCGTGGAGATGGAGGCGCTCACGGCGGTGTGCGTGGCCGCGCTCACCGTGTACGACATGTGCAAGGCGGTGGACCGGGGAATGCGCATCGCCGACGTGCGGCTTGTGCATAAGAGCGGCGGGCGAAGCGGGACATGGGATGCCCGCGAGGTCTAGTGGTTGGCCGCAGAGGGAATTACCCGTTGTCGTTGCGTCGGTTGGCGAGATTCTTCGCGGCTTCGCCGCTCGGAATGACAGTCTGGCGGGATTGCTTCGGGCGCTGGGCGCCCTCGCAATGACA
>JARYMK010000098.1 GCA_029907165.1 Anaerolineae bacterium
CATTCTCCTTTCTGTATGGTCTCTCAACCACAGTTTGGAGAAGCCCCATGACTCTGTCAAACTAGCACCATTGGTTAGTATACATTCAACGCCACGCGCGGGCAAACGGTTACACTCGCTCATTGCCTCGGTGAAACCGCTCACGCTCGCGCGAGGCGGCGTGGTTCCACCACCGCACTTGGTGCTCCGTACCGCTCAGCATGACGGTATGGACCTACACACCCTGCGCGGCGCCCAAAATCTGCGCCATCATGTGCGAATCGTCGCGCAGGAGCCCCGCCGCCGGAAGCCGCTGAACCAGCAGCGCCAGGTTCGGGTCACGGGCGAATACATCCCGGAAGATGGGGAGTGCCTCGTCCACGCGCCCCAAGTCGGCCAGCGTTACCGCATGCCAGAACGGAAGTTCAGCGATGTCGGGTACCATCTCGGCGGCGGTGCGGTATTCGCGCAAGGCTGCCTCCACGTCGCCTTTGCCCAACAGTTCGTCGCCTAGGTTCATACGGCGGTAGGCGCGGTGCACGGTGAGTAGGCGACGTAGTTCGGCGATAGGCATCGGGTGGTCTTCTACCCGCAACTCCACCACCACATCGTCCCAGGGTTTGGCGCTGGCCTGCGCCGGAACGGTGAGCAGGGCGGCGCTCTGCT
Source organism: Anaerolineae bacterium (assembly GCA_029907165.1). Lineage (GTDB taxonomy): Bacteria > Chloroflexota > Anaerolineae > DTLA01 > DTLA01 > DTLA01. Next base: position 646 of record JARYMK010000098.1, read on the forward strand.
GCCCGCGCACGTCGCCCCCTGCGTCCTGCGCGGCCTCCAGCGAGCGGACAAGCCGCTCGGCCAGGTCGCCCGTCGCCGTGCGGTACGCCTCGTACATCGCCGGCCATACGCGGTCGTTTAGCATCATGTTGGCCTGCACCGAGAAGCCGTCGCCCGTTAGATGGCCGGCTTCGGCGATACAGCGCGCGCCGGTGTGTGCCGCCACGCGTCCCTGGGCGTCCACCATCGCCACCTGGCGCAGTTCGCGGCCCTCATCTTCGGCCAGCAACGCGGCCAGAGCCTCGGGCGCGGACTTGCCCTGCGCCATCAGATCCAACCCGCGGGGACCGTAGGCCACCTCCACCAGCGCCTGGGTGGCGACAGCGCCAACGCCCGCCCTGGCCCACGCCACCAGTCTGCCTACGCCGAACCAGTGGGACTGCACCGCGACGCCCATCTCGCCGGTCGCGGGGTCGCGGGCGACGATGGAGAAGGTATGAGCGCGCATCATCACAGACCTCCTGACCGCTTGCGATTTGGCTGCATTGTACCATTGGCTGTCCCCTCGTGCAACGCTTCGCCGAGAGTGGAACCGAAAGCCGCCCGCTGTCATCTCTAATGGGGCACACCGCCGAGATGCGTCGCTTGTTGGCGCCAGGCCCTACATTGACGAGGCAGGGCGCTCGTGATAAAATCCGGGTTGCAGCCAAGAGTCGGATAGGACCTGTGATAGACCTGTCTGTTGTGATCGTGAACTACAATACGAAGGCGCTCCTGCGCGATTGCCTGCGCTCGGTGCTGGACAGCCGGGGCCTCAACGGCCTGGATGTCATCGTCGTGGACAACGCCTCCACCGACGGCAGCGCCGACATGGTGCGCGAGGAGTTCCCGCAGGTACGGCTCATCGCCAGCCCCGTCAACGGCGGGTATTCGTATGCCAACAATCTGGGCCTGCGGGCGGCGCAGCCTTCGCGCTACTATCTCCTGCTGAACCCGGACACGGTCGTGCCGCCGTCGGCGCTGGCCGACATGGTCGCCTACATGGACTCCAAGCCCGACGCCGGCGCGGCCGGGCCGCGGCTCGTCCTGGCCGACGGCAGCCTGGACCTGGCCTGCCGCCGCGGTTTCCCGACACCGATGGTCTCGCTGTACCGGTTCAGTGGGCTGAGCCGCTTGTTCCCCAAGAGTAGGCGCTTCGGCCGCTACAACATGACGTACCTGGACCCCGACGAGGAGGCCGAGGTGGATTCGGTCGTTGGCGCGTTCATGATGGTGCGGGCCGAGGCCATGGAGCAGGCGGGCCTGCTGGATGAGACGTTCTTCATGTACGGCGAAGACCTGGACTGGGCCTACCGCATTCGGCAGAAGGGGTGGAAGGTGTACTACAACCCTGCCGTAACTGTCCTGCACTACAAGCGGGCGGCCAGCCGTCACAGCCGCCGCGCCCAGTTTGAGTTCCAGCGCGCGATGTACATCTTCTATCGCAAGCATTACGCGGCGACTACCAATCGCGTGCTCCATGCCCTCATCCTGTGCGGCCTCGTCCTGCGCGGGGGGCTTCCGATGCTGCGGGAGATTCTGGGCAAGCCCCAGGGTGCGCCCGCAAAGGAGACGCGCGCATGACGAAACGCAGCGAGTGGCTCCTGAAGGGATTGCTGGTCCTCCTGGACGCGTCGCTGGCGGCGCTGGCGTTCTACTTGGCGTACCTATGGCGGTTGCGCACGCAGAACCCGCCTGCTGTGAACATCCTGCCTTTCCGCGGATATGTCGGCATGATGTTCATCCAGGTGGGGTCGCTGCTGACATCGTTCCTTCTCGCGCGGCTGTACCACCTGAAGCGCGGCGTTTCGCGGCTGGACGTGCTGACCTCACTGGTGGCGGCAGCCTCTATCGGGATTCTGCTCACCAGCGCGTTCACGTCCCTGTTGTACAAGAACGAACTGGACTATCCCCGCCTGATGCTGGTGTACTCATGGGTGCTGACGATTCTCCTGGTCGGCGCGGGCAGGCTGGCCCACGATGCCCTGGAAAGCCGCCTGCGGTCGCGCGGCGTGGCTGCGTACAACACCCTCATCGTGGGCACCGGCGAGGTGGGGCGCATGATCCTCAACAAGATTCGCCAGTCGCCCGCGCTGGGGTACAGGGTCATCGGCTTCGTGGACGAGTCGCCTGCGCAGACCGACGTGATGGGCGTGCCGGTGCTGGGCACCACCGAGAACCTGCCGCAACTGATAGACCAGCACGCCATAGACCAGGTCATCATCGCCATGCCCGAGCGCTCGCACCAGGAACTGCTGGAGATCATCGCCCTATGCCAGCGGGGCCGCACGGAGATCAAGGTCTTCCCCGACGTGTTCCAGATCATCGCGTCGGAGATGAGCATCGGCGACCTGAACGGCCTGCCTCTCCTGACGGTGCGGGACATCGCGCTTCGCGGTTGGAAACTGACACTGAAGCGGGCGATGGACATCGTGGGCAGCGCGCTGGCGCTCATCTTCCTCTCGCCCCTCATGCTGCTGGTGGCTGCGCTCATCAAACTGGAATCGCCCGGCCCGGTATTCTACGTGCAGGAGCGGGTGGGGCTGGATGGCAAGCCGTTCCAACTGCTCAAGTTCCGCACCATGCGCCAGGACGCCGAGGCCAACGGCCCGGGCTGGACGGTGGCCAATGACCCGCGCCGCACGCGGCTTGGCAAGATTCTGCGGCGCTACTCCATAGATGAGTTGCCTCAGTTCATCAACGTGCTCATCGGCGAGATGAGCCTGGTGGGGCCGCGGCCCGAGCGCCCCGTCTATGTGGAGCAGTTCCGCCAGGCCATCCCGCGCTACATGGAGCGCCACCGCGAGAAGGCGGGCATCACCGGCTGGGCACAGGTCAATGGCCTGCGGGGCGATACGTCCATCGTGGAGCGCACCAAGTACGACCTGTGGTACATTGAGAACTGGTCGCTCTGGCTGGACATCAAGATTCTCCTTCGGACGCTGGTACATTTTGCGAAGGACGAGAACGCGTACTGAAGCGGGCAGTCCAAACGGCGGCGCGCAGTTTGACAAATCCGCCAAAACGCATTAGGATAATAAGCGAAGTGCCGAAGTGGCGGAACTGGCAGACGCGCTGCGTTCAGGGCGCAGTGGGCGAACGCCCATGTGGGTTCAAATCCCTCCTTCGGCACCTTTTTGTTTGGCACCGATCTTGAACCACTTGACAGCAGAGCGCGGTGGTGCTATGGTGTCAGCGTGTGGGGGCGCGGGCGCGTAGGAGGCGGAACGGTGAAGAACAGGCTCCTGTCTCTCCAACAAATCGTTGCGCTGTTCCTGGTGGCGTTTGGCGTGCTGGCGCTGACGAACCTGGCCAACGACGCGCGCGAACTCCACACCCTGTACCAGCGGGTTGAAATCCTCCAGCAGCGCAGGTTGGCGCTGGAGGCGGAGATTGCCGACCTGCGCTCCCAGAAGGAAGCCCTGGCGCGCCCGCACTGGGCCGACGAGGCCGCCAGGAAGTGGCTCCACTGGACGCGGCCCAACGAAGTCCTCGTCGTCGTAACCCCATCGGAACCCAGAGGCACCTCCCCTGCGACTTCCGCAGACGCAGACGACAGCAATGCGCCCTCCCACTGGCAGGAGTGGCTGGCGTATCTCCAAGGTATGAACCCCTAACCGGTCTTTAGGCTGACACAACAGACTTGCGATTGCCGCCGCCGGAGGGCAGGCGGCTAGCGGCATCGTCGCGCACGGAGGTGGGGGCATGCGCCGAACATGGGGGCTGTCTGTCGTCTGCACGGTGTTTCTTGTCAGTGTACTCTGGCATTCCCTCGCGCTCGCCCAGTCGCCGCCCGTTGTAATCAACGAGTATCTTCCCGCGCCCATGAACGTGGACTGGGATGGGGATGGCGCCGTGGGAAGCCTGGACGAATGGATTGAGTTGTTCTGCCCGGGCGGCCAGGCGGTGGATTTAGGGGGATGGATGCTGGACGACATCCGCGATGGCGGTTCTGCGCCCTACGTCATCCCCGCGGGCACCTGGATTCAACCCGGCTCCTTCCTGGTGTTCTTCCGCAAAACGACGGGCATTAGCCTGGACAATGCCGGCGACACGGTGCGCTTGTTGAGGCCGGATGGTACCGTCGCCGACCAGCACACGTACTACGCGACGCAGCCCGACGCATCCTACAGCCGCACGGTGGACGGCGGGGGCGTCTGGACGCTCCAGTACCCGCCATCCCCGGGCGGGCCGAACCTGCCTGCGACCGCGACGCCGCCCCCGACGGTCACCGACACGCCATCGGTGACGCCGTCACGCACCGCGACCCCCACGCGCACGCCTTCGCCGACGAAGACGCCCACGCCAACCCGCACGCCGACCGCCACCAAGACCGCGACCCCCACAGCAACGCCCACCCTCACAAGGACGCCCTATCCTACCACGCTGCACCTGAGCGAGATCATGCCCGCCCCGCGCTGGGTGGACTGGGATGGGGATGGGATAGCAGGCAACGACGAATACATAGAAATCTATAACTCCTCCTGGACGACGGTGGACGTGGGCGGGTGGAAACTGGACGACCGACGCGATGGCGGCTCCAAGGAATATCGTATCCCGCCCTATACGTTCATTTGGGGCAGGGGCTATCTCGTCATCTTCAAGAAGCAGTCGGGTTTGGCGCTGAACAACGACGGCGATGAGGTTCACCTGCTACGCCCCGATAACGTCCTGGTGGAGAAGGTAACCTACGGCAGGGCCGACTACGATCGCGCGTACAGCAAGCAGGCGGACGGGACTTGGACGTGGGAGTACGCGCCCTCGCCAGGCGGGCCGAATCTCGCGGTTACCTGCACGCCTACGGCAACCGGCACGCCATCGCCCACACCGACGGAGACCGAGACGCCGACCCCGACCGAAACCCCGCCAGCCATGGACACGCCCACCACTACGCCCGAACCGACCGAGACCCCGACCCCATCACCTACGGGCACCCCCTATCCTGCCACGGTCCGGTTGAACGAAATTCTGCCAGCGCCCAGATACACCGATTGGGACTCGGATGGCACTGCATCAAGCGAGGATGAATGGATAGAACTGTTCAATTGTGGCGGTGAGCCCGTGAACCTCGGCGGCTGGGTCCTGGACGACGCGGCGGACGGGGGGAGCAGGCCGTGGCAGGTGCCTGCCGACCTGTGGATACCGCCGGGCGGATACCTTGTCCTGTTCAGGCGCGACACCGGCCTGGCGCTGAACAACGACGGTGATGTGGTGCGCCTTCTGGGGCCCGACGGCGCTCTCATGGATGAGACTCGGTACCCTTCCATGGGTTACGACCGGTCGTGGAGCCGAACCGACGCGGGCGACTGGACGGCAGATTATCCGCCCTCGCCCGGGCTCGCGAACGTGCCGGGCACCGCGACCCCCACCCGCACGCCAACGGTTACGCGGACGCCATCCCTCACACGCACAGCGACTACGACATGCACCGCTACCCGCACGCGGACTTCCACCCGCACCCAGACGCCGACCCGCACGGCCACGCTGACCCGCCAGCCGACACTCACGCCCACCGTTACGCCGACTCCCGACAATGCGGCACAGGTGGTGCTGAACGAAATCCTGCCCGCGCCTCACGCGAAGGATTGGGATGGCGACGGGCGGGTGGATTCCAGGGGCGACGAGTGGGTGGAACTGCGGAACCTGGAGGCGCGGGCGGTGGATTTGGCGGGATGGATGCTGGACGACGTGCCGGATGGTGGCAGCAAGCCCTACACCTTGCCGTCTGGCAGCGTGATCCCGCCGGGCGGCCACCTGGTCCTCTTCGGCCGCCAGACCGGAATCGCGCTGAACAACGACGGCGATACGGTGCGCCTTTTGAGGCCCAATGGTTCGCCTGCGGACGCGTTCGTGTACACAAAAAGCCCGGGGTACGACCGATCCTACGGCCGCGTCCCCGACGGCACGGGCGGCTGGACGCGGGAGTGCGAAGTTACGCCAGGGGAGGCCAATCGCCTGCTACCTGCGCCGACGCCCGCGCCCGGCCCGCCGTTTATGGATTTGCCCCTGGCGCGAATCCAGGCCGTCGGCGCGCGCATCATCACGCAAGGGCAGTTGACCGCGCCGCCGGGCACGGTGAGCGAGCGCCTGGTGTTCATCCAAGATAGGGGCGTGGGGCTGGCGGTGTACCTGGCCAAAGGGGAGTACCCGCCGTTGGTGGAAGGGCAGTGGCTGCGGGCCACCGGCCGCCTGCGCGATTACCACGGCGAACTGCAACTGTACGTGTCGGGTCCGGGCGATTTGCAGGTGTTTGACCCAGAGGCTCCCATCGCGCCTGTCCGCATCCAGACGGGCGAGATGGGCGAGGCGTGGGAAGGCAAGCTGGTGGTGATGGTGGGGCGTGTGCTGGATGTAGAGAGCCGCGCCCTGTGGCTGGACGATGGCACCGGGGCGGCGCGGGTGTACTTCCGCGAGGGCGGGCAGGCGAAGCGGCCCAGAGTCGCGCGCGGGAGCGTGGTCCGCGTCGTGGGCGTGGTCAGCCAGTACGTGCAGCGCATGCCGTACGTGGGCGGCTATCGGCTGCTGGTGCGCACGGATGAGGACCTGGCGGCCGGGCCCGAACGCCTGCCCGTAACCGGCGAGTAGTTGCCGGGGTTACCACGGCCACAGAGGCGGGGAATCACCCTCGGTCTGCTGCCTAATGTCCATTCCGGCATGATCCGAAGCCCTCCCCACGTTGACGAAAGCCCGACGCTGCGGTATAGTAAGCCCGCGAGAGCACGACGCTTCGGGGGCAGGCCACTTGACCGAGAGGATACAGCAAAGGCTGAGATGGGGCGAGCGATTTCTATTGGGGGCGCTCGCAGTAACCTTCGGCGCGCTGGTTTACCTTGCCGCATTTTCCGGCGCAGGGCCCATATCGCCCGCACCGACGCCAACGCCCACCTCCATATTCCTGGCGCAGCACCCGCACCCGGGGCCCCAGGGTCTGCCCGCCAAGAAGGTGGGCATCATCCCCGGGCACTGGCAGAACGACTCTGGCGCTGCGTGCGAAGACGGCCTGACCGAGGCCGCCATCACCCTGTCGGTCGCCAACAAGGTGAAGGGTCTGCTGGAGTGGTACGGCTACGAGGTGGAACTGTTGCCGGAGTTTTCCCCCCGCATCTTGGGGTACGTGGCCGACGCCTTCCTGGCCATTCACGCCGACTCGTGCGAGCCGATTGAGGGCGCCACGGGGTTCAAGGTGGCCCGTGTGGAGAACAGCGCCATCCCCGAACAGGACGACCGACTAGTGGCGTGCTTGTGGAAGGAGTACCAGGCCGCCACGCAGTTGCCGCGCCACGAGGGGAGCATCACCAACGACATGCTCCATTACCATGCGCTGAAGGAGATCGCGCCCGAGACCCCCGGTGCCATCATTGAGATCGGCTTCGTGCGCCTGGACCGCGAGACCCTGGTGCTGCGGCAGGACGTAGTCGCCCAGGGCATCGCCAACGCGCTCATCTGCTTCTTGGAAGGCGGGCCGTAAGGGGCACCCCCGCGTGCTAGCAATCGGGGGAGCCGTAGCAGGCTCCCCCGATCTTGTGTGCGCAATCGGCTTGTTTCGTCATTGCGAGCGAAGCGGAGCCATCCCTCACGCCACCCAGGGATTGCTTCGGGCACTCCGTGCCCTCGCAATGACACCCTATGCCTGTCATTGCGAGCCGCCGCAGGCGGCGAAGCAATCTCGCACCCACCGGGGATTGCTCCGGCGCCTCTCGCCCTCGCAACGGCAGTTGCCAACGGCCTCTGTCAGGCCAGTTTCTGGCCGCAGTTGGGGCAGAACTTGGAGCCCGGCGGCACGTCCACCCCGCAGTTAGGGCACTTGCTCTCGGTAACCAGTTTCTGCCCGCAGTTGTTGCAGAACTTGGACCCGGCGGGGACCATGTTGCCGCAATTGGGGCACTTGACGGTGGCAGCGGCTGCCGCAGCCGCGCCGGCCGCCTGGCCCTCGCGCCCCGCGCGGAGGGCGTCGGAGATGGCGCCAGCCATTGCCGCGCCGATGCCCACGCCCGCGCCAAGCCCCACGCCCGCGCCCGTCAGCGAACCCGCCTCGCCGCCGGCAGTGGCCGCGTCGCCCATGGCGCGCGCCGCCTTGAACTGCAGGTACTTCTGCATGTCGCCGATAGCGCCCATGGCGGCCCGCTCGTCAATGGCCTTGGCGGTCTCCTCGGTCGGGCTGATGTTGTTGATGAACAGGGCCTTGAGCGTGATGCCCAACGCGCGGAAGTCGTCCGCAAGCCGCGCCTTGATGACCCCCGAAAGTTCATCGTACAGCGCGGGCAGGTCCAGCAGCGACGCCTTGGATTCGCCCAGCACGTCGGTCATCCGGGACACGATCACGCCCCGCAGGTAGTTCTCAATCTGCGCGTTGCGGTAGATGCCCTGCGTACCCACGATCTTGTTGACGAACAGTTGCGGGTCGGTGATCTGCATGGCGAACTGGCCGAATGCCCGCAGCCGCACCATGCCCAGTTCCTTGTCGGGCAGCGTGATAGGTTCGGGCGTGCCCCACTTCAGGTCAAGGAACTCGCGCAGGTTGACAAAGTACACCTCGGCCTTGAACGGCGTCTGGCCCGAAAAGGCTTTGCCGATCAGGTCCACGAGCAGCGGCACGTTGGCCGTCGTGAGCGTATGACGCCCCGCGCCCAACGTGTCCAGGGCCTTGCCGTCGCGGAAGAACACGGCGGCCTGGCTCTCGCGCACGATGAGTTGCGAACCGATGCGGAAGTCGCCCGACCCGCTCTCCGGGATGCGGTGGACGATTTCCTGCCCGGTCTCGTCAAAATACTCTATTACATCAAAAACCCGCGCCATTGGACACTCCTTTCGTCCTTATTGGAATCTTGCCTGGATATCGGAAACCTTACTGGGTCTCGCCCGTGCCGAGGATAGCCTCCTGGCGGTGGTTCAGCACCGTGTCCATCTCCTGCAGGACGGTAACGAGTGCGGCGATGGCGACGCCCAGGTCGCCGCCTTCCTTCAGCGTCGTGGCGACGTTGTTGATGCCTTCCTCCACCCTCGGCACAAAACCGAGCAACTGGTGGTCGTAGTCGTACAGCGCGTCCAGCTCCTGCTCCTTGACTTTCACCGCGTCAAACAGCCCCGCGTAGCCGTAGGATGCGGTCTTCAGCCGGTCAATGAGAATCTGCAACTTGCCCACGGCGCGCTCCAGGTCGTCCACCAGGTATAACTTGCCCGCGCTCATGAAGTCCAACTGCAGACCGCTCAACTTCATGCGCAAATCTGACAACTGGTTGGCGATGGTGGTGCGGAGCAGTTTATCGGCCTCGCGGCGGAGTTCTTTCTGCTTGTACCCCTTGTAGCCGGGTATCTTCCCCGCCAACTCCTCAAACTTACCTACACTGGAACTGATCTTGCCCTTGATGTCCATCTGTCCTCTCCCTTCAATCTGGCGAATGCACTTCCATAACCGATACGGACAAACCCGCGCAGGGGTTCACTTTCTTGCCCGTCGCACCTCCCCGTGTAAAAGCGCCGCTGCAGTACAGGCTCATCCGCTCGCCGTGCGAACCCGCCGCACGGCTACGAGCAGGACCGCCACCGCGACCGCCGCCAGGAGAATCAGCGTGCTGGAACCTGTGTTAGGCGTGGTCTCCGCTGCTTGCGGGGCAGATGTGGGCGTCGGCCCCACGGTGGGCTGTACGGGCACGGTGGCGGGTTGTGTGGGCGCTACCGTCGGCTCCGCCGTTGGCATTTCCACCGTACCGACAGGCACGGGCGTGTTGGTAGGCCGCGGCGTGCGCGTGGCCGTCGGGACGGGGGTTGGCTCCCGCGTCGGCGTGGAGATCGCCGGCGTCTCGGTGGGCGCTACGGCGGGTCCAGCGCCTCCCTTCTGAAGCAGCGAGTAAATCCCGATGCCCAACAGCCCCACCAGGAGCAGCGCCACCAGCGCAATCGCCGCGATCACAAACGGCCGACGCTTGTTCCCTGGTTCCAGTATTCGTGCGAACATGGCCAATCCCCTCCTTGCAGCAAGTTTCCGAACTCTGCCCTAGTACTTGCCCACAGAGCCAATTGTTTGTTGTCATTGCGAGGAGCGCAACGACGAAGCAATGACACGCCGTCAAGAATCCCTGTGGTAAAGTACTAGCCGATGATTTCCAAGTTGTTCACGGGCACCAACACTAGGTCGCCCGAGTCCGCCTGAATCTCCGCGCTTGGCAACGATACACCGATCTCGTATCGGACGGGGTGTTCCGGCAGGGCTGTTACGACGCCGGCCAAGCCCCGGCGATCTCCCCGCACGACGCGCACCCTGCACCCCTCCCGCAGAAGCGTCTCCGTTTGCGACTCTGAGGCGACCACGGCCGAGACAGGTATCGGAATGATGACCTCGGGCCGCCGGGCCCTCCACGGGTCCGCACATCCTGGGTCCACGGCTGCCTCATGCCCAATGTGGCTTTTCAGTATGTCAAAGGCAAAGGGGTTCATGGGACAGCGCCCGAATCCCTCCGTGATAATCACTGGGAATGACAGAGAGGCGGCTGTTTCCAGGAGATAGCCCGAAAGACCTCCAAGGATTAGCCCTCGCGCTTGCATCTTGCCCACCTGGACAAGCCCCTCCTCGGTGGCATCCGCGCCTCCGATGACAATAGCACCGAGGCATGAGACGTCCACCTTGTCCTCGGACAGCACATCCTCGGGCGATTCCAAAACCGCGCGCAGCACGCCATGGGACATCTCGCCAGTCCCCCACGCGCCCTGCACCAGCGCCGCCGCCGTCTCAATCACGGCTCCGCGCTCGGGCATCACGCTTACGATGCGCCCGCTGATATGTGCACGAACCTCTGCCTCTTCGGTATCCGATTCCAAGAGTATCTGGGAGTCGCTCATCGCCACAAGACGGCCGCTGGCCGGGGCCAACAGCGCGCGCGGGAACAGCCCCCCGATGCGTGGCCTCACGGCGATAGCCTCGCCTCGCTGGACACTGTCGCCCACGCGCTTCTTGAGGAATTCGCTTATGTCGCGCTTCCCCAGGCGCAGGGCGGCTCGGGCATCCAATCGCACAAGTTTGCCCGGCCGCTCGTACCGGCCGATG
>JARYMK010000099.1 GCA_029907165.1 Anaerolineae bacterium
AAGGCGAAGAGGACGAGCAGGACCGTGTCAAACACCGCTATCTCGACGAATGGGTTCAGGCGGTCAATGCCCACGGCGGGTTTGGCCGTTGGCGCTGGGCGGTCGCAAGACACCCTGGCGAGATTCGGGATGTGCTCCTGCAAGCGTGAAGCCGCCCTGCATCTGACCGGCATCGGAGCAATCTCATGCCTTTTCTATTCGCCTTCTTCGCGCTGGGGCCGGGCGTGGGCGGATTCTCGCTCGCCTACCTCCTGCGCCACCCAGACGAATGGCCCGGCCCGACCCTGATGCTGGCCGTCAGCCTGGCGCTGACCATCGCCACCCAGACCTGGGGCGTGGCATGGCCCCGCCGACTCCTGCCCCCATATCGCGCGCTGCACATCACGGCCACGCGCTGGGGCGGGCTCGCGCTGGGGGTCATCCTCGCCCTGCTCGCCTACTTCGTGCTCCTCGTCCAGGCGTAGAAATCGGAGGCAGACCATGCATCGCCCAAAGGCGCGCACGTGGGTATTCCTGGGCGTGGGGCTTGCGCTCGTGGCAGTCGCGGCCTTCCTGCTCAACGTCAGCCGCCCCGGCCCGCTGACCCCTATCGGCGCACCTGCGGGCGGTCCGATCCCCGCCACCGTCACCGTGGCCACGCTCAACCTCTGGCACGACCACCCGCACTACTCCCGCCAAGCCGAGCGCCTGCAAGCCGCGATCTCGGCCCTGCGCGCTTTGTCGCCCGACCTGGTCTGCCTGCAAGAGGCGTCGCGCACGCCGATGGTCCCCCACGCGGCGGGGCAACTTGCCGACGCCCTGGGCATGGCCGGCGCCTACGCCCGCGCCAACGGCAACCGCGCCCTCATCCGTTTTGAGGAAGGCGAGGCCGTGCTGGCCCGCGCCGGGCTGACCGGCGAGGCATGGCGCGAACTGTCGCCCCGCGCGGGCTTGTTTGAGCACAGGGTGGCCGTTTGGGGCACGGTGGGCACCGAGGCAGGGCCTGTCGTCGTCTTCAGTACCCACATCACCAACAAGCCCGGCGAGGTCAACAACGCGCAGATTTGCTCGCTGGTGGAACTGGTGGAGCGCGAACGGCGCGGCCTGCCCGCGGTTGTCGCCGGCGACTTCAACGCCCACGAGGACACGCCGCAGATTCGGGGCCTGCCCGCCCACTGGCACGACGCCTTCCGCGAGGCGAAGCCCGACGCCCCCGGGGCAACCAGCCTGGACTCGGGCAAGCGGATTGACTACATCTTCCTCGTGGATGGGGATGGCGTGCGCTGGCAGGTGCTGGACGCCGATACCTTTGGCGACGAGGCCATCTCCGACCATCGCGGCGTCTGGGCGCGGGCGCGGCTCGTCCCGCACCCGTGATCGGCTCTACGCGCCATCCGGCGGCGCGGGCCGGGCATTCCGCCGCCACTGCGCCAGCGCCACACCGACGATAGCCACCACCATGCCCACGTACTGCATCCCACGCAGGCGTTCGCCCAGCGCCAGCAGCGCGATGATCGCCGTGGCAAAGGGCGACAGGTTCAGCAGCAGGTTCATCTCCAGCGCCGTCAGCGTCTGAAGCGCGTGGTTGTACAGCAGGTACGCCAGCGCCGTATTCGCCAGCGCCAGCCAGAGGACGATGCCGATGCCAGGCGCCGCCATTCGCGGCAAGCCCTCCATGGCGAAGGCCAACGGCAGCAGCGCGATGCCGCCGAACCCCAGCGGGAAGGCCGTGAGGGCCAGCGTGCCGGCAGTTCCGTCGCGCGCCACTTCCCGCCCCAGAATCCCGAACGCGGCGAAAGCCACCAGGCCCGCGCCCGTAACCGCTAACCCCAGCGGCTCCCCCGCTTGGAGCCCGGGCGCGAAGAAAATCGCGCAGCCGATGAGGCAGATGACCAGCCCCGCGATCTGGAGCCAGGTCGGGTACTCCCGAAGCCAGGGGATGCTCATCGCCAGCACCAGCAGGGGCACCAGGCTCATGAGGAACGAACTGGTGGTGGACGGCAAGTACTGCAACCCCCAGAACAGACAGCCGTTGCCGATGGTATAAGCGCACAGACCGATGAGTGCCAGCCGCACCCACACCCGGCGCGAGCGTGGGCGTGTGTTGCGGCGCAGGGCAAACGGGAGTAGAATCAGGAACGCGGCCGTGTACCGGAGGCCTGCCAGCGTCAGCGGCCCCGCGTACCGAAGCCCCGCCTTCACAAGCACGAATGACGAGCCCCAGACCACCACCACGACCAGCGACTCGGCCAGCGCGGTGGGGAGAGATGGCCTCGCGCGCGGCGCAGACTGTGTCGTCATAGGCGCACTCTCCTTGCGGGTTTGGGCGCTATTATCGTGTCCACCGGGCCGGCTGTCAAAACGCACTTCCATCTCTCGGTGGGGGAGACGGCGGATTCCCTCTCCCCGTGCAAGCGGGCAGAGGGTTAGAGTGAGGGGTTACCACGCCGGTGTCAAACCGTTGTTGACGGTCGGGCGGGCACGGAGTATAATCGCAATAGAACATTTTTTCTATGGAGGAACGCCATGAGCGAAATCACCATCGCCTGCGTCCAGATGTCGCCGCGTCTGGGCGAAGTCGGCGAGAACCTGGTGCACATGACCGAGTTCATTGAGCAGATCCGCGGCGAGCACGATGTGGACCTCATCGTGTTCCCGGAACTCTGCACCACCGGCTACGAGTGCGGCATCCGGTTCACCGAGTTGGCCGAGCGCATCCCCGGCCCGACTACCAACCTCATGAGCCAGCGCGCCTCGGAGTTTGAAGTGCACCTGGCGTTCGGCATGGTCATCAAGGAGAAGGTGGAGAGCATCGTGTACAACGCCGCCATCCTCATCGGCCCCGATGGCGAGATTCTCGGCGACTACCGCGCCCTGCACCCCAAGGGCGAGGAGCGGCTGGCGTTCCGTCCGGGCTACCGCCTGCCCGTCTTGGACACCGGTATCGGCCGCATCGGCCTTATGCTCGGCTGGGACCTGGCCTTCCCGGAGGTGGCCCGCTCGCTGGCGCTGGACGGCGCGGAACTCCTCGTCGCGCTCGCCAACTGGGAGAAGCCGAACCAGGAGGAGTGGAAGGCCTACGCCCTGGCGCGGGCCATGGAGAACGCCTCGTTCCTGGCAGCGGCCAACCGCGTGGGCGAGGAGTACACCTATGCCTTCTTCGGCGAGAGCATGATCCTGGGGCCACGCGGGCAGGTTTTCGCCATGATGGATGAGGAGACCGAGGGGTATTGTGTCGCCCGCATCAATCTGGACGACGTGCGGCGCACCCGCGAGGAACTCCAGATCATGCAGTGCCGCCAGCCCCAAGCCTACCGGAGCATCGTCAGGAGGTACTGATATGCAGCGCATCATAGACCTTCGGAGCGACACCGTAACCCACCCCACCCCCGCCATGCGCGAGGCCATGTACCGCGCCGAGGTCGGCGACGACGTCATGGGCGAGGATCCCACCGTGAACCGCCTGCAAGAGATGGCCGCCGAGCGCATGGGCAAAGAGGCGGCGCTGTTCGTCGCCAGCGGAACCATGGGAAATCTCATCTGCATCCTCGCCCAGTGCGGGCGCGGCGACGAGGTCATCATGGGCGACAAAGCCCACACGTTCCTGTTTGAGGCTGGCGGCCCGTCGGTGCTGGGCGGCGTTCACGTCCGCACGGTGCGCAACCGCGATGACGGCACGGTGGACCCTGCCGAAGTAGAGGCCGCCGTCCGCCCGGACAACGTGCACTTTCCGCGCAGTCGCCTGGTGGTGCTTGAAAACACGCATAACCGATGCGGCGGCGTGGTGCTCACTCGCGCGCAGATGGATCCCGTCATCGCGGTCGCGCGCAAGCACAACCTGCACGCCCATCTGGACGGCGCGCGCATCTTCAACGCCGCCGTCGCCCTGGGTGTGGACGCCCGCACCCTGGCCGAGCCGTTTGACACGGTGAGTTTCTGCCTTTCCAAGGGGCTGTCCGCGCCGGTGGGGTCGCTGGTCTGCGGGAGCCGCGAGTTCGTGCGCGAGGCCACGCGGCTGCGCAAGGTCCTGGGCGGCGGGATGCGCCAGGCCGGCATCATCGCCGCAGCGGGCATCGTGGCGCTGGAGCAGATGGTGGACCGCCTTGCCGACGACCACGCTAACGCGCGGCGCCTGGCCGAGGGCCTCGCCGAGATGGGCGTGTTTGACATCCGGCTGGAGCGTGTGCAGAGCAACATCCTCATCTTCGGGCTGGCTGCCGACCGCTTCACGCCGCAACAATTGGTGGCCCGCTGCGCTCAGGACGGGCTGAAGTTCCAGGCCATTGAGGGCGGCCAGTTCCGCATGGTTACGCATTACGGCATTGAGCGCGAGGACATAGACGCGGCGCTGCTCATCCTGAAGCGCGTGGTGCGCGAATTGAGCCGCGTGTAGCCGCCGTTGCCACGACCACACCGGCTCGCCTGTTTGCCCCCACGCGGGTTTCTGCTATACTTTGGGTGTAAGGGACGATAGAAAACTTCGGGGCCTCGGGCGCCGTGCTGACATGCCCTAGGGCCTCAACAGGGATATGTGGAGGTGAGCAGAAATGTTCTTCCCAGGCCTGTACTTTGACCCGATGTACTTGATATTTGCGCTGCCTGCGCTGGTGCTGGGGCTGTACGCGCAGATGAAGATACGCACGTCCTACTCCAAGTACCTGCGCGTGGCAAATGCGCGGGGATTGACAGGGCTTAACGCTGCGCGTTACCTGCTGGACAGCGCCGGCCTGTACAACGTGGAGATTGAGGGCACGCCAGGCGAACTTTCGGACCACTACGACCCGTCCAGCAGGAAATTGCGCCTGTCTCGTGGCGTCGCCAACTCGCCTTCGGTGGCGGCGCTCGGCATCGTGGCGCACGAGGTCGGCCATGCGATGCAGCACGCCGAGGGATACGGCCCCCTGCGCTTGCGCTCGGCCATCGTCCCCATTGTGAGCATCGGGACGTGGCTGGGCCCTATCCTGTTCGTCATCGGCTTCCTGCTCCAGGCGTATGACCTGGCGGTGCTGGGTGTCCTGGCGTTCGCGGGCGCGGCGGTCTTCTCGCTTATCACGCTGCCGGTGGAACTCAACGCCAGTTCGCGCGCCATGCAGATGCTCACCAAGACCGGGCTGGTAACCCAGCAGGAGTACAGCGGCGCCAAATCGGTGCTGTCGGCTGCGGCGCTGACCTACGTGGCTGCCGCCGCGCAGAGCATCTCCACCCTGCTGTACTACGTCTTCCTCCTGGGCGGGCTTCGCAGGAACGATTGAGTGGCTTGGTGGAACTCCTCCTTGACCTGACGCTTCCGGAACTGGAAGCCTGCCTGCGGGAGTGGCAGCAGCCCGCGTACCGCGCCCGGCAGGTCTGGGACTGGGTGTACAAACAAGGGGCGACCCAATTCGCCCAGATGACCAACCTGCCGGTCGCGCTCCGTGAACGCCTGGCCGCCGAGTTCACCCTCACTCCGTTTGAGCCCGTCGCCGAGCACCTGTCGGCCGATGGCCAGACCCGCAAACTGGCCCTTCGGCTCGCGGATGGCGAAATCATAGAGTCCGTTTGGATGCGCTACGAGACGCGCGAGAGCGTGTGCGTCTCCACCCAGGCCGGGTGCGCCATGGGCTGCGCCTTCTGCGCCACGGGCCAGGGCGGCCTGCGCCGCAACCTCACGGCGGGCGAAATCGTCGGTCAGGTGCTGGCATTCGCCCGGCTCCTCGCCCCCCAGTCCCGTGTAACCAACGTCGTCTTCATGGGCATGGGCGAACCCTTTGCCAACTACGACGCCGTCTGGAAGGCGGTCTCCATCCTCATGGACCCGGCGGGACTGGGCCTGGGCGCGCGGCACATCGTTATCTCCACCGTCGGGCTGATTCCCGGCATCCGTCGGTTCGCCCAGGAGCGCTCGCAGGTGCGACTGGCCGTATCGCTCCATGCGCCAGACGACACCCTGCGCGACCGATTAGTGCCCATCAACCGCGCCTACCCCATCGGCCCGCTGATGGACGCCATTCGCGATTATGTAAAGTTGACCGGCCGCCGCGTTACCTTTGAGTACGCGCTCATCGCCGGCGTCAACGACAGCCCCGAGCAGGCACAGGCGCTGGCGGGTCTCCTGCGGGGCTTGCCGGTCCACGTGAACCTCATCCCCCTAAACCCTGTCGCGGGTTCCCCCTGGCGGCCCAGCCCCCGCGACCGCGTGCGCCAGTTCCAGGCCACGCTGGAGGAGCGCGGCATCCCCTGCACGGTGCGCCTGGGACGGGGCACCGACATCCAGGCGGCGTGCGGCCAACTGCGTGCGCGGACGCTGGAGACGCCTGCATAGTCCCGAAGGGACTTCGCCTCCTTCAGGCCGGCGCTTCGGCGTGGTGCAAGTGCAAGACCCCGCCCAGGTGGACGCCTCTGCGAACGTGTGTGGCTAGCATGAGTTCTTGCGTTTTCGCCAAAGAACGGGTAAGATAGCAGCATGATCCGAATCTCCGCGTCCATACTTTCGGCCGACTTCGCACGCTTGGGCGAGCAAATCGCCGAAGCCGAGCAGGGCGGCGCCGACTACATCCACGTGGACGTGATGGATGGGATGTTCGTGCCCAACATCACGGCAGGGCCCGTGCTGGTGAGCGCAGCGCGGCGTAGCACGTCGTTGCCTCTGGACGTGCACCTGATGATTGAGAAGCCGGAGCGTTACCTGGAGGCCTTCCGCGAGGCCGGCGCGGACATCTTGACGGTGCACTACGAGGCGTGCCCTCACCTGCACCGGACGGTCCAGCGGATTCGGGAACTGGGCGCGTCGCCGGGCGTCTCGCTGAACCCGTCCACGCCCCTTTCGGTGCTGGAGGAGATTCTGGACCACGTGGATTTGGTGCTCATCATGACCGTCAACCCCGGGTTCGGCGGGCAGAAGTACATTGACACCATGACGGCGAAGATCGCGCGCCTTCGCCGTTGGCTGGACGAGCGCGAGCACCGTCCCGTGCTGGAGGTGGACGGCGGGCTGAACCCGCAGACAGCGCCGAAGGTTGCCAGGGCGGGAGCGGACATTATCGTGGCCGGCGCGGCCATCTTCGCCGCCGACGTGCCTGTGGACGCAGCAATTCGCCGGCTGCGCGAAGCGATTGCCCTGAAACAGGGTTAGAGGAAATAGAAAAGGCCAGCCGATGGCTGGCCTTGCGTGGAGCCGCCAGGCGGTTACGCTTTCTGAAGCGTCTTCAGGCAGCGGGAGCAGATGCGAACCCGCTTCTTGCGGCCATCAATGACGATGGTGGCCGACTGCACGTTCACATCAAAGCGGCGGTTGGTGCGCCGATTGGAATGGCTCACATTGTGCCCGAACTGCGGCCCGCGCATGCAGATTTCACACTTTGCCATAGAACGCAACCCCTTTCACAACGCAGGATCAGAAATGAATGCGGCGCGAATCGCGCACCAGAATATGATAGCACGGCTTGGCGTTTTCGCCAAAAATAAGGCTCGGATTTTTCAGCCGGTTCGCTGCACAAGGCGCAGGAGAGAACGAACAGTATGACAGAACAAACGAGACTGGGCAGGATTGAAGTATCGCCGGCGGCCATTGCCAGCATCGCCAGCCATGCGGTGCTCAAATCCTATGGCGTTGTCGGCATGGCTCCGGCCAACGTCCGCGACGGCATCGTGGAGGTGCTCACGGGCGATCGCAGCAGGCGCGGCGTCCAGGTTCGGCTGGAGGACAACGAGATTCGCATTGACCTGTACGTGGTCATTGAGTACGGGACTCGCATCTCGGTCGTCGCCCACAACATCATGAGCGCCGTCAAGTTCAGCGTGGAGAAGGCCCTTGGCGTACCGGTCAAGGAGGTCAACGTCCACGTTCAGGCACTGCGGGTCAGCAGCGCCGATTGACGGGGCGTTCGCGCCACCACCCTGCAAGGAAAGCGAGGAACCGCAGATTGGCATCAGAAGCCCCGAAGAGAGCCTATACATCCGACAGACGCAGAGAACCCGTGCGCATCTGCGACGGCGAGGGCCTGTTCAAGGCCCTGCGCGTGAGCGCCGCCTGGTTTGAGCAGCACGTCCAGGCCGTGAATGCCCTGAACGTGTTCCCTGTGCCCGACGGCGACACGGGAACCAACATGATGCTGACCCTGCAATCGGCCATCAAAGAGGTGGGCGAGAACCCCGGCGACTCGGCCAGCGAGGTCATTCAGAAGATTGCCCGCGGCGCGCTCATGGGCGCGCGCGGGAATTCGGGCGTCATCCTGTCCCAGTTGCTGCGCGGCATGGCGCGCTACCTGCATAAGAAGGACTCGTTCACGGCAGCAGACCTGGCGGCGGCCATGCGCGAAGGCGCGGTTACCGCCTACAAGGGCGTGTTGAAGCCGGTGGAAGGCACCATCCTAACGGTGGCCCGCGAGGTGGCCGACGCCTGTGCCCGCGCTGTTGAGGATACCGACGACATCGTGGCGCTCCTGGAGACCGCGGTGGAAGAAGCCCGCCACTCGGTCAGCCGCACACCTTCCCTGCTGGCGGTGCTGGAAGAGGCGGGCGTTGTGGATGCGGGCGGGCAAGGTCTCGCCATCATCCTAGAGGGCGTACTCCGATTCGCGCGAGGTGAATCCGTGGAAATGCTGCCAACATCCGTAACCCATGCGGAACTAACCGTGCCGCATGCCGAGGCCGAATATGGCTACGACACCCAGTTCATCATTCACGGCCACAACCTGGACGTGGAGGCCGTGCGACAGAAAATCTCGGAGATGGGCGACTCGGTCATGGTTGTTGGCGACAGCACCACCATCAAGGTCCATGTGCACACGCCCACGCCCGGCACCCCCATCAACTACGGCGCGAGCCTAGGCTCCATCAGCCACGTCATCGTAGAGGACATGCAGCAGCAGTACCAGGAGTTTGTCCAGGCGCAGACCAAGCCGCCCGTCTCGGCGGAGGAAATCTGCAACATCGCCACGGTCGCGGTAGCCCCCGGGGTGGGCCTGCGCCGCGTGTTTGAGAGCCTCGGTGCCAGCGCCGTCGTCTCGGGCGGCCAGACCATGAACCCCAGCACCGAGGAACTGCTGAACGCGATTGAGGGCGTCAAAGCCGACAACGTCATCGTCCTGCCCAACAACCGCAACGTCATCCTCTCGGCCCAGCAGGCCAAGACGCTGTCGCACAAGAACGTCTTCGTGATCCCCACAAAGACGATTCCCCAGGGCATTGCTTCGCTTCTGGCGTTCAACTACCAGGCGGACGCGACCACCAACGCCCAGATCATGGAGCAAGCCTTCGGCCACGTGCAGACGGTGGAGGTTACGCGCGCCGTCCGTGCTGCGCGGGTCAACGGCGTCGTCATCGATGAGGGCGACGTCATCGGCCTAGTGAACGGCGACCTGAAGATCAGCGGCAGCGACTACCGCCAAGTAGTGATGGGCGCGCTGGAGTCGCTGCCGTTGGACGAAAGCGAGATTCTTACGATATACTATGGCGAGGATGTGAGAGAGGCCGACGCTCAGGCCCTGGCCGATCAGATCAAGGAGCGGTTCGGCCACCTGGAGGTGGAAATCGTCAACGGCGGACAGCCGCACTATCCCTACATCCTTTCCGTAGAATAGACCGTGCACATGCTGGCCGGAGACGGCATACTGCGAGGAGGAGGAATGGCACGCCCGATCATCGTTACCGATAGCACCGCGGGACTCTCGCCTGCCGAGTGTGAGAAGTACGGCATTCAAGTGGTGCCGCTGTACATTCGGTTTGGAGACCAGGTCTTTCGGGAAGGCGTGGACATTTCCAGCGAGCAGATGTTCACCCGAATGCGGCGCGCCTCGTTGGGCCCGACTACGTCGCCGCCAACTGTGGACGACTTCCGCCAGGTGTACCTGGCGGCCGCGCGCAAAACCGACCAGATTTTGTCCATCCACCTGTCGGCGAAACTGAGCCAGACAACGGCATTTGCCCAGGCAGCCGCCGAATCGCTGCTAGGGCGCACGCGCATCCACGTGATAGACTCCCAGACCACCTCGGCGGGGCTTGCCATCCTGGCTCGCGAAACCGCCAAGGCCGCAGCCTCCGGCATGACTTTGGACGAGTTGATTCCCTACGTCCGCGGCCTCATCCCCCGCATCTACCTGGTGTTCTTCGTGGACACGCTGGACTATCTGGAGCGGGGTGGCCGCATCGGCAAGGCCGAGGCCCTACTGGGCAGCATGCTCAACATCAAGCCGCTCCTCATCCTGGAGGACGGCGAGATTCAGCCGTTGGAGAAGGTGCGAACGCGCGCCAAGGCCATTGAGAAACTGGCCGAATTCGTCGCCGAGTTCAGCAGGATCAAAGAACTCTGGATTCTTCAAGAGCAAGAGAACGAGGAGACCGCCCAACTCCGCGAGATGCTCCGGGAGTACTTCCCGTCCCTACCGACGCCCATCGTGCCCTACGGCCCCGTTCTCGCCAGCCATGTGGGCCCTGGGGCCATGGGCGTGGTCGTGTTTGAGGACGTGTAGGGCCCGAGTAGGAGTACAGAGTGGTCAAGATCGTAACGGACAGCACAGCGGACATCCCCCGAGAACTGGCCCAGGAACACGACATCCGCGTGGTCCCGGCCATCGTCAACTTTGGCCTGGAATCCTTCCGCGAGGGCGTGGACATCTCCACCAGCGAGTTCTTCGCCCGCCTCGTCGCGTCCCCGACCCTGCCCACCACCTCGCAGCCATCCGTCGGCGAGTTCATGGAAGCCTACGCCGAAGCCGGACGTAGCGGCGAGCCCGTCCTGGGCATCCACCTCGGCTCCACGTTCAGCGGCCTGTTCAGCGCGGCGCAGTTGGCGTCTGAGTCCATGCCTGAACGCAACGTTACCGTGTACGACAGCGGGCTACTGTCCATGGGCCTGGGGCTTATGGTGATTGAGGCCGCGAAGGCAGCCCGCAAAGGCGCTCGGCTGGAGCAATTGATCCGCCTGTTGGACAGCATGAAGCCCCGCACGCGGGTCATCGCCGTGCTGGACACGCTGGAGTATTTGCGCCGAGGCGGGCGGCTGAGCCGAATCAGCGCCACGTTGGGCCGAATCCTGAGCGTCCGCCCGGTCATCCAGGTCTTTGACAATCGGCTGGAACAGTTGGCCCGCACACGTCATCGGGAGAACTCGCTCCGCCGACTATTGGAAATCGCCCAAGCGCACGCCCCCTTTGACCACCTCGTTGTGTTGCACGCCGCGGCGGCCGAAGTCGCCGACTGGCTCGCGACGCACCTCTCCCGCTTGAATTCCGGCGTGAAACCTGCTATCATAGAAGCGGGTTCCGTCATCGGCACGCACGCCGGCCCGGGCGCGGTTGGCTTTGCCTGCGTGGCGAAGCGCTAGCGCCCCATCCCACCCACATCCAAACGACGACCCGGAGAAACGGATGAATCCTGTTGCGGAGAAGTTGCTGAAGATCCTTAGCCTGGAGGAACAGAGAGGCTACAGGAACGACGCCGTCATCGGGGGATTGGACAAACTGACCGACCATTGGCGCAAGGAAGCCATGGCGGCCTACCCTGGCCCGGACAAGCAGGCGCTGGTTGGCCAGGTCGGAGACCTGCTGACCGTTTACCCGACTCGTTCCACGACGGAGGGCCGCGAGGAGGTCGTGCGAGCCATCCGCAAGACCATC
>JARYMK010000009.1 GCA_029907165.1 Anaerolineae bacterium
GCCTCTTTCAAGACGCTGACCGCCGCCTCGCTGATGTCGTACACGGTCAGGTCAAACCCTGCCTTCAGGACATTGAGGGCCATCCACTTGCCCATCTGTCCCAGACCGATGAATCCAACCTTTGCCATAGTCCCCCTTGTCTCGTATTGGTCGCCCGGCTAGAGGCCCAACGCCCGCGCCGGATTATCGGCCACCATCGTGCGGATGTCCCGCTCCGACAGGCCGAGGTTCAGCATATCTTTTATGTAAATCCCCATCTGCTGGGCCGGAACGGGATTCAGCCACTGGCCGGAATCTGTGGACATGATGCAGTGCTCGGGCCCAATCGCCTTGATGGCGTTGTACAGGTCGGCCACTTTGATGGGATGGGCCACCTGGCGCGTGGTGTCGTTGTACACGTGCTCCAGGTAGGTTGCGCCCGCGTCCAGAATCGCCTTCATGTCGTCCACGCTGTAGGCCACAAAACTGGCGCACGGGTGCGTAACCACAATCTTGCGCACGCCCCGCTCGGCCGCGGCCCGCACCAGAACCATCGCCTCCTGGATGGTGATGTGGCCTGTGGCGAGCATCACGTCCCACTTGGCAATGAGGTCCAGGATGGGATACACCTCGTCCTTCAGTTCGCCATTCGGCTTCAGGATGTAGATGCCCTGGATGTCCTCGCCCAACTGCGCCGCCAGGTTCGCCACGTGGCTCTTGTTCTCAATGAACTTCTGCGCGTGGAGCGTCGGCATCCAGACCACCTTGGCCCCCAGTTTCAGTGCCACATCCACCGCGTGGTGATTCAGCCCACCCACCGTGAGGTTCAGCGCGATGCCGCCGAACACGGGGAAGTCGGCCACCTCAGACGCCACCTGTGCCCGGCTTGCCGTCTCCACGAAGTGGTTTTTGACCAGAATTGCTCGCATCCCCATCTCTTTGGCCTGCTGGGCCAGTTCCACGTCGTTGAGGATGCGCGGGTACACGTCCGGGGCCGAATGGATATGCAGGTCAATGGCCCCTTCCAGCAAACCCATCACCTTGCTGTCAAACCGAAGTCTCATTCCGCTCCTCATGGTTGCAGTCCGCCCCCCACGGGCGTGGACTGCTAGAGTTTCCCGTCTGCGCCCCGGCCGGTAACAATCCACTTGCCGTATGGGAAGTAGCCCACCTTCACGTCGGGTCCGTACTTGGCCCTGACGCGTTCCCAAGCCTCTTGCAGCGACGTAACCGCCGGTATCTTCACAATTTCAAAGTCGGGTAGGCGCTCCGGCTCTGTAACGACGATGACTTCCTTGCGCGCCATGACCTCAATCACCGGCAGCCACAGGCAGGCGTGCCACAGGGCCTGCTTGCCGTAGAACACATCGTCGTACAGGCGGCGCATGGCCTCCTTCGTGGGCGGCATGTAGTCCTTGGCGTAGGCGTAGTGAGCCAGCCCGCCCGGCACCGGCGTCGCGACGATGATGGTGCCGCCGTCGCGCACAAACGGGTCCAGGTTCGCAATGGGCCAGCACGCGTGGGCGAAGAAGCGGTCGCCCGGGAACGAGCCGCTGATGCCCACATCCAGCGAGCCGCCTGGGATCTTGGCGGGGTCAAAGGCGTAGCGGGCGTTGTACTTCTTGACCGAGGCCCGGTGCACGGCCAGCGTGTCGCCAGCCGTGAGGTCTATCAGTTCCATCTTGGGGTTGAAGATGGCCAGCAACGACATGTCCAGGCGGGCCAGCGCCATCGCCTCCTCAATGTCCTCGCGGAAGCGGTTCAGCGGTGGCTCGTAGCCCACCTTCATCGTGGGCGAGGTCATCAGCCGATGGTGCCACTCAATGGTCTCAAAGGAACTCACGCCCGGCAGGATCATGCTCCCGCCGCCGCCATAGCCCCACAGCGTCGCCTGCGTCATGGTTACGGCCAGTCGGAAGTCGGCCGCCAGGAATCGCTTGTGCACGCTGATGGGCGAGCCGTAACTGGTAACGCCTACGAACTCAAAGTCCCACGTCTCGCGGGCTTTGCTGACGACGATGGGAATCCCAGAGTTGAGGATTTCCTTGCCCAGTTTGCGCTCCAGTTCCGTCTCGCTCATCTCGCGGAGCGCGCCGCTGGCGATGAGGATCTCTACGTACTTGCCGGCCTGCTTGATCTTCTCCAGGATGGGCGGTAGGAGTTTGTACGCAGGGGTCAAACGGGCGAAGTTGTCCACGAGGATGACGACGCGGTTGGCCTTGCGCAGCCGCTCGGAGAAGGGCGGCCCTGCCACCGGGTTCTCCAGCGCCGCCAGGATGGCGTCGTTGAGGTTCGGCATCTCGCCGGGAAACGGCACGTCGGTGTTCAGGACCAGATTCTTGTCCGGGATCTCCAAGTCCAGCGTCCCTTTCACGCCGTACGGAACATGGATGACTGTCATTGTCTATCTCCTTTCGTTTCGCACCCGCTGCGGTGCGCATGACGCTGCTATGGCATTGTTATCCGCCGGCCAGATTCAGAATCAGCGCGAGTTCATCTCCGTCGCTGACCGGCGTTTGAAGCGCCTCATCGCGGTTCAATTGCACCGGCACATCGTTGACAAATGCCGTCCATGCCGGCACAACCGTGTTGCCGTCGCCGTACAGGTAGCGGCGCATCTCGGCCCCGTACCGCGCCACCAGAGCCTCCAGCGCGTCGCCCACCGTGGCCGGTGCGTCCAGCGCGATCTGCACCCGGTCGCTGCCCGCCGCGCTGTTGAGCGGCGGGTACAGGTGAACCGACAGGTTTACCGCGCGTCGCTGCTCACTCAACTTTGCCGCAGTCCGATACCGGCAGTTTGCCCCGGGCTTCCAGGTCATCGGCGATGGCGTTCAGGCCCAGGCGCTCCATTCCGGCGCGCGTGGGCAGGCCCGTGTCCGGATCCCAGCGGCGGGCCTCGTAGTACTCATCCAGGATGGCGTCAAATTTCTCCAGGTCTACAACAGCCCCGCCGCTTGGCCCGCCACCCAGCAGCGGCTCCTCAAAGAAGCGGCGAGGGATGACATCGTCGGCGCGGGTGGCACCGCAGCGGGTGTTGTACGCCTTCTCCACGTTGAAGGCGCGCTCGCCCGCCATGAGCATCTCTTCTTCGCTCAGGTTGCGGCCCGTGCAGGCGTTGTAGAAGCGCGTGGCCAGGTGCACGCCTTTGCGGTACAGGTACGGGAACGTTGCCGAACGGTAGTACGCGAACTTGCACAGTCCCAGGATGTCGCCGATGGTAACGAAATCCTCGCTGAACTTGAGCATCCTGCCCTTGCCACGCACGCCCTGCTTGATGTCGGCGGCCTCTTCGGAACCGAACCACTGGAGCGCCTCCTCCGGCCGCATGATTTCCTCAATGTACGGGTTGGAGCGCAGGTGGTCGCTGCCGCGCGTGGACGTGGCGTAGGAAACCGCGCGCACGGGCATCCCGCGCGGGTCGCCCGCCGTCATCTCCCCGCCTTTTACGTGCATCGCGAACCGCTCGCTGCCGCGCCCGATCTTCTCGGCGGCGCGCTTGGTGCCTTCGGCCAGGATGTTGGCCAATTCGCCCTGACGCAAGGCGATGCGCCGGGTCATTTCCAGCCAGGCTGCCTCGTTGCCGAACTCCAGCACGAGGCCCCCGGTCTCCTTTTCGGTCAGAATCCCGTTCTCAAAGCATTCCATGGCGAAGGCGAGGGTGTCGCCGGCGCCTTCCGTGTCCAGGCCGTAGTGATTGCACTGGTTGGACCAGGCGATGACGGCCTCGGGGTTGGTAACGCCGCAAGTCATGGAGCGGGCGATGGTTTCCCACTCCAGTTTGGCCGTAACGCCCGCGTAAGGGCCGGTGCGCACGCGGTAGTCGCGGCGGCAGCGCACCGGGCACGCCAGGCACGCCCCTGCCTTCACCTGATAGTCCGTGCGGAAAATTTCCGGGTCCAGCGTCTCCCAGGGATACGCGCCATATCGCCAGTTCTCCGCTCCGTGGATGCCGAACTTCACGCGGTGGCCCATGAAGCGGCAGGTGCCGTACTTGGTCGCCGGCGGGACGTAGGGATCCACGGCGATGGTGTCCAGGTAGTCCTTGTAGGCCGCCTTCAGCGCGGCGATGTCGGCCACGCCGATGTCGCCCGTGCCCCGCGTAACGATGGCCTTCAGGTTCTTGGAGCCCATGACCGCGCCCAGGCCGCACCGCGCGCTCACGCCCTTGTCTGCGCCATTGTGGTACACGCCGGCCAGCCGCACCAGATTCTCACCCGCCGGGCCGATGCTCACGGTGCAGACATCAGGCCCGAACGTCTTGCGCGCCCACCCATGCACCCCAGACGTAAACTGTCCGCGCAGGTGGGCCGCGTCGCGAATCTCCACAGTGTCGTTGTCAATGTACAGGTACACCAGCCTCTCGGCCTTGCCCTGGAAGATGAGCGCGTCATACCCCGCTCGCTTCAGTTCCGCGCCCCACGACGCCCCCGAATGCCCGTCGCCGTGCATGTTGGTCAGAGGCGACCGCGCGGTCACGGTCGTGCGGCTGGCTGCCGGCACGCCCGTGCCGATGAGCGCGCCCGGCGAGAAAATCAGCCGGTTGGCGGGATCAAACGGCTCCACCTCCGGCGGAACCTCGTCGTACAGAATCTTGGATGCGATGCCGCGGCCTCCCAGGAACAGGTCAATGTAGTCGGAGCCGAGTTCCTCGGTGGTGATGGCTCCGGTGGTCAAATCCACGCGCAGAATCTTGCCCGCATACGAGTTCTTCGCCATGGTGTCTAACCCCTTTTCTCCAGTCTCTTCAAGACGGGCCCTTCGCCGCTGGGGGTGCTGCGCCGCAGTTCATCGCTGGCGGCCAGCAGCGCGGCAAAGCGCAGGCGGTTGTGCTCCGACACCTGCTCGTCGTTCAGCGCGCCCAGCACGTGCGACGGGCAGATGTCCACGCACGCGGGCGACTCGCCGCCGCATAGATCGCACTTGATGGCCTTGTTGGTTACGGGGTCCAGCGTGATGATGCCGCAGGGACACGCCCCGACACACGCCCCGCACGAGGTGCACTTCGTCTCGTCCACGACAACGATTTGGAGTTTCTTGTTCAGTACGATGGCGTCAAACTTGCAGGCCGCCTGGCACGCGGGGTCCTGGCACTGCTGGCAAGTAACCGGTACATCTATGCCGGTGGAGAGTTCCGCCACGCGGATGCGCGCCCGATAGGGGTTGAACGCGCCGACGTGCTGCAGCGAGCAGTACAACTCGCACAGATGGCACCCGCTGCAAATCCCCGTCGCCTCCCAGGGGTAGTTGGTGTAAACAATCCGCTTCTTCTTCGCCATGAGATTCTCTCCCGATTGGATTTGGCAGCAGAGAGGGACTTCGGGTGGGATAGATTGTTTAGTTTATCATAACACGGAAATCTACCCTGGAACCTTGTAGTTGCGTTGCAACAATGTTGCGCGAAAGTTGCCGAATAGGGGAACTGCGATGAGACAGCGAAGAACGACTACGAGGGCGAGTACAGATACCCCTTGCCGCGTATGGTTCGGATTAGGCGGGGCTTGGCCGGGTTGGGCTCCACCTTGCGCCGCAGGCGCGAGATGTGCGGACGGATGATCTCCGCGGCCTCCCGCTCCGAGACATCGTAGCCGAGGGCCATCCTGGCCAGGTGGCGGCAGGAGAAGACCGTGTCGGGATTGCGAAGGAACTGCGACATGAGCGCCATCTCGTTGCCTGTCAGCGCCACCGTGCGAGCCTCGCGGCCATCCGTCGCGCCCACCAGCAGCAGGCCCTTAGCCTGATCCAGCGTCAGGCCACCGGCGCGGACGAACCGCTCCACGCCCGCATCCGCTGGCTGGGTCGCGGCTTTCTCCTCGTCTTGCAGCGCCGACAGGGCATCGGCCATCACGCGGATAAGATGCTGGCGGCGCAGGCGTTCCTGGCGCTGCTGAAGGGCGCGGGCCACCGCCTCGCCGATCTCGCGGATGCTGCACGGCTTCAGTAAGTAGTCGGTTGCGCCGGACTTCACGGCCACCACCGCGCTTTCCAGCGTCGCGTGCGCCGTCAGGATGATGATGAGCGTGTTCGGGTAACTTTCGCGCACGCGCTTCATCACCTCCACACCGTCCGGTCCAGGCATCCGAAGGTCTAGGAGCACGAGGTCATACGGCGATGCCGCCAGCCGTTCCAGCGCCTGCGTGCCCGACGCGGCGGCATCGGCCTTGTACCCCATCAGGTTCAGCGCCCGCGTGATGGCCATGCGCGGGGTCGCCTCGTCATCCACCACCAGGATTCGCGCTTCAGGAATCGGCGGATAAGCAGGGTCCGGCAAGGTCCACCTCCTGCGACTCGCTGCGAGTCTCCGGCGCCAGCGGAAGCGACACGATAAACGTCGCGCCCCCGCCCGGCGCGTTCCGGGCCGTGATTGAGCCTCCGTGCTGCTGGATGATGCTGTGGCTGATGGCCAAACCGAGGCCCGTACCGTCCTCCTTGGTCGTGTAGAACGGCTCAAAGATCATGCTCATGGCCTCCGGTGTGATGCCGGAGCCCGTGTCGGAGAACGCCAGTTCCATCTGGCCCTCGCACACCCGCGCCGCGATGTCCAGCGAGCCGCCTCCGGGCATCGCCTCAATGGCGTTGATGATCAGGTTCAAAAACACCTGCGACAGGTGGTCGGCAGAAGCCATCACGGGCGGGAGGTCTGCGGGCATGTCCAGCGTAACGACGATGCCCCGCTGCTGCAACTGGTTCGCGGCCAGGTCCAGGGCGTGGCGTACAAGCGGCGGCACCAGCGTAGGACGGCGCTCAATCTGCGGCGGTCGCGCGAAATCCAGCACCCGTTCGCTCAGCGACATCAGCCGCTCAATCTCGCGCCGCACCGCCAGCAGGTACTCGTGGCGCTCCTCCGGCCCCAACGGAAAGTCCAGCACCAACTCCAGGCTGTTGCCGATGCCCTGCAGCGGGTTGTTGATCTCGTGCGCCAGGGCCGCCGCCAGACGCCCCATGGCCGCTAGGCGCTCTGTGCGGAGCATGTACTGCTCCATGCGCTTGCGCTCCGTGATGTCGCGGATCAGCGCCACCCAGCCGATATGACGGTGTTGCTCGTCCTCCAGCGGCACGACGCTGTGCTCTGTCGTAAACACACGCCCGCTCTTGTGCTTCATCTGGAACTCAGGCAAGAACAGGAAACCCTTCTCGGCCAGCGCATCGCGCAGGTGCCGATTGAACTCCTCCACGGCGGCCCCGTCCACATGGAGCAGCCCGATCTCCCGTTCCAGCATCTCCTCGCGCGTGTAGCCGAATATCTCCGTGGCGGCGGGGTTGCAGTCCAGAATCCGCATGTCCAGGTCTATGATGAAGGCGGCGTCGCGCAGACTCGCGAACGTCTTTTCCAGCAGCCGACGGGACTTGCCCAGCGCCTCCTCGGCCTCGCGCCGCTTGGTGATGTCGCGGACGTACTCAATGACCCCGATACACGTGCCATTGTTGTCGTACATGGGGAAGGCGTACAGTTCCAGCCAGCCTTCCACGCCCTTGGGGCCGGTCAGCGGAATCTCATCCATCTGCGGCGTGCCCTTCTTCATGGCGCGCCGCGTCGGGCAGATGAGGCACGGCTCGCTCCGCAGGTGATACGCCTGGTAGCACAGTTTGCCCACGAGGGGCATCGCGTGGGCGTACCATCGCTCCATGGCGTTGTTGACGCGCAGAATGCGCATGTTCGTGTCCAGGACGCTGATGCCGTCCTGAATCCCGTCAAACACCGCCTGGAGAAACCACTCGTCGTAGCGGATCTTCTCCTCGGCGCGCTTGCGTTCGGTGATGTCGCGGACGTACTCAATGGCGCCTACGGGTCTCCCATCGTCGCCCAGCATCGGGAAGGCGTAGAGTTCCAGCCAGCCCCACACTCCATCCTTGCCAGTCAGGGGAACCTCGTCCATCTGGGGAGTCCCCGTTTCCATGGCGCGAATGGTGGGGCAAACGGTGCAAGGCGCGTAACGGCCATGATACGCATGGAAGCACTTCTTTCCGACCAGCGGAACCATATGGGCGTACCACTTCTCCATGGCCTGGTTCACGCTGACGATGTTGAGATCCTTGTCCAAGACGCTGATGCCGTCCTGAATCCCGTCAAACACCGCCTTCAGGAACCGCTCGTCTCGGCGAATTTTGTCCTCGGCCCACTTGCGCTCCGTGGCGTCGCGGACGCAGGCCACCAGATACGGCTCGCCCTCCAGGAGCACCCGCCGCAGCGTAACCTCGGCGGGGAAGACCACCCCCGACCGCCGCTTGCACGTCAGCGTCAGAGACGCCGCGCCCGACTGCAAGGCATCCCGCACAAGTCGCCTTGCAGCGCGCGCCGACTCGGGCGCGACCAAGTCGCACACATCCACGCCGATCAGAGCATCGCGCGGGCAGGCGAAAATCTCGCACGCCGAAGGGTTGCAGTCCAGAACAACGCCGTCGGACGTCTGGAGCACAATCGCCTCGGCGGCCGCCTCAAACAGCGCCCGATACCGCGCCTCGCCCACCTCATGTCTATCTGCGATGATGCGGGGCTTCGTCCGCTCCATCCTATCTCACCTATCTTTCTAGGGTGGGCCGAAGTGGCCGACGAATCCTAAACCCGCCGGCCACTTCACGGTCTCATGCCTCGGCCTGGCTACCAGCGATCCGGTCCGTACTCCACGCTCTTGCGCCAGTTGGTGCGCTCGCGCCAGTCAGGGTACACGTACCGGCCGATGTTCATGTCGGTCGGGTGCTCGTACCGCGCGCCGGGGAGCAACACCACGGTCCGCATGTCCAGCCGCTTCTCCTTGGCCTTGCGGCTGACGATGTACTCCAGGTACGAGGGGTCCTCGTAGCAGTTGGCCCAGTTGTCGTGGTGCGCCGGGATCACCACCTTGGCGTTCATGGCCTCGGCCACCCGCCACACGTCCCACGGCGACATCTTGTCGGTGTAGCCGGGGGCATTGTTCCCCATGTCCATGGTTACCATGTCAATCTTGTAGGCCTCGCCCACCATGCGATAGCCGTTGTGGTACAGCGTGTCGCCGAGGAAGGCCATGTTCCCGCCCTCGGTGTTGAAGATGAAACTCACGGCGACTTCCTCAAACGGTCTGGGCGTGTCAAAGCCGGTCTTCGTGGCGATCACGTCAAAGTTGGGGGCAAAGTCAATCTTCATGTCGGCGATCTGCACGCTCTTGCCCACTTCGGCCACGATGAGCCGGTCGTCGGGCACGCCCATGTTCTTCTTCATGCGGCGGGCGGCCTCGGGGGGCGCGATGAACTTGCAGTTCGTCGTCTGCAACGCGGCGCTGATGGTGTAGAAGTCCATGTGGTCCTGGTGATGGTGCGTGATGCACACCGCGTCCAGGCGGCTGAACTTCCACGGGTCTATCACGTGGGGGTTCAGGCGCATCCACCACAGTTTGTCCGCGCCGCTCGTGCGGCAGACGCCACAGTACGAGTAGTCGGTGAACAGGCTGGGGCCCGCGTACAGGTCCACCAGGAACACCGCACCCGCCTGCGACTTCAGCGCCCACGACGGCCCGCCGAAATACCACAAGACGCCCGTCCCTGGCTTCACCTGGAAGTGCTCAATCTCGTAGTTGAGGTACGTGCCCCACTCTGGGAAGACTTCCTGGAGCCAGATTTCCCGGGTCATCTTGCGAGGCAGGCCGATGGTCGCCCCGTCCATGACGCCCATTTCATCGTACTTCACAACACTCTCGTCGCTCATGGGTTCACTCCTTTCACAAATGTTGGTGAGAATCGGATGTCCACATGCGTCGGTCGTTGTTCCTACCTAGACGCGCAGGATTGCGCCTGTGCTGGCCGAAGTTACCATCTTGGCATATCGGTACAGATACCCCTCCTTGATCTTTGGCTCAGGCGGAACCCAACGGGCCCGCCGCTCGGACAACTCCTGTTCAGATACCTCAAGCGTCAGCGTGCGGTTGGGGATGTCAATCCAAATGCTGTCGCCTTCTTGAACCAATGCAATCGGGCCGCCTTCCGCTGCCTCGGGGGAGATGTGGCCGATGGCCGCGCCGCGGGTTACGCCGCTGAACCTCCCGTCGGTGATGAGCGCCACCGACTCGCCCAGCCCCATGCCCACGATGGCCGAGGTCGGCGCGAGCATCTCGCGCATGCCCGGCCCGCCCTTCGGCCCCTCGTAGCGCACGACGACCACGTCGCCCGGCACGATGCGCCCGCCCAGGATGGCGTCCACGGCGTCTTCCTCGCAGTCAAACACACGCGCGCGCCCTCGCCGCTGGCGCATGGCTGGCGCTACCGCCACCTGCTTGACCACCGCGCCATCCGGCGCCAGGTTGCCCTTCAGGATGGCCAATCCGCCCTGCGGATGCACGGGCCGATCCAGTGGGCGGATGATTTCGGCGTCCCGGATTTCCACGCTCTGCAGGTTCTCGCCTAGCGTCCTGCCCGTAACGGTCATCACCGACAGGTCCACCAGCCCCTTCTCGGCGAGCCGCTTCATGACGCCCTGCACGCCCCCCGCGCGATCCAGATCATCCAGGTGGTGCGGCCCCGCTGGACTCATGTTGCAGATGTGGGGAACGCGATCCGCAACCTCCTGGAACAGGTCCAGCGGGATGGCCAGTTGCGCCTCGTTCGCAATGGCGGGCACGTGGAGCACGGTGTTCGTGGAGCAACCCAGGGCCATATCCGCGGCGATCGCGTTGAGGAACGCTTCGGGGGTAGCGATGTCGCGGGGGCGAATCCCACGGCGGAGCAGTTCCATGACCTTTGCGCCGGCCATCTTCGCCAGGCGGAGCCGCGCCCCGCTCACCGCCGGAACGGTCCCGTTCCCCGGCAATCCCAGCCCCAGCGCCTCGGTCAGGCAGTTCATGGAGTTGGCGGTGAACATCCCCGCGCACGAGCCGCACCCCGGACAGCACACCTCCTCCAGTTCGGCCAGTTCCGCTTCGGTCATGCTGCCCGCGGAGACCTGCCCCACGCCTTCCCACACGGTGGTCAGGTCGGTCTCGCGCCCGCGCCACAGGCCCGCAAGCATCGGCCCGCCGCTCACGACGACGGCTGGGATGTTGAGGCGCAGCGCCGCCATCAGCATTCCAGGGGTGATCTTGTCGCAGTTCGTTACGAGGACGAGGGCGTCAAAGGGGTGGGCCATCGCCATCACTTCCACCGAGTCGGCGATGAGTTCCCGGCTGGCCAGGACGTACTTCATCCCCTCGTGCCCCATCGCCAGCCCGTCGCAGATGCCGATGGACGGGAAGACGACCGGAGTGCCGCCTGCCGACGCTACCCCGCGCACCACTGCCTCGGTTACGGCGTTGAGGTGAAAGTGCCCCGGCACAATCTCGTTGAAGGCGTTGACCACGCCGACGATGGGGCCGTCAATCTCCTGGCGCGTGTAGCCCATGGAGTACAGCAACGCCCGGTGCTGGGCCCGTTTCAGTCCCTTCTTCATCGCATCGCTTCGCATCGGCACCCCCTTTGTGCAATCGCTTGAGCATTGCGCTGCGGGCTGCGGTTGCGCCCGCGCGATCCCCGTACTTGAACACTTGTCATTGCGAGGGCACGGAGTGCCCGAAGCAACCCCAGGTCCTCTCCGTCATGCTTCGCTCAGCCTCTCGGCTGACGAGACTCTTCGGCGCTCCGCGCCTCAGAATGACAGTCTGCCGAGATTGCTTCGTCGCTGCGCTCCTCGCAATGACATACAATCAACAATTAACGTGATGAAGCCCTACCCGGCCGACTTCGCGGGAAGGTGGAGAATCGCCCGCGCCTCGTCGGGCGATGCCGGCTCGCGCCCCGCCATCCGCGCGATCTGAACCGCCTTCTCCACCTGGTCCCAGTTGCCCCGCGATTTCGTCTTTGTAGTTATGTCAATATAGATGTTGTCTTCCAATCCAACCCGAATGTGTCCCCCGAAGATAGCACCCGCCATCGCCACTGGGAAGCACAGCGGCCCCACGCCCACGCCCTGCCACGTGGACCCAGGCGGCACCGCGTGGATGTAACTGTTCAGGATGTCGGAGTTGAATCGCGTCCCCCCCATCACCCCGAACACAAAGGAGAAGTGCAGCGGCGGCACCAGGAAGTCGTAGTACTCGGTGAAGAACAGCACGTTGTGCACGTGGCCCAGGTCAAAGCACTCTATCTCCGGCTTGATGCCCTTCTCCTTCATCAGCGTGCCGAACTCAATGGTGGCCTGCAGTGGGTTGTAGTAGGTCTTGTCGGCGATGATGGAGCCGTCGCGGTAACTCACCGTGCAGAAGTTCATCGTCCCCGGGTTCAGCGAGGCCAGTTCCGGCGTGTGGTATACGATAGGTCGCTTACGTTCCTCCAGTGTGGAGTCCAAACTCACGCCCGTGCTCAGGTTCAGCAGGACGCCGCTGTTTTCACGGATGGCCTGGACTACCTCGGCCATAATGGCGGGATCGGTGGTCGGCTTGCCGGTGATTGGGTCGCGGAAATGCACGTGCACGATGGCCGCGCCTGCCTCCTCGGCCTGCTTGGCCTCGCGGGCGAACTCCTCGGGCGTGTAGGGCACGTTGGGGTTGTGCTCCTTCATGGTAACGCTGCCGGCCAGCGCAGCCGTGATGATAACCTTGTCCGCCATATCCTACCCTCGTCTCACTCCATCTTCTGTACTTCGCGCAGGAGTTTCAGTTGCCGCAGGAAGTACAGGTCGCGCTTGCGTAGAATCTGCTCGCGCGATTTCCCGGTGTAGTCGTAGAACCCGCGCCCCGTCTTGATGCCGTAGTTGCCGCCCTGGACGATCTCATCAAAGAACGCGGGCGTCTTCGTCATCGTGCTCAATTCCTTGAACAGGTACTGGCAGATGGTGTGGAACACATCCAGGCCGCCCAGGTCTGCCGTCTCCAACGGCCCCAGCCAGGGATAGCGGAAGCCGACGCCGTTCTTCAGGGTGCGATCCACGTCCTCCACGGTTACGACGCCTTCCTGCACCAGGTGGAGCGCCTCGCGGAGCAGGGCATACTGCAGGCGGTTGCTGGCGAATCCGGGGATGTCCTTCTGAACGCGCACGGGGACCTTGCCCAGCCGCTCGGACAGGCCGTAGATGACGTCCATGGTCTCGTCCGACGTCTGCTCGCCGCGGATCACTTCCACCAACGGCACGATCTCCGGCGGATTGGCCCAGTGCATCCCACCCACCCGCTGGGGATAGCGACACACGGACGCAATGGCGGTGATGCTCAGGCCAGAGGTGTTGGTGGCGAGGATGGTGTCGGGTGGGCACAGGGATTCCATCTCACGGAAGAGGTCTTGCTTGAGGGCCAGGTTCTCGGGCACCGATTCCAGCACGTACTGGACGCCCTGCAGCGCGTCGGCGAGGGAACCCGTCCCTCGGATGCGTGCTCGGGCAGCCTCCGCCTCCGCTTCGGAAATCAAGCCCTCCTGGATGAAGACCTGCTGGCTGTGCCTCACGCGGTTCAGCGCGCGCTGGATGCCTTCGGCGCTGCGGCTGTAGAGGGCGACTTCGTAGCCGGCCTGGGCGAAGCACATGCTGATGCCGGAGCCCATAGTCCCCGCCCCGATCATGGCGACCCTGCGGATATCCTCAAGTCTCACGGCGAGCCTCCTTGTGGCGAGAAGGTGCGATTGGTGGCAGGTGCAGATTACAACGTTTACCCAAGCCCTATTATACCACAACTTTGGGCCAATGGCACGGTCTAGTGCAGTGCCAGGGGACAATTCTCAATGTCCAGGTCATTATCGATTATCGATAGGCACACTTTGATTATACGCGCCTCGCGCCGCGTGTCAAGGCTAACGGAGAAAGACAATATTCGCGGCCACGCCAAAAGATGCGCAATGTAGGAGGCTGCCTAGATTGGGCCCGCACGTGGCAGAAGCCGAGGC
Source organism: Anaerolineae bacterium (assembly GCA_029907165.1). Taxonomy (GTDB): domain Bacteria; phylum Chloroflexota; class Anaerolineae; order DTLA01; family DTLA01; genus DTLA01. Next base: position 13,789 of record JARYMK010000009.1, read on the forward strand.
GGGGCATCGGTGGGCATAGGGTACGAGCGCCCTCCCGCAAGCCTGCAAGCCTGCGGGAGGGCGGAGGGTTCTGGGCACGAGATTACATCTTCAGGTACGAGTCGGCGAAGATGATCTCGTTCTTCAGGATGCGCACCGTCTTGTAGATGGCCACCTGCTCCGGGTCATTCATGTCCACCACAGACGGATCAAACGGCTCCATGGCTTGGGTCGTATCGTACAGGTGCAGCAGGAGCCGCCCGACGGGGGTGCTGTCGTCGCGGGTTTCAATGATGCGCATGAACCGCATCAGTTCCCGATCCAGCGGGTCCGCGATGGCCGCATCCAGGCCCGCCGCCATCAGCATGACCAAATACGTGCGGTTGATGAGGCTACGGTTTTCGTGGGACACCTGGTTGGACACGTTGGACAGGCCAACCACCGTATTGAGCGGCGGGTCCCACAACTTCATCAGGCGCACCGCCTCAACCGCGTTCGGGACGTACTCCTGCGACCCCGCCACCGTCAGCACCAGCGGGTCAAAGTAGATGTTCTCCACCGGAACGCCCGCCTCGGTCAGTTTGGGCAGGAGAATTTCCATGGCGATATTGAATCGGTCCTCGGCGCTCACGGGGATGCCGGACTTCGTCATCGTCAGCGCGATGATGTTGGCCCCGTACTTCGCTGCCAGCGGAGCCATCGCCGCCAGGCGCTCCTCCTCGGCCGACGTGGAGTTGATGAACGGCTTGTTCTTGCACTTCTTGAGGCCCGCCTCAATCGCAGCGGCGTTTGTGGTATCCAGCGACAGGACGACGTCGGGAATGGCCGCCTGCACTGCGTCCACGATCCACTCCATGATTTCCACGCCGGCTTTCTTCTGGGGGCCGATGTTCAGGTCAATCACCTGAGCGCCCGCATTCCACTGGGAAAGGGCGACCTTTTGGATGTAGGCCGTGTCGCGGTTGTTGACGGCCTCCTTGATCTTGGGCGCGATGATGTGGATGTTCTCGCCGATAATTAGCATTCGTGCACCTCCTCGTGTTCTTGTGCGCTTGCGCGCGATTGAAAACGCCGATGAGAAACCCCGAAACCCGCGAGTGCGGGCGGATGCCTCATGTCGTCATCCGCTTACGCCCCGCGGCCTACTGCGTCTCCTGGCTCTGGCGACCTACGCTCTGGAGCAGGCGCATCACGGACGGGAAACTGGCCGTGTCGGTGTGCGGCAAGAACAGCGCCGACGTGAACTGATCCATGAACGTGTTGTCCGCGCTCAACTCCAGGTAGGTCATCTTGTTGGCGATCTCCACGACGGCCTGGCGCATGTCCGCGCACAGCAGTGCCGCATACGCGCCCAGGGCCGACGTGTTGCCCAGATAATGGAACCGATCCCAGGGCATGTCGGGGAGAAGCCCGATTTGGATGGCCTTCTCCACGTCAATGTACTTGCCAAAGGCTCCGCCGATGAGCACCTGTTCCACGTCGGCCAGTTCAATGCCCACGCTGCGGGTGAGCACCGAGAACCCGGCGTAGATGGCAGCCTTGGCGCGGATGAGGTTGGCGATGTCCACCTCGGTGATGACGATGTCGTTCTTCTTCGCGCGCGTCTCGGAGGCCCAGGCGACCACGTACTCCGGCCCGTGCTCGCCCATGCGGATGCGCGGCGTGTTCAGGGTTCGGTTCAGTTTGCCCGCCTTGTCCATCACGCCGGAGATGAACATCTCGGCCAGCAGCGAGATCATGCCCGACCCACAGATGCCCTCAGGCGGGGCATCGCCGATGGTGCGGTACGTCGGCTCGTAGGTCTTGGCGCTGATCCACACTTCCTCAATCGCGCCGATCGTGGCCCGCATCCCCGACTGCACGCCCGCGCCCTCAAACGCTGGCCCGGCCGAGCACGCGCACGAAATCAGCCAGTCGGCATTGCCCAGGACGATCTCGCCGTTGGTGCCCACGTCTATGAACAGGCTGAGTTTGTCGGTGGTGTACAGTTTGGAACTCAACACCCCCGCCGTGATGTCGCCGCCCACGTAGGCCCCCACCCCGGGCAGGCAGTCCACTGTCGCGTCGGGGTTGATGTGGATGCCCAGTTCGTGGGCCCGCACGGGGGACGGATGGGTGATGGTGGGGATGTAGGGTTCCAAGCGGATCGCCTCGGGGTCTAATCCGAGGAACAGGTGGGTCATCGTGGTGTTTCCCGCCACCGTCATCTTGTGAATCTCGGTGCCGGCGATGTTGTTTCGGGCGCACAGTTCCTCAATGAGGCCGTTGATGGTCTGCACCACCAACCGCTGAAGGTGCTCCAGCCCGCCGGGCTTCTTCGCATAGATGATGCGGGAGATGACATCCTCGCCGCACGAGATTTGGAGGTTGTACGCCGAGGCGGTGTCCACCACTCGGCCTGCGATCATGTCCACGAGATAGACGACGTTGGACGTGGTCCCAATGTCCACGGCGATGCCATACAGCGTCTGCGTCTGGTTCCCAGGGGCCACATCCAGCAGGCGGGGCGGGCCATCGGGATTCGTCCACGTGCCCATCTCCAGCGTGAGGGTAACATCCCAGTTTGCGTCGCGCAGCGCCCGCGCCAGTCTGCGAAGCGTGGGCAGCGCCACTGTTAGGTTGCGGATGTCGTACTGGCGCGCTAGTTCGCGGGACACGCGTTCAAAGTCGGTTGTGTTGTCCAGCAGGCTCGGCGGCTCAATCTGTAGATGGACCTTGCGCAGGGTGGGCTTGGCAGCCCAGTCGCAGGCCGCGGGCAGTTCGTAGGCCCGCTCGGCGCCCCGCTCTGTGGGCAGACGGCGGACGATGACCTCCTCAAGCGGCGGGACGAACACCTCCAGGTCGCCCTGCACGCGCGTTTGGCAAGCCAGGGCGTACCCTTGTTCCAGTTCGGTTGCGGTGAGGCGGACGGTCGTCTTGCGTTCCGCCTCGCCGCGGGTGATCACGACCTTGCAACGCCCGCAGCGCCCCTGGCTGCCACAGGGCAGGCTGATGGGAACGCCGGCGGCAAGGGCCACGTCGGATAGGATTTCGCCGGCGCGCGCCCGGGCAACGACGCCCGACGGCTGAAAGGTTACGGTGAACGTGTTCTCGGACATGACGGGTTCCTAGGGCAGGGGCGAACCTCGCTTCGCGCCATCGGTCCGCCCCTGCAGGGTTGCTATTTCCAGACGTTCTTCAGGTAGGACGGGATGTCCACTGCCTCGCGCGGCCCCACGCGCACGTCCCACCCGGGCAGTTCTTCTTCCAGTTCGCCCGAGATGGTGGCCACGAGGCCGGGGATGACGATCTTCTTGTGGTTGATCCGGTCGGGCACGTTGAACGCCTTGACCGCCTTGGCGATGCGCTCGGCGTCAAACTTGCCGGCGGCCCAGGCCGTCAGAACCGACATGCCCTCGGCGTCGGTGATGAGCACCCATGCGGGCAGACCGCTGGCCTCCACCTCGCCCGCCACGCTGAAGTAGGTCAGCGAGAAGTTGGTGGTAACCAGCAGCGGCGACTCGGGCTTGGGCGAGTTGAACTCGTACACGCCCGGGCTGACCTGGATGGGCTTCTGCGGGTCGGTGAAGATGTTCAGCCGCAGCGTCAGCAGGATGTACATGGCGGCCGGGTCAAAGTGATCCAGTACCACGATGCCGCCGTACTTGGCGATGGCCTGCGCCGCCGCCACGACTTCCTCCTCAAACGAGCCGGCCCCCTCGCCTGGGAATGCCGCCAGGGGGTAGCCCAACGGCCGGAAGTTCTTCTTGAGGGCCAGTCGGCGCAACTGCGTGAACAGCGCCAAATTGCCGTAAAGGGTGCGTGCGCCCGGGTCAAGGACAATGCTCTCCACGCCCGCGGCCTTCACATTCTCGGCCAACTCGGCCAGGGCGCTGAGGTCGCCATCGGCTCGCACGAGGATGGACGCATTGGCAGCCTTGGCGGCTTTGGTCATCTCCCGCCAGTTCTGGGCCGTGGCGGGCCCCACCAGCGGGGCAAGGCCGCCTTCCTTCGCCAGGCCTGCCGCGATGGCCGCCGGATTGTCGGACAGCAGAATCACGGGCCGCTTGGTCTTGGCGCGCACGGTGGCCACCGCCTGCGCGAACGTGTCGGCGTTGCCCGAAACGTTCTGCACCGCAATGCCGTCCGCGAACAGGTCCATGCCCACGCGCTCGGTCTTGAATGCGACGATGTCGGCGACTTTGGCCTCCAGTTCGGCGGTCGGCAGGTTGTCGGGCACGCGCACGAACACGCCCGGCTGGTGGAAGAAGGTCTTCTCGTGGCGGAAGAGCACGGTCTCGTTGCCGACCTCCACCTTGTGATCCGCGCCGCCCAGGGTTACCAGGCGGATAGGCGGAGCAGAGGCCGCCTCCAGCGCCTGCTTGGCCTCCTCCGAGACGTAGGGACACGCCGAGAGGTCAGCCTGCTTGGCCGCCAGTTTCATGCCGAAAGCAAGGCACGTGGGGAACCCGCACTCCTTGCAGTTGGTTTTCGGGAGCAGTTTGTAGATTTCAAGTCCGCTCAGTGGCATCTTGTCCTCCTTGTTATCTAAACGTCTATCTTGCGCTGAGAATCAGCAGGGCCGCGCCGGCGATGAAGAAGACCACGGTTCCGATCTGCCGACGGCGGTACAGGCGGTACAACCTGTCCGGCGGCAGGCGAAGCGGCGTCGGATCGCCCCAGACCAGGTTGGGGCGAAACGCGCTCAAGATGCTGATGAGCAGCAAGACCAGCCCCGCAGCCGCCGTTAGCCAGTTCACCTGCTGAAACACCCTCTACCTCTTCGGCGCTAATGGGCCATCAGTTGCTCAATGGCCTTGCGAACGATGGGAACCGAATCGGGATGGCGCAGCGTAACGATGTCCGCGCCGGCTTCCAGCAGGGCCACAGCCGTTACGGCCTCCCACAGGATGCCGCGCCGCGTCCAGTCGCCCCACGCGGCAGGCACGCCCTCGCCGACTTTGGACTCCTTCTGGCGCCAGGACTCCTCGCCGGTGAAGCAGATCATCGGCATTTGGGTCATGCTGTCGCCGGTGAGCGCGGCGATTCGCAGGCGCTCCATCACCGAGTAGGTGTATTCCAGGCCGTAGCCCAGCGCGCCCGTGGTGGGGTCCATCAGAATCCGGTCGGGTTCCATTTGCATGTCGCTGACCAGGATGTTCAGTTGCTTGGCCAGGTTCACGTCAATGGGCGTGGAGTTGATGACAAGATGGCCGTGGGCCAGGGCCGCCGCCACGATGGTGCGGTAGTTCTTGTCCTCGCAGAGGCCCAGCGCCAGGCGCTCGCCCGCCACGGCTTCGGCCACAGCCACCAGCAACTCGTTGTCCTTTTCGGCCTGGCCCGGGCCGCGCACAATGAGCGGCAAGCCGGTCGCCTGGAGAACCGCCTTCGTTACGGCGGCTGCCTGAGCACCGGTGGTCTCGCTCCCATCGCCGTTGACGCCGCGCAACCTGAGCATGATCAGATCTGCACCCAGCGCCTCGGCCTTCTTCGCCCACTCAGCGGGATCCTTGAGGGTATCACCCCAGGCATTGAGGAGAACCGGAGACCAATCGGATGGGTACGAGTCCTGAACCTCAATGGCAATGGCTGGCGGGTGCGGAATGTTGCCCTCAAAGTGCAGGAACGGCAGCGTAGTTTCCCCGCCCACCGTTACGGTTTTGGAACGGGTTCCCTTCTGGTCGCGTGTGGCTCCGAGAGTTACTTCGCGGACCTTGCCGGTCCATTTCTCCAACGGCGTTTCTACGGTAACTGGCATGGATTCTACTCTCCTTTCTCTGAATCTGGCAGGTTGGCCATGTCTTTGACGATGTCATCCATGGTGAGGATTCCCACGGGCCGCTGAGGCGCGGGGCGGGCGTGCAGGATGATGAGTTGGTGCACGCCGCGGTCTAGCATGATCTGGACGGCAGCGCGGACCGGAATATCCGGGATAATGGTGGCGACCTGGGTTGTCATGATGTCTTCGGCTCGGAGGTCGGCAAAGGGCTTGATGTACGCCCGCACCATGTCGGTGCGCGAGATGATGCCGATGAGTTCGCCGCTGGGGTTCACGACGGCCACGGCACTGGCGCGGTCGCGGGCCATCAGCGCGGCGACCTCGCGCAGCGGAGTCTCAGGAGCGCACGTTGCGACTCCGCGATGCATCACATCACGAACGTATCGCACACCGGCCAAAATCGGGCCTCCTCAGGGACAGATAAGTTCCAGACGTGCACAAGGATAGCCTGGGAGACGCCGTCCGTCAAACACGGCGCAACCCAGGCTCGGCGCGGGCGGTCGTCCGCGACACGCCGTTGGAAGCGGCCAGCCGCCAGCATCCGGGATTCGCACCCGACCGCCCGATGCTGACGGCTGACCGCCTTCGCTCCTAGAACAATGGCGGCATAGTCAGCGCCGGGTGTCCCTTCTCCTCAAGGAACGGCAGCATTTCGTCCACAGTGGTCGCGACACGTTCGTCGGCGATCTTGTCCAGCAGGTCAGGATCGCCTTCACGGGCCGCCGCCGCCTTCAGTTCCTCGGCCATAGTCTCCTTCAGGATGGAGGACATCCATACGATGCGCTTCAGGCCGCCATCCGCGGCGATGAACTTGCGGCTCACCAGGAAGTACTTGCCGACGCCCATGACGCCTGGCGTCTGGAGTCCGCCACCTGCGACGCCCGCCAGCGTGGAGAACGTCATGCCGGCGGGTGTCATGCTCGGGTCCTCGCGCGAGACCACCATGAACCCGTTGGCCTCTGGAACCACCATCATGATGGCCTCAAAGCAGCCGCAGGCCGTCATCGGGTTCTCCATGATGGAGTACATGGACACCTGCTGCACGCTTCCGTGCGAGGCGCTCTGGACGAACTCGTTCACCTTGTCAAAGTAGCCCTTGACCGGATCCAGGCACTTTCCCTTGGGAATGGGCTGGTTGGGGCCGGTGGGGTTGATCTGGTACGAGGCTTTGCAGTCCAGCCAGTTGTACGCGCCGCACAGGCCCAGGCGCTCAGGGGACACCACGCACACGTGGTTCGGCGCGAAACTCTGGCACAGTGTGCAGGAGTAGAACTCCTCCACCGACTCGTCGGTCATGTCGGCCAGGCGCTGGTTGCGGTAGTTGTACGCCTCGCGGGCCTTGGCGAGCCATTCCTCTATCTTCTTGGGGTCGGTGTAGATGGTTACCTGAATCTTGTCCACGATGGCGCCGAAATCGGCGTGGAAGCGGGCGACGAGAATCTTGCCGAAGTGCTCTAGGTTGAAACCCTTCTCGGCAGCCGCCTTGCTGATGCGAATCCAGGCGATGTCGCGCTGGCCGATGTGCTGGATGCCCGACGCGCCGTTGATGAAGTAGTGAATCTGGCGCTCCAGGACAGGCTCAAAGTCCTCCTGCATCTTGCGGCCGGCCACTTCCACGACGATGCCCATGTCCATCGCGCCGCCCTCGGGAACGGTCTCAATCCCAGGGCCGACGACGGTTACCTTGCCGTCTTCCACCGCGTCAAAGTCGGCCATGCGCAGGTACTCAAAGCAGCGGGTCTTCTTGCCGCCGAACTCAATGCGCATGTCCTCGCGGCGCACGCGCTCGCCCTCAAAGGCCGACCCGTAGGGCACCGGAATGGGCACCTCGGTAACCTTGATTTTGACGCCGCGTACCTCAATGCACCGCTGGACGAGGCGCTTGGCGCGCTCTAGGTCGTTCTCGCCCGGAATCTCGTCAAACGGCATGGAGATGACATGCTCGTAGGACGTGATACCCGTGGGCAGAATCTGCGGGATGACGGTATCGGCGATGACGGGGAACCCGTAGTTGATGGCCCCTGCCGCCGCCGCGTACTTCAGGTCGTCCACCTCGCCCAGCGCCAGGACAAACGCGAACACGCGGTACTTGTTGTACAGCAAAATGTCGCGGGCCATCCCGCCCTTCATGCCGCCGAACGTCAGCGCCGAGCGGGTTGCAAACCCCAGGGCGTAGATGGCCGAGAGGGTATCCGTGCCGAAGGGTACGGTGTAGGTGTCGTAGCCGAGTTCCACGCCCTCTTCCATCAACTGGTGGATGATGCTGCGCCCGTTGACGTTGCCGCTGAGGAACACCAGGATGTTCCGCTGCTGCAACTGGCGGACGATCTCCACCGCGACCTCGTTGGACTTGGCGCACCCAACGATGGCCGCAAACCCGGGCATGCGCCCGTCCACCAGTTGGATGCCCCAGGCGCGGAGTTGGATGTCGTCAATGGGGCCGTTGAGCGTGCCGCCGTTGCCGCCCTCGCCTTCAAACTCCGGCGACGTGAAACTGCCGCCCTTGGCGATTTTGCCGCCCCAGGTGATCTTCTCGGGCTGCTCGCCGTAGGCGAAGCGGATGCCCTCAATCAGTTCGGCTGCAAACAGGGTCGCGATGCCCGAGTCCAGCGTCTCGCCCAGGTAGGGCAGCCAGACCTGGTCCTTGGGGATAGGGTGCAGCAGCGCCTTGGCCCGCTCCAGCACCTTGGGCATATCGCCCAGTTTGGAAACCTCAATTCCGGTGAGGCCCAGGATGACGGGCAGGTAGTAGGCGGTGTTGGTGAACTGCACCGGCGTGTCCGGCCCAAGTTCCTTGAGCGCCTTGTTGAGCAGTTGCTCCGCCTCGTAGACCAGCGCCGTGGCCCCGCGGATGGCTCGTGTGGCTATGTATCTGGACATGCGATTCCTCCTTGAAGGGTGCAGGTCTTGTGTCGGCCGCTATTTGGAGGCGGACACGGTCTTCAGGTACTCCATCATGACCGCGTCGCCGCTCTTGCCGAACCGATCCGGATCCCACGCGACAAGGCCCAACTTCTCGCGCTTCTTGTCAATGTGCGCCAGCGATTTCTCCAGAATCTTGCGCCAGTCGGGCTCAAACTCCAGTTTGCCGCCCACCTGCGACTCCCAGCCCTCGGTCATGAGGCGCGTAACGACGTCGCTGGCGGAAACCGGCGAGTGGACGCCGAACAGCACGTAAGCGCCGGACGCCACAAAGTAGGTCCCGATGGCGATGGCCTTCTCGCACATGTACTCAGGGCAGATGCCCACGGCCGGCAGGTCGTCAATATCCTGGCCCAGGCCACCCTCCGTCGCCATTTGAGTCAGCACGGTCAGGATGCGCGAGTTGTCCACGCACGAGCCGAGGTGGAGCACCGGCGGAACGCCCACGGCCTCGCACACCTCGCGCAGCCCCTTGCCGGTTGCCGCCCAGATTTCGGGAGACAGCAGGCCGTACTTGGCCGAGCCGGTCGCCGCGCACCCCGTTACCACCACCAGCACGTCGTTGGCGACGAATTCCTTCACCAGGTTGTAGATGCCCTCATCCTGCGGGACGCGGGCGTTGTTGCACCCCACGACGCCCGCAGCGCCGCGGATGCGCCCCTGCACGATGGCGTCGTTGAGCGGTCGGAACGAGCCACGGTACACGCCGCCCTGCATGTAGTTGAGGTACTCGTGCGAGAACCCAGCCACCAGCCGGTTCTTGATGGGCGGGATGCGAGTCTTGCCGCGGTTCGGGTAGTTGTCAATGGCCGCGCGGACGATGGCCTTCGCCGAATCCAGAGCACGGCTCTCGTCAAACTCAATGTGCGTCGCGCCTGGAATCTTGGCCTTCGGCGACGTGGTGATGAGTTTGGTGTGGTAGTTCTCGGCCAGCGATGCCAGGGCCTGCATGATGCACTGCACGTCCACGATCATGGCCTCCACGGCGCCGGTGATAATCGCCAACTCCTGGTGCAGGAAGTTGCCCGCCGGCGAGATGCCGTGCCGCATGAGGATTTCATTGCCCGTGCAGCAGATGCCCGCCAGGTTGATGCCCTTCGCCCCTTTGGAATTGGCGTAGGCGATCAATTCGGGGTCCTGGGCCGCCGCGACGATCATCTCCGACAGGGTTGGCTCGTGGCCGTGGACGATGATGTTGACCTCGTCCTCTTTCAGGACGCCCAGGTTGATTTCCGTGCTAATGGGGGCCGGCGTCCCGAACAGGATGTCGCCGATGTCGGTGGCCAGCATGGAGCCGCCCCACCCGTCGGCCAGCGAGGTGCGCAGTGCATGGCGCAGGATGTTCTCCGGGTCCAGGTCCACGCCCTCGTGGGTGCGGTGCAGCGTCTCCACCACCTCGCGGTCCACGCCGCGCGGCACGATGCCGAGTTTCTTCCAAATCTCCTGTCGCTTCTTGGTAGCGCGGGTTACGTAGGTAACCTGCCCCGTCTGTCGCCCGAAGTTGGCGAGGGCCTCGGTCGCTACATCCAGCGCGATTTCCTCTTTGGTGCGGCCGTCGGTGGGGATGCCCATGTACCGCGCGACGGCGTGGAGTTTCGCCACGTCGCGGATGCGATAGCCTTGCCCTTCGCCTTTGGCCACGTGGAGCAGCGTCATGGCCAGGTCGCGGCCGTGGTCCGAGTGGGCCGAAGCGCCGCCTGCTACCATGCGGGCGAAGTTGCGGGCCGCCACCGTGTGGACGTCGGCCCCGCAAACGCCGCGGGTGGTCTTGCCCACCAAGCGGCACGGGCCCATGAAGCAAATCTTGCAGCACGCGCCCGTTTCGCCGATGGGGCAAGGCTTCACCTCTTCGGCACGGCTGAACGCGGTGGAGATGTTCTCCTCCGCAGCGATCTTCAGCATCTCAACCGCTGCGGGGTCTATGGTCTTGAACTCTGTCATGGGGTCTTCCTCCTGGTTTCCCGCTGTTGCCTGTTAGTACTTCCGATGGTCGCCCGACATCTTGAGGTCGGCCAGATTCGTCTCGGTCATGCGGCCGGCCACGGTGTACCACATGGCGTTGTCCTTGGTCTGCTCCGGATAAGTGGGGAGTTCCAATTCCACGCCAACGGGGTACCCGGCGTCGGCCAGGGCCTTCTCAAGGGTGTTGGGGTTCACGCGGGCTGGATCGTAGGTGATGCGGACGGTCTTCCATGCCGAACTGGCGTAGACATCTTCCACACCGGGGATGCCTAGGAGCGCCTTTCGGACGATGGGCACGTGGTGGTCTGCCCACATGCGTGGGACGCTGAACTCAACGTGTTCCATGCTCTCTTCCCTCGCTTGATTGTGGATGGTGCAGGTTTTTCGCCGACTTGTGCCCGCCAAGGGGTCTGCGCCCATTATAACAATTTCGGCGCGAGCCCACAAATTGATTATGTGGGCTTATCTACCAGGAAACTCTGTGTAGCTTCCTATCAAGCAAAGTTGGCATCATGGCACGCCCGCTGGACGGGCTACAAGCCCGCCCAGCAGGCAAAGGTTTGGACTAGAACAGGCCCACCACCCGGCCGGTCTCCAGGTCAAGGTCCACGTCGGTGAAGGCGGGACGGGTCGGCAGGCCGGGCATGGTGCGTATGGTGCCGCACAACGGGTACAAGAACCCGGCCCCAACGCTGGCGCGGATGTCCACCACCGGCAGCGTCCAACCGCGCGGCGCCCCCTTGATCGTCGGGTCATGCGTAAACGACAGGTGCGTCTTCGCCATGCAGATCGGCAGGTGGCTGTAGCCCAGTTTGGTGAACAGGGCAATCTTCTCGTTCGCCTCCTGCGTGTACGTAACCCCGTCGGCGCGGTAGATTTCGCGCGCGATGGTCTCTATCTTCTCCTTGATGGACATATCGTCCGGGTACAGGAAGTGGAAGTTGGACGGCTTCTCGCACGCCGCGATGACCGCCTCGGCCAGTTCCGCGCCGCCTTCGCCGCCCTTGGCCCAGACCTCGCTCACGTAAGCCCCTTCCGCGCCAGCCTGAACTGCGGCTTGCTTGATGAGGTTGATCTCGGCATCGGTGTCGGTTACAAACCGGTTGATGGCGACCACCACCGGTACACCGAACTTGCGGGCGTTCTCAATGTGCTGGATGAGGTTGGGCAAGCCCGCCTCAAGAAGGCGCAGGTTCTCCTCCTTGTAGGCCTTGCCCAGCGGCTTGCCGGGGACGACGGCCGGACCACCACCGTGCATCTTGAGGGCGCGCACGCTGGCGACCATAACCACGCAGTTGGGCACCAGACCCGAGACGCGGCACTTGATATCCATGAACTTCTCCATGCCGCAGTCCGCGCCAAAGCCGCTCTCCGTTACCACGTAGTCGGCCAGTTTGAGTGCAATACGGTCGGCGATGATGGAATTGTTGCCCTGGGCGATGTTGGCGAAGGGGCCGCAGTGCACAAATGCCGGACTGCCTTGCAGGGTTTGCAGCAAGTTGGGCATCACGGCATCCTTCAGAAGAACGGTCATGGCGCCGGCCACGTTCAGGTCTTCGGCCGTGATAGGCTCGCCCTTCTTGTTGGTGCCGATGACAATGCGCCCCATGCGCTCGCGCAGGTCCGCCAGGTCGCTGCACAGGGCCAGCGCCGCCATGATCTCGGACGCCACCGTGATGTCGTAGCCGGTCGCCCGCGGCGGGCCATCGTTGACGGTGCCGAGGCCGACCACGATGTTCCGCAGCGCCGCATCGCTCACGTCCACCACACGCCGCCACTGAATGGAGTAGGGATCAATATCCAGACGGAACATGCGCTCGCGGTCCGCATCGCTCAGGTCCGAGGGGCGCTCCGACTGGATGCCCAACTTCGCCAGGCGCTTCCGCATGGAAGGCGTGTACTGGTCATCGGGGCACAGCGCCTTGGCCAGGAAATTGGTGCTCCAGCGCGACTCTTTCTGGATGCGGTTGTCAATAGCCGCTGCCAGCAGGTTGTTGGCCGCGCCCACAGCGTGGATGTCGCCCGTTAGGTGCAGGTTGAAGTCCTCCATGGGTACAACCTGGGCGTAGCCGCCGCCCGCCGCGCCGCCCTTGATGCCGAAGGTGGGGCCCTGCGACGGCTGGCGGATGCACGTGAAGACCTTCTTCCCCAGGTAGGCCAGGCCTTGGCTCACGCCGATGGTGGTTACCGTCTTGCCCTCGCCCAGTGGCGTGGGAGTGATGGCCGTAACGTCAATGTACTTGCCGTTCGGCCGGTCTTTCAGCCGCTCCAGGACGCTGAGGTGCACCTTGGCCTTGTACTTCCCGTACAGGTCCACCTCGTCGGGGAGCAGGCCGATTTCCTCCATGATCTCGGTGATGGGCCGGAGTTTCGCTTCCTGCGCGATCTCAATGTCGCTGGGTACGGGGTTCCTGCGTTCTACGTTGAGTTGCTTTCCCATAGGTTCCTTCTGCCTCCTTGAGTTTTGGTTAGTTTGCCACCCAAATATCGTTATTGTCCGTGCAGGAAGTCTAGCGCGCGAGCAGACGGGCCGCCTGCAGGACGTTGAGCATCAGCATGATGTTTGTCATCGGGCCGGTGCCGCCGGGCACGGGTGTGATGGCGCCCGCCACCTCCACAGCGGACGCGAAGTCCACATCGCCGACCATTTTACCATCCACGAAGTTGACGCCAAAATCAATCACTACGGCGCCGGGCTTGATCCAGTCGCCCGTGATGAGACCCGCCTTGCCCACCGCGGCGCACAGGATGTCCGCCTGGCGGCAGACGCCCGCAAGGTCCGCCGTGCGCGAGTGGGCCAGCGTTACGGTGGCGTTCTCGCGCAGCAGCAGGAGCGCCATGGGCTTGCCCACGATGTTGGACCGGCCCACGACCACGGCGTGTTTGCCAGCCAGTTCCACCTTGTAACGCTTCAGAATCTCCATTCCCCCGGCGGGTGTGGCGGGGACGAAGAAATCCAGCACGCCTGCGGGCCTGCCTGCGGGAGCCACCTGGGCCAGTCGCCCCGTGTTCACCGGATGCACGCCGTCCACGTCCTTTTGCGGCGCGATGGCCTCCTTGATTACCGCCTCGTCAATGCCTTTGGGCAGCGGCTCCTGCACCATGATGCCATGCACGTTGGGGTCCGCCGACAGGCTCGCCACCACGCGCACGATTTCTTCCTGCGATGCCGACTCGGGCAGCGCGTGCAGCGCAAAGCCCATGCCAGCGCCTTCAAACGTCTTGCGGATGGCGTTGGCGTAGGAGACCGAGGCCGGGTCCTCGCCCGCCCGCACGATGGCCACCGAAGGTGCGTAACCGTGCGCGGCCTTGAACTCGGCTACGGCAGCCACCACTTCTTCCTTCAGGGTCTTGGCCAGTTCTTTTCCATCCAGAATCAGCGCGGACATTCTGTCTTCTCCTATAGTTTTGAGACCACGAGGTCGTAGATTTCCTCTTTCAATTGCGCCTTGCCAGACAGGAGACCGTCCAGCGCGGCGCGCTCGCGGGCCACGAATTCCGCGTCCTTGATGGCGGCCAGGTTGATGAGCACGTTGAGTGCCGCCGACCGCAGCGCCGCTTCCGCCAGCAGCGCCGCCACACCCGCGTCGGACACCGCGCCCACGTTCCCCTTCTCCGCGATGGGCTTGCAGAGATGCAGAACCTGAACGCACGCTTCGGCAATCTGCATGGGGACTTTCGTGGCGTCGCGGAGGATTTCCTGAATGGCGGCGGTGCGGGCGGCTTTCTGTTCGTCGGTGTCCTTGGGCATCTTGTACGCAGAGGAGAGGCGGTAGTACACGGCGATGTCTTCGTCAATCAGGGCGGTGAGGCGGGCGCGGAGTGCTTCGGTTTGGGCCAGCAGCGCCTGGATGTCCTCCTGCACGTCGGCGTACTTGGGCTTGCCGACGGTCAGGTTGCACACCATGCTGGCAAGAGCGGCGCCCAAGGCCCCCACGAGGGCCGCCCCGCTCCCTCCCCCGGGCACGGGCGCTTGGGACGCAAGTTCATCCAGGAACTGGGCAACGGTCTTCTGGCTGAATGACTCAGGCATGTCCTTGCCTCCTTCCGGTAGATTCGCGCAACAAAAAACTCGCTGGACGGCGAGCGGGAAGCACAGCGCGGCCTGGCCGCCACGTACGCGAAGGGATGGATGCACCTACCGACCGGCGTCGGTGAAGCGCCCCCTCGGTCAGGGCTTGACGGTAGCCTCCATGCTCCATGTATCGCCGTTGATAGTTTCTCAAGTCCGCCGATGGCGGGTTCAAGATCACGGTTTCAAAGACGTCGCGCAGCCGTGTAGGCCGGCGTGGGTGTCAAGTCTGTGGTCAGGGGGACAGGATTGTCCACCGAGCGCGTCCAGCGGGCCGAAGAGACGGTGAGATAGCCGCCGGTTCGCAGCGCGGCCATACATGCGCGCTGCGGCACAGCGGATAGTGCCGAGTTCCGAGATACGATGCATTGGCCCTGGCAGCCGGGTCATAGTCCTCTGCTCTCGGAGCGATGAGCGTGGGGTTCGTTCCCACTTTCACCATTATACCATGGATCGCCAAAATAGGCAACATGCGCACGTTCGTTTATGAAGCCAAGAGGCAACAACACCCCAACGTTACCGCTGCTTGTCAGTCTCCTGTCAGTCGCAAGTCCCATACTAGAATCGGTACAAACCGCGACCCGGCCTGGAGCGACTCGCGGGTTCCACCTCTGTCTGCTAACATGGCGCTACAAAATGGCGAACCTGCTCATTGTGCCACAAGGCCGGTCAGGAGGGGGAGAATGCGCGCCCAAACTCGTTTGCTTATTATATCAACAATCATCGTTGTCTCGCTTTTCTTTTCTACAGTTACCCTATCCGCACAAGCGCCCCGGATAGAAGAACCATCTGCTGTCTCGTTCACAACATCCACGCCTGAGTTGGGGGATGCCGCTCTGTGGGCAGGGCTCCTGCAGGCCACGGGCGGCGAGGTGCGCATTTCCTACCACGCCTACACCGGCAAGGTGCGCTTCATCGGCACCGACCCCACCCGTCCCATCCCCCGCCCCGAAGGTCTCAAGCCCGACGCCCCGCCGGAAGGAGTGGCGCTCTCATTCCTGCGAACGTACGGGGAATAACATGGGAACGCGTCCTCTACGGGCTGGCCTCGTGGCGCTGCCAAAAGGCCGGCCCCACGGCAGCGTTCACCAGCCGTAGATGCTCCCCTCGGCGCGGAGCAGCCACCCGTGCTCAAACCGTTGCGCCTGCGCGGTAACGCCGCGCTCGGGCTCCACTGCCCACCCCAGGCGCTCGCGCAGCCACGGGTTTTCGCGCCACACCTTGCCGAAGCCGCGGGTCGGCTGGAACCGCCCGGTCGGCGGCACGATGGCCGGGTCGCTTTCCGGCTGGTCCGGGGTCCACATGTCGGTGATGGCGTACCAGTCTCCGCCGGGGAAGAGCACATACACCTCGCCCACATCATCCTGCCGCCACATCATGAGGCCGCCCTCCAGCGCCTCCAGGGCCGCGGCAGTCTCATGAGCAGACTCGTCCACGGCCCAGCCCAGCGCCTGGCGCACCACCTCGTCCGAGCGCCACAGCGCCGCGAAGATGCTGTCGGGCCAGTGCAGCCCTGCCGGGGGCGACAGGAATACCAGAGGCGTTGGCGTGGGCACCGGTGTGGGCGGAGGCGGCGGCGTGAACGTCGGAGTGGGAGCGGGCGCCTCAGCCCACGAGAGGCGCGCCAGGGGCAGCGACTCCACATGCCCGTCCGTCGTGCCTGCCCAGAGACGCCCGTCGGGCCCCAGCGCGATGCACGCGATGCCAGCCGCGCCGCTCGCCTCCTCCCAGTTCAGGCCCCCGTCGGTGGAACGCAGCAGGCGCTGCTCCTCGCGCCCGCCGTAGAATATCTCCGAGGTCAACGCGTACACCGTGCGGCTCGTCGCGAAGTCGGCCGCGAAGACAAACGCAAATCGGCTGGTGAGGGATGCCAGGGGCGGCCCCACCGGCTCCCACGTCCGCCCGCCGTCCTGCGACAGAAACATGCCCCCGTTCTCGGCCGCAACCAGGGCCACGCCGTCCTCGGCGAAGCGCGGCGATAGCGCAAGCGCCTTGACGAAGTACGGCGACACGGGAATCGCGCCGACCCGTTCCAAGAGACCATCGGAGCCACGGGTCCGGTAGACCTCTGTCCGGCTGTACTCGGTGCCGGATGCCAGCACCATGAACACAGGCCCTGCCGAAGCGGCGGCGCGGAACCCGACGATGTCCGAAACGCGCTCCCAGGTCTGCCCCCCATCCGTAGAGCCAAACACGCCTGTTTCGCCCGCCAGGAGAAGCGCCGCGCCGTCGGACGAGAAGCTCGGCGACAGCGCCAGGTCGCGGATGTAGAAATCCGTCAGGCCGCGCGCGGAGACCCGCCAGGTTCGTCCGCCGTCCGTCGTGCGGTGCAACCCGCCGGGGCTGAATGACCCCTCGCCGGGGAACGCGAAGAACGTTGCGGGTTCCCCGGGTGCCGTCGCCACGCGGAGCACGGCGCCCTCTGCGAACCACCCCTGCACCCGCACCCAGCCGCCTGCTTCGCTCCGGTACAGCGACGCGCCTCCCATCTCGCTCACCACGGCCAGCATGGAGCCGTCGCCGCCGATGGCCAACTCGCGCACCAGTCGCGGTGGCAAACCGCCCGGGGAACCCGCTGCCACCGGCGATGGCTCCGGCTCTACGGCTTCCACAGTCGCGCTGTTGGACGAGGCGACATAGAATCGCCCCGTGCGCCCATCCAGCACCGCCACGTCCGGAAACCGCACCGGAAGCGGACGGAACCCTACCACCTCGCCCGACGCCGCGTCCACAGCCACCAGTCCGCCCCACGCCCGCGCGTACAGTCGCCCGCGCCCGGAGTCCAGGAACAGTCGCCCACTCACACCCTGAACCTGGGCCAGTAGCCGGCCATCGGGTGCCCACGCCGTGAGTGTGGCGCGAGGATAACTGGCCGCAAGCCAGATGCGCCCCACCTGCTCGTCCAGCACCAGACCATCCACGAACCGCTGGGGGCTTTGGATGGGCGTTTCCAGCCGTGCCAGCGTCTTGGCATCGTAAATGTCCAGCCACGTGCGCGCCCCCGAGCCGGCCGCGTTGTTGGTCATGGTAACGAATAGCCAGTCCCGCGCCGCATCGTACACAGCCTCTATCGCGCCCGGCGAATACAGTTGTCGCTCCTGCCGCACGGTCCCGTCAATGGAGCCGATGACACGGTGCGTGGTCATGTCGGCGATGAACACGCCCTGCTTCGTTACGAACAAACGGTTGCGCGACGTGTCCATGCTCACCTGGCCGGCCTTCGGAATCTCCGCGACCTTGTCGCCTGTGGCAGCGTCCAAGACAAGCGTCCGGTCGGCCCGCGCGTCGGCCACGTACAGCCGCCCGCCGTACAGCGTCATCTGCGCCTCATTCAAGGGTTCAAAGCCCGCATCCAGCGCCTTCCAGGCGTGCAGCAAGGTCATCGTGGCGATGTCCACGCAATGCAGCACGCCCATGGAATCCAGCGCGAACAGAAGGCCCGCGCTCTCATCCAGAAGCATCTGCACCACCTTCACCCCCAGGTGCAGAGGCTTGCCCATCTCGCCCGTCGCCAAGTCCACAGGCAGCAGGACATCGGACAGCCGCAGCAACGTGCCCTTGTACACCAACGGCGCGGAGTACACCAGATTCAAGTAGGGCAGCGTCAGCGACTTGAGCACCGCGCCCGTAGTCGCATCCAGCGCCAGGATGTGCGACCCAAACACGGTGTCCTGGACACCGTCCCGGAGCAGGAAAACCCGTCCCTCGTCGTCCAGCACAATGCGCCCTGTGGGAGGATAAGGTTCGCCGATGTCCCACTGGCGGGTGATGCGCTCGCCCTGGATGACGGCCACGCGGCCCACAGGCTGCTGGCGGGTAAACGCCTGCACGGTGGCGTACACTTCAGGGCCTGTCGGACTGGGCACGAGACCGTAGACCTGCGCCCCCGGTTCCAGCATCCCGACATAGGCCAGGTCACCGGCGCGGTACAAGAAGATCGCGTTCCCGCCCGAATCGCAGATGTACACCCGCCCCGCGCGGGGATTGACCGTCAGCAAGATGGTCGGCGCAAGCGCATCCGGCAAATCGGCCGCCGCCCGTTGCTCCAAGGACACCGCGTCCAAGCGCCGCAACCGCTTCTGGTCGGCGACGTACAGGTGGCCGCCCGCCACGTCCAGCGCCAGCGCCCGCACGTCCGCGACCGTCCCCAGCACCTCACCCAGGGGCCGATTCCCTGCGCCAGTGGCCACCACTGCGGCAATCTCCCGGTCGTCCGCACTGCGCCCGGCGACGTAGAGCCGCGAACCATCGGCCGAAAGCGCCGCCGACGACATCCAGTCCACAATGACGGGCACGGGGACTGTGGCCCGCACTTGGTTGGTCGCCAGGTCAACCACCGCCAGCACGCCGGCGTCGGTGCGCGCATCGCCCTCGTTGGCGACCGCATACACGAGGCCGCGCGCGGCGTCCAGTGCGCCCGCCGAGACGTTGTAGACATCGCCCACAGGCACGCCCAAATCCAGCGACGTTCGCTTGGGCGCAACGGTGGCGGATGGCGACGGAGCGGGGGAAGCGGTCGCCTTGGGAGTCAGGCTGGGCGAGGGCATGGGTGTTGGCGTGGTGCAAGCCGCGAGCAACATCGCGCCCAGCGCGACGGTCATCGCTGCGCGAATCAGACGAGGAGATTTCATTCGGTGCCTCCGTTTCCGCAGCCGCACCCTACGGCTGTTTCCTGTGCCCTACAGACGCAGAGTGCGCTCCCGCTGTTCCCTTCGCAATCACCGTCCCAGGAGGAACTGCAAGGGTATGTCAAGACGCGCCCGCCAGGCTGCTTCGTTATGGTCCGCCCCAACGAACTTGCGCGTAACCCAATCCACGCCCCCCGTGTATCCCAGCGCCCGCATGCCCTTGTCCATCGCCTTCTGGTATGGCTCGTACTCCGCATCCAGGCCCTCGGTGCCGTAGTCAAAGTAGATTCTGTGAAGACCGGCCCTGGGAAGCGCAGCCGTGAAGTAGTCCACTAGAACCATCCCTCCGGCCGGCCAGTGCGTAGACAGGCACGCAGCCCCGCCGAACACCTCGGGGTATTCGGCCAGCGCGTAGAGCGAAACGAGACCGCCCATGCTGGATCCCGCGACAAAGGTGTGCCGACTATCCGGCAACGTGGGGTACGCCGAGTCTATGAACGGCTTGAGTTCAGTCGTTAGGAAAAGCAGGTAGTCATCGGAAATCGGCGCTCCCCCGTGCTCGCGGATGAATCCGTCGCGCACCGCTTGGGCATTGGGCTGCGCCAAGGGCTTGGCGGGCATGTACTCGCGCCACCGGTTGGCCCCATGCCAGATGCCCACGACGACGACCCCTTTGGGAATCTGCCGATTTTGGAGCAGCCGCGAAACCGCTTCGTCCACACCCCAGTCCTGGCCGGTGGTGGACAGAGCAGGATCAAAGAGGTTGTGCCCATCGTGCATGTACAGCACCGGATGGCGCTGGTCCCCGTTTGCACAGTCGGGCGGAAGCCAGACATCCACAGTGCGCGGTTCTACGTGGGCCGACGGGAACCGCTGGTACCGCTGAATCCATCCGCCGCCATCCGATAGCGGCACATCTACCGCGCGTAAAATCATTCACGGTCTCCCGGGGGCCCGTTCAAGTGGCGGACGACGGGTCTCCGGCACCCACGAGCCGCCGCCACCACGGTTTTCGGGCGGGCAGCCGTCGGGCCAGTTCCGCGCGGGTCGTGATGTACCCTTGCGCCATCAGTTCCTCGGTCTGGGAAAAGTCCCACCCCTGCACCGGCTCACGCCCCATCAGGCCGATGTGCCAGACCTCTACGCCGCGCTCGGCGGCCAGCGCCATCTCCAAATCCGCCTGCCGCTGCTCCACCGTGCGCATCAGTTTGGCGAGGAACGGCCCAAAACGCTCGTCGCCGATGGGCACATAGCGCGGGTCAGCCAAATCCAGCGCGATGATGGACCGCGCCCCCTGACTCAACGCAGGTTCAATCGGCAGGTTGCTCACCACGCCGCCGTCCATGAGCAACTTGTCGCCTTTCTCCATCGGTCGCACCCAGGGCGGCAGCGCGGTGCTCGCCAGAAGCCCCTCCAACACCGAGTCATCCGGATCGGCTCCGTACAGCACCGGGCGGCCCGAATTCAGGTCGGCGGCGACGAGGATGAGCCGCACGCCCTGAATGTCGCCGAAGCGCATGTCGGGCGAGATGCCATGACTGACGAAGAAGTCGCGCATGCGGTGGTAGGGCCGCCACCCCGTGCGGTTGAACAGCACGCGCAGGGTCAGCCACAGGTAGTTGGCGGGCATGAGGTCTGCGACGGCGGCATCGCGCCACGTCTCGGCGAGACCGTCCAGGCTGGCGAGGCTTACGCCGCGCAACGCGAGATACGTCGCGTTCGCCGCCCCGATGGACGTCCCCACGAGGATGTCTGGCCGAAACCCCGCCTCCAGCAGCGCCCGAATCGCCCCGACCTGCAACGCACCGCGTGCTCCACCGCCGCCCAGCGCAAAAGCGAGAGGTCTACGCATTCGCCTCGCCTCCTTTTGGGTTGACCCCAAACGCAGAACCTACCACCGCGCGTGATGCTCCTCGGCGAACCCCACCAGGTCCACGATGGCAATCTCCTCGCCATCGTCGGCCACGGCCCTCCCGTTGTACCGCCCGAACATCTGATGCACCTCGCTGAAGATGATGCCCAGATTGGTGCGGGCCGTACGGTTCAGGAATGGCGTGAACGTCAGGTCCAGCCGCCCCTCGTTGTCGGTGAACCGCCAGGGCTTCATGTAGTCGCCGGATACATAACCGAAGTGCACCTTGTCCAGTTTGTGAATCCGATTGGCAAGGATGAGGGCATTCTCGGTCGCCGCCGACAGGTCGCCGAAGCCGCACCCCAGGTTCAGACCCACAGTGCGGCCGTCGGGCAGAAAGCCCGATGCGCTGGCCCAGTTCCAGAAGGAGCGGTACTCCCACACGCCGCGCCCCCAGTCCAGCGAGCCGATGCAGGTCGCCGGGTCCAGGCTTTCGCGCACATCGCCGTAGCGCAGGCTTCCGGACGCGGGCAGGCAGTTGATCTTGCGGTTGTAGTAGAAGCGCCGCTTGCCGATAGGGATGACGATGGTCATGGACTCGTACCCTGGCGGCGCGGCGAGGGTGATGTCCGCCTCTACGCCGCGCCCGTCGTGGAACTTGGGCCACGAGACGAGGATGCTGCGGTTGCCATCCCGCACCTGGAACTCCAGCCGGACGCCACTCCCCTCAAAGAGGCTGTCGCCCTCGGTGCTGTTGCGCGGCAGCACGATGCCTTTGCTCAAGGGGACGACAAGCCCCTCCTCGTGCAATTCGCGGGTCTGGAAGTCCACGGTGTACACGAAGATGTTGCCTGCGTAGCCCAAATCGGCGATGGTCGCCGAGAAGAAGCGGCGGGGCGTGAACACGGCGTAGTAATCCCACCGCTTGATGCGGAACCGCTGCAAGGGCCGCAGGGCGTAGAAGCGGGCAGCCTCCAGATTGCAGTCCAGGAGCGGCTGGCGGGCCCATCCCACCTGGGCCAATTCGCCGGACGGGATCAGAAGCGGCCCTGGTTGTGTGAGTTCTCGTTGCATGGTGTTTCCCTCCGTCAACAG